>NZ_CP137560.1:0-275000 GCF_019249725.2 Segatella hominis
ATGGAGAATCAGTTGAAAATGATACTCGCCATCGTTAATAATAAAGGTGGTGTTGGCAAGACAACTACTGTGCAGAATTTAGCTGCTGGTATGCTTCGTAAAAATAAGAAATTAAGGATCCTTGAGATAGATTTAGACCCTCAATGTAATCTTACATTGCTGAATCATGCACCAGAAGGTTGCGCTACGATTTTTGAGTCTATGGTTGAATGCAAGGGCATGCCGATTTATAAATCAGATATAGGTATTTATTATGTACCTGGTGCTGCTAAGATGCAAGATATTGATCCATTCCTTCAGAATACTGGTGCTCCTAGACAGGTTCTGGGAGCATGTATTAATAGCGATTGCGTAGATATGACAGGTGAAGGTATTAAAAATCCAATCGATTTTTTTGATTATATATTTATTGATTGCCCTCCTGCCCTATCCCAATCAACCTACAATGCTATGGTAGTGGCTAGTCATTTATTGGTTCCTGTACAGATGGAAGGTCTTTCTGTTAATGGTTTAGCAGCAATATTGGATGCCATGGAGGAAGTCAAAAATGGGCGTTTTGCCTTGAATCACGACTTGGAACTGCTTGGCTTACTGCCTGTTATGGTAGATGAGCGTCCAAGAATTGTCCGTCAGGCGATACAATACCTTAAGGATACATATGGTAGAAAAGTTATTGAACATGGCATCCGTAGATGTATCAAAGTGAATGAAGCTCAAACCGAAATGACCGATCTCTTTCATTATGCACCATATTGTACTGCTGCAAATGATTATTCAGAAGTTATTAAGGAAATTTTTGGTATTTAATTTATTATAGTAGTTCATCCTTTAAATTTTTAAATTTTGAAATTATGGCAAAAGATTTTCGTGCAGCTTTCAGTAATATGAATCAAGCGGTTCGTCCAGGTGGTGCAGGTAACGTTCAGCCGGCAGCTTCTCAACCAGCTGCTCCTGTCGAGAAAAAGATGACCGCTATTGAAAGAAGATCCAAATTGCATGGTGTGCAAACTTATCTCACTGATGAGGAATACGAAATGCTGATGATTGCAAAGATTAGAACCAAAAAGAAATTTGAGGAAATCTTGCATGACAGTTTGATTGAATATATTAAGAATTATCAATAAATTTCTTACTTGCAAAACCGAGAAGCCTTTTTCTCGGTTTTTATTTTATCCTTTTATGTGCAAACATGCACATTTGTTATAAACTTTGAAAGCAAACAACATATGGGTTTATTCCTACGCTTTTTTACCTGTTGTTTCTTTTGTATTTGTGAATGTTTGGTTGATGTTATGCAAACATGTTAAAATGAAGGAATGATATATTGATTACATGCTGGTTTAAGTACTTAATATACAGATACTTATATATTTTTTGTTTTCTGTTATAATAATCGTAATGCAAACAAAATAACAAATCAACAATACGAAAAGATGATAAGAAATCAATAATGAATGTTTGGATAATAACTTAAAATATAGCCTACATGATTAGTTGTGTGCAAACTTTTATATTCTTTTTCATTCATGTATTCACTTGTTGTTAAATTTCTATTTCATAATTATGTCTAAATATTTTAGTTTCTAAATCTTGATAATTTGTTTGCTTTATAACATCCATACATGTTTTCCTGTAGGCATAATGGTAAAATTGCATTTTGATAATTGAATGTATGATTGCAAAATTGCATCTTTGCAAAATTACATGACGACTTTAAATTAAATAGTGATGTAATTATGTATGAATGCAAAAATGATTGCAAGATAATATGCTGTAATGATTGCATGATATTTTGATAGCATTTTATAGATTCAATTTTCTTCCTTTCATGCCACCATCCACGGTCACAAAGAGTTTTCTGCGGATTTGGCCTTGCGGCCATTGGCTAACACCGAGCGTTCCTGCTTCAGGTTCAGGGATGTTGCCACGACCGTCTGGTCGAGTTTCCGTTTAATCAGAAGCATCTGTTTTTGAAAGTTTTTCCCAAAAAGGTTTGTGGTTTCAGGAATAATGGCTAATTTTGCGAGCTGGAATGCGTCGCCCTCCATGGGCAATGCTATATATAATAAGGTATATATATAATAAGGTGAAAATGAATGGGAAAATTATTATAGCTTGCGACTCTTATAAGGGTTGCCTTACGAGCAGGGAGGTGAATGAGGCGATTGCTTCGGGAATAAAGGAATGGGATTCTGAAGAGACTGCTTCTGGAATAGAAAAGTTGGATTCGAATGAAGCTTCTCCCGAAATCATTTGTCTCGAAATGAGTGATGGGGGAGAGGGAATGCTCGATGCCTTTCTCACGGCGATGAAAGGAGAGCGAGTGAGAATTCATGCCCATGATGCCCTGATGAGATGGATTGAGGCAGAGTATGGTATCGTGAATGATACGGCGATAATTGAGATTGCACAGACTGCCGGACTGGCTTTGATAGAGCCTGAACAGCGCAATCCTCTGAAGGCTACTTCCTGGGGCGTGGGCGAGATGATGATGAATGCTTTTCGCCGGGGTGTGCGCCACTTTATCGTAGGATTGGGCGGAAGTGCTACATCCGATTGCGGTATCGGAATGCTCAAGGCAATGGGAGACGACTGGAAGAAAATCCGCAAGGAATGTACTTTTATGTTGGCTTCTGATGTTACCAATCCGCTTTGTGGTGAAAACGGGGCGGCTCATGTCTTTGCGCCTCAGAAGGGGGCTGATGCAGAGATGGTGGAAATGCTGGATGCTCGGGCAAGGAAGTTTGCTGAGGTGAGCGCCAAGCATTTCGGTTATGATAGGAGTGAGATGCCTGGTGCTGGGGCTGCCGGTGGTTTGGGCTATGCTTTCCTGCAATATTTTGGGGCAGAGATTTCTGCTGGAGCCGAACTTCTGTTGCGAGAAATCGGCTTTGATGAGATGATTCAGGATGCTGATCTCGTGATAACGGGTGAAGGTCATAGCGACAGACAGACCTTGATGGGAAAGTTGCCACAGCGGATTTTGGAACATGTCTTGAAAAATAAAGCCACGACAGACCAGCAAATCTGGTTGGTATCTGGAGGAGTCAGCGAAAAGCAGGCGCTTCTTGATGCAGGATTTGATCAGGTTCTTGCCGTATCTCCTCAGAATATGGATTTAGAGGAAGCGATGAATCCTGAAATTGCCAAAAGAAATATTGCGAACGCAATCAGAGGTTCCTTTGGAAATGCTTAGACCTCTTTTAAAGAATAATCCATGTTTTTGGGCCAATGATCAGGACTTTCTTTGCCATTCTTCGGTTTTTTCTTTTGAGGATCATAAATTTTTCTTTGGACATTTTCTCATTTTACAAATTCGTAAACGAGGATTTTCATATCAGAAGTATATGTAGCGTACTATTAAACAGTGAAATATATTAAAAATGTGTTATCTTGGCAGAAATTCTGCTGGGATAACACATTTTTTTGCTTAAATAATTTGGAGATAACTTATTTTTTTGTATTTTTGCAAACAGGGTAGTTGAAAAACTATGCCTATAAACATCATATAGGATCAACAAAAAGTGATAAAAACCTAATGACGATCTTCAATATACTTAAGATTTAAGGGCTTTTTAGTAGATTATGTACGTGTAATATATACTCTCTGTTTGTATGGCAATCAGATTGCGATGCGAATCCAAAAAATAGGTGATGAAAAATTATTGATTTAATGAAAGCTGTTCATTATGGAGTTACTGGAAAAATATTTCGCAGAACTGATTCAGTGTGTCGGCGCCAGTTATCTGGTGATAGGCATTATCCTGGTGTTCCTGAGTGTACCGGATACTGCAGACTATGCCCCTTATCGTAAGGCAAAATATTTCTTGGCATCAGCGTTTTTTGTTATGTTCATCAACCTGTTTCTCTGGTTGGAAATCTTTTCCTCGCAAGATTGGAAGGCGCTCAATTCCATCATTGCCTGTATGGACATCAGCCTGTTTTTCCTGACATGTATATGCTTTGCTTATTCGTTTGCCTCCCTGTTGGATTCACAATATATCAATAAAAAGAGGATGCTGAAGGATTTCGGGTATTGGATATTGACGGTTTCCTTTTCCTGGATTACCCTTTTGGAGCCTTTTGCACCTTATGCCTATTATCTGTATATCGTTTCCACCCTGATTTTCTGTAGCATCGTGGTAAGATACATGTTCCATTTTCAGTTTATCTATAGGAAGAAAAGGGAACAGTTGGATAATTACTTCTCCGATGATAATATGCAGCGCTTCATGTTCTGGACGAAGAAAAGCCTCTTCTTTCTGTGCCTCTTGGGTGTCTTTGCCTATCTCACTCTCTTCTTCGGAATCTATTTCAACTTTGCTTATCAGGCGTATATTGTCTGTGTCAATCTCTATATCGTCATCTCTTTCATCAATTACCGCCCGTATTATGGCACGCTCAATTTAGCTTCGACGGTGAATGAGGAGATAGAATACTATTCCAACCAGGAACCGGAAACGTCCAAGTTGGAGAATTATGAGAACCTCTTCGGAGCACGCTTGCAGCAATGGGTGGATGACAAGAAGTATCTTTCATCGCAGTTGACCATCGACAGTTTGGCTTCCGAAATGGGCACCAATAAGGTTTATCTTTCCCGTTATATCAACGGAAAACATGCCGTCAACTTCAGTACCTGGGTTACCACCTTGCGCATCAAGGAGGCACAGGTCTATATGTTGGCTCATCCCGGTGCCACATTGGAAGAAGTAGCTTATCATGTCGGATTCTCTTCTGCCTCCTATTTCTCCCGAGTCTTCTCCCGCATCGTCAAGACGAGTCCTACAATATGGCGAAGTAATATCTGAAAATTGATGGGAGGGTGTGTCATAAGCCTGTGACGCACCCTTTTTGTGTGTTTTTCTGTATATTTTAGTTGAATCGTAGTCTTTCTTTACAAGGGGAATCTTATTATATTGTATAGAAGCTTTACTTTTCTTGTTTTATCGATAACAAAACTGCGCAAAAGCTCACAAAAGGACATAATTGTCCCATGTGGTAAAACTGCCCAAATTGAGTTTTATCGTTTTATCCCTAAATGTTTCTTCAAATTGAATCCTATACCGAACAACCCTATGTCCATGTAAACCTTGTCCTTTCCGAAATGCCTGAATCGCTTGTAATGCATGTCTTCCTTCATCTGTCCAAACGCAGCTTCTGGCTCTATCGGTCTCTGACTCCTGTGCTTCATACCTTCCTCCTGGCGTCAACAGCAAAAATGCTTCCTTTTTATATGCATTCAACTTATGGTTTACATATATGGTTCTGTTACCCTTGGCTTTCTTGCAAAGACTCCCAAGTGGACAGCCTTCACATCGCTGCGCTCTATATAATGTAATGACAGACACATAGCCAGAGTCACTTTTCGTTTGCCGTTGTCCGCAAGGATTCATGTGTTGTCCCATGGGACAGACGTAATAGTCTTCGTCTTTATTATAGTAGAAATTTGCTTGGTTAAAGACATCTTCCTTGAAAGGTTTATGCTGTTCTTTGTGAAACCAGTTGTACTTTACATATCCCACCATCTCTTCCATCTCCATGTACTCATAGTTCTTCTCTGATCCGTATCCTGAGTCTGCGGTGACGCACTTGGATTGCTTTCCATGTCTTTTCCTGTACTTATCCAAGAAAGGCTTGAATGTCAGGCTGTCCGTTGGATTGTGATAAAGGGCGAAGTTCGTCCAGTATTGATTCTCCGTCGCAATTTGAAGGTTATAAGCAGGTTTGGTCTGCCCATTGTTCATGGCATCTTCCTTGAGTCGCATGAAGATACGCACTTTGCTGTCTTTTGGTACATAATCATCAAAAGAGTTAGGAAAAAAACTTAATTCGTGCCGAGTTTCAGATTTTATTTGTATCTTTGCCATACTTTAAGAAGTTTTCTGCAAAGATATACTTTTTTGCGGAAAAACAAAGCCCGAGCTTGTGAAAGTTTTGGCTTTGTTGTAAATAAAAATGTTTTTTAAAGATTTCGTATCTGTGAAAAGGAAAGAAATAAAAAAGGGTGCGTCACAGACTTATGACGTAAGCGGCTCCGCGTTTATACCTTGCATAATTGAAAAAAGCAGTAATAGCTGATTGAATAATGCTGTTACTGCTTTTTCCATCTGTCAGGAAGCAAGTCTCTGTATTTTTCCAATGGAGTATTTGGTTGCCATTCTACGGTCTTTTCTATGACGTCGCTAATGTATTCGAACAGATTAATGCCATTCATTTTGCATGAGATGGCGATAGAATATAGGATAGCTCCTCGTCTTGCCCCTTCGTGCGAACCAAAGAATAATGAGTTTCTTCTCGACAGCGATATGTACCTCTGGATTCTCTCAATATAATTGTTGTCGAGAGCAGTATCACCTCTTTTAAAAATGTCACAAATGGCATTATACTCGTTAAGGGCATAGCCGACGGCTTGCGCCAAGGGCGATTTGGGCAGCAAATCCTTCCTGGAAGATAATTCCTCCAGTTTCTCTAATAAATCCTGCAAAATGTCCGGTGCGTATGATTGCCGATAAGCCAGATGTTTCTCTATTGTCCATCCATTTACGCCAACCTTATGCTTTTTGTCTTCTTGATAAAATCTGTTGATGATGCCTGCTACTTCCTGTGCATCCTTGTCGTTCTTGCCACAGTCGATGAAGTTTCTCTTGACATGCTGCAGACAGGCAATTCTCATAATGTCCGGATAAGCATCCGACTCCAGCTTCCGGTAAGGAGCATATGCATCACTCTGTACTGTACCTTTATAATCCGAGAACACATCAAGTATGATCTGCTCAGAACGTGATCCAGCCTCATATACGAAGAACACAAGTCCCAGTTTAGGTGCGCTTACCGCCCACAGGTAACCTTTCTTCGAGCCATTGTCTGTAGGCTTTACCCTCGTCAGCAGTACTTTATGATAAGTTTCATCTGCCGTAACATAATCCTGCTGTAACACCTTTTGGCAGATGGCTCTATAGATATTTTCCAGTACGTCTGCGCTTCTGGCAATCAGCTTGTTTGCCGTGGCTTTCCTTAGTGTGAACCCACTGTCGGCAAAGTATTTGACGATTCGCTCCACCGGCATGGAATAGATATACCGCAACTGCAGTAGACCTGCTGCAAAAGAAGATGTATAGGATGAGTTTAGCAGCAATGCTGGTGGGGTCTTTCCTGGATACAGGACATTTCCATCCGTATAAGTGTTGATGTGATATACGGTCTTGATGAACTTGATGGGCTCCATGCTGTAACGCACACAGGTGCGGGTGCCATAGATGCGCAGCGTCTTCAAAAGTTCCGCATCCATGTCTGGATTAACCGTAACATGTTTCTCCTCCATCTCATAATGCATGTCACGCTTGGCCCCATTGTTTTTGCGCTCCTTTCTCTTTTCCGCCTGCTCTTTTTTCTTCCTGTCAAATTCTTCCTGAGTCATTGAGTCTTGCAGACACTTCTCCTGACGTTCGGACTTTTTGCCGGAAACGAGCTTGCCGAGCGCCCTGTTCTGACGATTCGCTTTGTCTATGGCGATTCCTTTCTGGACGAGTTGCTCTTCTAATGACTTTATACGTTCAATGAGTTCACCGACCTGTATGGTCAGCGAACTCACAGTATCGTTAGCAAGCTGAAGTTGCTCCTTCAAAAGTACTATGATTTCGTCCTTTGTCATAGTGCAAAGGTACGAAAAAATATTGAGACATGCAAGTATTATTGGATATTAATTTTATCTATTTTATTGATATACAGCACGTTATTGGCATTATAATACAGCTATAAGTTAAGCCTCTTTCTAAATCTCATACTTTTAAGGCAAATTCCGCTCATGATGGCAGACAGAGTCTTGTGCGGCATTTTGCATTGCTTGTTCTTAGGGTCAAAGAATGGCAATTCAAAGGTTCCTCGTTCCAGTCGCTTGTGATATAGCAAGAAACCATCGCCGTCCCATTTTAGCAGTTTAACCTGCTGGCGATTCTTGGAGAAGAAGATGAAGACAGCACCGCCAAGTGGTGGCAGCTCCATCTCCGTCCTTACTATCTGATACAAGCCATTAATACCCGTGTTCATTCGAACGTATCGCTGGCAGACATAGTATTGGGTGTTCTCATTTAATCCAAACATACCGCATCCTCCTTCTCATAAAGTTTCATTAACGCCATAACAGACTTGGCGCATCCTTTTTTGATCGACACAACGGTTCCATTGGGAAAGGTTATGTTTATGCCTTGAAGAAGATCCTCCATAGGAAGATCTATAGTTGGAGACTCCATAGGCACGAACATCACGCCGGTATTTGCAGTAGAGGCTTCTGCTCTTTCCTTACGGGCTGCCTCCTGAACTTCGCGGATTTCATGCTTGGCACGCAGGACAGAATATCCCTTCTCGGACATCCAATTTTGCATGGTACGGTGATTTACATGCCTTTCCTTCAAGAAAGGAGTCAGGTGAGCCTTTGGATTTCGATTCAAATAGATTAAGAAGGAATTCCAAGCCTTCTCAAAACGTTCGTTTGTTGTCATAATTCATGCAATTAAAAAATTATGGTGCAAAGGTACGAACAAACGAGAAAGCTACAATGGTATAAACGCGGAGCCGCTTACCTTATGACACACCCTCCTCGTTTTAATTATTTTCCCGATGCTTATGAAATATCATCCAGAAAACGGGTTAGCACGTTATGAGTGATTATTTCACCTCAATGTGCTTAACATCGTCTTTCTTTTCTTCCTTGGCTACCTTAGGTATCTCAATCTTTAAGACACCATCGCTGACCTCAGCAGAAATCTTCTCTTGATTGGCATCCTCTGGCAGAGCATAACTCTGAGAATAGTTGCTGTAAGAGAATTCACGACGCAAGTAATGCTCTTCCTTCTTTTCCTCCTTCTTCTCGTCCTTGTTCTCGATAGATACATTCAGATAACCATCCTTGTCAATGTTCATCTTGACCATATCTTTCTTCAAACCAGGAGCTGCAATCTCCATCGTATAAGCGTTTTCATCTTCCTTGACATTAACTGCAGGAGCGGTGGCGTTCATATGTGGCATCAAGCTTGTATCAAAGAAATTGTCATTAAACCAATTGTTCAACCAATTTGAAACACTGTTATTTCTACGAGCTAACAACATAATGAAAAACCTCCAAATTTTATTTTTCTCGTCCTCTCTTCGCCTCTCGGCTCTGTCGGGATTTCTAATTGTTTATTATATTTATCCTTTTAAAATAATGATTGCTTCGGCTTTCGAGGCTCAAGGATTTCAAGAAACCCTCAAATGTCATTGCTTAGGGTTCTTATCGTTCCCCTTGCCCTTTCGGCTTCCGCTTTCACTCTATATATGAGCAAGTTATGTGCCAATTCAATCTGTCTGTTTGGAGTGAACAGATATTGACAAAAATGGCAAATGACGCTGCAAAACTGACATCAAAATATAATTAATTTAAACTTAGCAGTCAGAAATGACATGAAAGTATAATTCATTTTCACGCTTCATACTTCAACGCTTCTTTTCTGCGTATTCGGCAAGAATCCGGCAATGATGCCGAGCAGTGGCAGGAAGGCACTCACCTGGAAGATGAACTCGATGCTCGTCTTGTCGGCTAACCAGCCGAAGAAAGCAGAGCCCAAACCTCCCAAGCCAAACATCAGTCCGAAGAAAATGCCTGCTATCAATCCTACTTTATCTGGCATCAGGTCGGTGGCATATACCACGATGGAAGAGAATGCCGAGGCGATGATCAAGCCAGAAAGGAAGGTACAGATGATAGTCCACGTGAAGTTGACGAAAGGCATGGCAATAGCAAAAGGTGCTGCTCCCAGAATAGAGAACCAGATGACATACTTTCTGCCAAACTTGTCACCCAGCATACCTCCAGCTACAGTACCTATGGCAAAGGCGGCAAGGAATACGAAGAGGCACAGTTGCGAGGTCTGTACCGACACGCCGAACTTATCCATCAGGAAGAAGGTGAAGTAACTCGTGATGCACGCCGTATAGAAATACTTGGAGAACACGAGCATAATGAGGATGAACAGTGCCCAATACTTCACCCTTTTAGATAAATGGGTGTTGAGAAGGGGTTGTTTCTGCGGATGGTTCACCACGTAAGCCAGTCGTGCCTTATACCAGACTCCCAATCTTACCATGATGATGGCGGCAAGCAGGGCTGCAAGGGCAAACCAGGAGATGGCATGCTGGCCAAAAGGCAAAATGATGATGGCGGCAAGCAGCGGTCCTATCGCCGATCCACCATTGCCGCCCACCTGAAAGATGGATTGTGCCAGACTCTTCTTGCCTCCCGATGCCATCTGTGCCACTCTCGAAGCAGTGGGATGAAACACGGAAGATCCCAGCCCTACGACGCTCACCGCCAGGAGAATCAGAAAATAATTTTCGGCGAAGGCCAGCAGGAGCAAACCCACCAATGTGAAGCACATGCCGATGGAAAGAGCATAGGGACGGGGATGCTTGTCGGCATAAAGCCCTGTGAATGGTTGCAGGATAGAAGACGTCATCTGGAAGACCAGCGTGATGATACCTATCTGTGCAAACGAGAAGTCGAACTTATCCTTCACAATCGGATAGATGGAAGGGATAATCGACTGAATCATATCGTTCAAGAAATGGGAAATGCTACAGATGATGAGCATGGAATACACCGTACCATCTACCATCGTAGGATTTCCCTTAATTTTACTGCCTATTGACTTGATGTTCATTTTTAGAGATATTATAATTTCATGGGATTTTATTGGCACCTATCAGCTATGAAGGTTTTCATAAATATTATCCCAATAAGGGTTATTACGATAAATTATCTTTACGCTTTTCTTGTTATATCTTACCAATCGTCCTAAAGCAACACTTCATCTTCTGCCTGCTTTGGCTCTATACACATTATATAATAGATAGGCAGATAAGTTATTCCATCCTTCACCTTCACCTGCTGAGTATTGGATAAAACGAAGGCTTGCTGGATGTTATATTCCTTGACTTGCAGGAACTTATCCAAGGCACTATGCACCTGATAATCCTTACCAGACTTGATTTCTAACGGAAGAACAGAAAGGTGCTCCATGTCATCTATCAGATAATCTACTTCCCCCGTCTTCTTGTTGTCGTAATAATAAAGATTGAAGCCATGCGCCTTCAACTCCTGTGCCACCACCGTCTCATAAACGGAACCGAGATTAATACTTGCCACATCATCCATCACCGCCTTGATGTTGGTGCCAAAGAAAATGCCGGTCAGAATACCCACATCGTTCATATAAAGCTTCAGCAGATTCTTACCACTATTCTCTATCAGAGGGAAACTTGGCTTACTGATGGCCTTCACTTCCAAGGTAATGCCAGAAGAAATCAGATAATCAAATTCCTCTACATAATCACTCATTCGCTTTCCCTTCTTGTCCTCAATGTCCTTCACCACCACACGTTTTTTCTTGTTTTCCAAATTAGAAGGAACCATACTGTAGATGCGCTGAATCTTCAAGCGATTGTGCATCTCCTCATAACGTGCCGCATCCACTCCATAGAGATGATGGATTTCATTCTGAATGGTACGAATGGTTGTGATATTCTTGGTTGCTAAGAATTCATTGACAGCATCAGGCAATCCACCTACCAGGAGATATTTCTTGAACAAATCTAGAAGTTTGTTATGGATAGCTTCCGGCATCGACTCCCTTGCAGCAAACTTCTTGCGAATCGCATCAAGCACCAGTTGTCCGATTCCATTGGCTATCAGGAACTCTTCAAAGTCTAACGGATACATGTGACGGATAATGATACTGCCTAAAGGAATAGATGATGTTGTCTTAAGCGTAACACCCAGCAACGAACCACTGGCGATATAAGTAAACTTATTATCTTCACGCAGGAACTTAAGCAAAGTAAGCAAATGATCATAGGCTTGAATCTCATCTATAAATACCAAAGTGTTATTCTTTTCCTTCATCCTATCACCTGCCACCGTACTCAAAGCCAAATAGAAATCATCCACCGTCTTAGCGTCAGCAAAAGTCCGGTCTCCAAGCTTATCTGTTTCCATATTCACCTCAATATAGTTGGGAAAAAGCTTCTTTCCGATTTCTCGGATAATGTACGACTTTCCGATTTGGCGTGCACCATCTACAATCAGAATCTTGTCAGACCCTGATTGTAAGTGACTTACGATATATTTTTCTATCTTTCTATACAGCATAATTACACTTTTCTTATGATTTTAACGGTGCAAATATACACTTTTCCTACGGAATAACCAAATAAAAAATACACTTTTCCTACGAATACGGGGGTCGAAAACCACACTTTTCTGAAAGAAACAGTTTTTTTTAAATAAAAATATGGATTTGTACACACACATCACCCCTTTTTTATTAAAGGAGATTTATGGCAAATTGATAAATATTCACAACATGCTCAATCCTTGTTTTTTTCAGGCTTGAGTATATTTTTTCTTATCTACGCAGAAAGACTGCATACCCATGTTGTAACTTTGCATTCAAAAACAAGAAATATGGATATTAGGAGGTCAAACGATGCTTACTTCATTAATGAATCGCTAGTACTGTTATAGTACTAGAGCTATGGGTACTCAGCATTGCAATTACCTCCATTTTTCATTACTTGAAGATAGTTTATGGCTGCGATAGATTTGAAGACAAAGGTATAACTTTTTATTTAGAAAATCACTTTTTCTCATTTATTTTTCATACTTTTGCAAAATAAATCGACAAACAACTTAACAATGAAGAATAAAGCATTTATCGGAGTCATTGCAGCCTCGCTCGTGCCGGGGCAGGCAGCAATGGCACAAAACAAGGCTGTAAAGGCTACGGCCGACAGACCCAATATCATTTTCATCCTTGCCGATGATCTGGGATATGGCGACCTCTCCTGCTACGGCAGCAAGACTATCAAGACTCCAAACATTGATAAACTGGCTGCTATGGGTACTCGATTCAACCAGAGCTATGCCGGGTCAGGAATCAGTTCACCATCACGTTGTGCACTGATGACGGGTAAGAATACCGGCAATAGCCGTATACGTGATAATATGTGCACAGCTGGAGGCATGACAGGTCTGAAAATAACCCCTGAAGGTGACACGACCATCGTTCGCAGAACAAGTCTGCAGCCGCAGGATACAACCATCGCTACGGTATTGCACGCTGCCGGCTACAAAACCTGTCTTGTCAACAAATGGCATCTGGATGGCTATGATCCAAAATCATCACCAATCTATCGTGGTTTTGACGAGTTCCACGGATGGCTGATCAGTACGGTAGAATCCAATTCACCTTACTATTATCCATACAACCGTTTCGACAACGACAAGCTCATCCACATCAAGGCAAATGAGCACGATAAGCACATCAAGCACAATACGGATATTTCGACCGATGATGCCATCAATTTCATCAAGCGAAACAAGAAGAATCCTTTCTTCCTCTATCTGGCTTTTGATGCGCCTCATGAACCCTACATCATCGACAACACCACATGGTATGATGATGAATCCTGGAGCATGAACGACAAGCGCTACGCTTCACTCGTAACCCACATGGATGCGGCAATAGGCAGACTGCTCACCTATCTGGAAAAGAACAACTTGCGCGAGAATACGCTCGTTATCTTTGCATCAGATAATGGTGCTGCCGTTCAGGCACCATTGAAACTGTTCAACTGCAACGCAGGATTCCGTGGCCGCAAGGCGCAGCTTTACGAAGGAGGTATCCGAGTACCATTCATCGTGAACCAGCCAGGAAAAGTACCGGTACAGTCGCTGAACAACATCATCTATTTCCCAGATGTAATGCCTACGCTGGCAGCTCTTACTGGAGGCACCCAATATCTGCCTCAGAACATCAACGGCATGAATATTCTGCCATTGTTCTATGGTAAGCAGATTGATACAGACGACCGAGTTCTTTATTGGGAATTCCCAGGTAAGCAGCGTGCTGCGCGCCACGGTGACTGGAAGGCTGTTACCATCAAGCCAAACAAGCCTCTGGAACTCTATAATCTGCGTGAAGACCCAGAAGAGAAGCATGATCTCGCCAAGAAGTATCCGGAAATGGTTATCGGCTTTGACAAGGTGATGAAGGAAATGCGAACTCCATCAGAAAACTGGCCAATACCTGAAGATGCAGAAAGCGGGAAAAAGTAATTGGCTTTGTAAGACTGAGGGTGTGTCATGGACTTATTAAACACACCTTAAAAACATTTTATAAAAATATCATAGCCTTCAAAGATGTTTTTAAGCTGTGCCGTTTTTTGGCACACCCTTGCACTACCTTTGCAATAAATTTTAAATGTTAAGTGTATGAAACTGAAAGAACTTTTACTTAGTACGGATTTTGACGCATTGATACCTGCCTTGAAAAAAGAAGGATCTTTGACCATTAGACAGTATCGGGAAGCATACGACATCCTCTGCCACCTTACTCCTGTGGATAATTCTGATATAGAGAATCATAAGATTGAAGTCGAGTGGCACACTCCTGATGAAGCCTTTGAAGATGAGGAGTCATACATCGATGTTTGCAATTGCGAAGGTGACCTTTGGGAAAGCAATGTCGCCAAGGAGGTAGTTGTTGCTGATGACTGCAACCTCAGCAAGGAGGAAGTGCTAGCCAAGATTCTTTGGAGTTGTACTTTCTATGGCTATACGCCACAAACTACCCAAGAAACCTTTGAGGACAGAATCGAGCACAAGATGCACACCTGTTATGGTACTATGGCAAGAAAGTTAGAACAAAAGTACAATCTCAATTATTTGCCCGGACATAAAAAGAGAGAGGTTCTCAAAACAATGAGACTCGCATCTCTTGATAGTATATCCATGAGCATGGAAGACGGGGACTATTGCAACAAGAGAATCGCCAAAGCATCCAATATAAGAAAGAAGCGTGACTATCGTATGCAGAAGAGAATTGACTATCTAGACTATAGAGAAAAATATGAAGGTCTCCGAGATAAGTTCATGGGTGGAAAGGACATCACTTTTCATGACATGGACTTCATCTATGATGGTTTCTCTATGTTGCTAACCCACATGGAGACTCATACTTATGGAGAAAGCAGCAGAGTGGATTATCTGAAGAAACTGATAAAGTACATCGAGATGGATTCAGACAATGAGTTTTGTACCATTACAGCATGATGATGCTTGAATGCTTCCTGCACTCTCTACTGCCATATCCTCCAGATCATCAAAAAGCTTTATCTTCTTCATTGTCATTCAAAAAGCAAAAAGCCTTTTTGTCCTTTTACTTTTTTACCTTTTTACTTTTTACCTTTAAAAGATGGATTGTCTGTGTTTTTTCCATGATGTTTGTTACCACGGCGATTCCGTTGTCACGAATCTCCACCTTCTCATATTTGGCATCCACAATCACCTTTCCTTTTAATGTCATAACGCCCCAATGGTTAGGAATCTGTTCAAAGGCACAATAGGCACCGACAGGTTGCGCTATACTGTGGTAGAGAGGTGGCACGATAACTTTACCATCTACCTTCACACCCCATTTCTTTCCAGCTTGATATAATTCCACATGCCCAGTCTCTGACTTCTCATGCAAAAGAAGCAACTCGTTTGCTTCCATTTTCTTCTTTTGCAACATTGCCTCATGATAATATCTTTTGCCAAGTCGTGGCATTACATATTGTAAATCCTCCTCTTTGTTCTTTGGGTTATTGCATCCTATATATGTTTTTTTCAAATTAGAATCCACCAGATAGTAGTCTTCCTTACTGTCCATAACAACGATACCATCACCACAAAGATTGGCACACAGCCAATATACATGCTCATAATCATTACGCAAGAAGCACACATCCTTACTCTCCGTATAATCCTTACGCATCAGACCGTCACCACCTTTATAATAGTACCATACTTGGCAACCACTGCCTACGGAAAAATCATTGTGGAATATCAAGTAATACCCACGATTCAACATGTCATTTTGTAAAGGACGATAAGGTAAAGCAAAGTCCTCGTAGGTACGAGACCTGAAGAGACCATTATATACAACGAACTCCCATTCATTGATGGTGATTACCTCGGGAGCATCCTTCGCGTGAATGTCCTCGTCGATGAGAACTCTCGCCAAAAGGTCATAATAACAAACAGTCTTTCTGCGAGGTCGATAGGATAAGATATTCCCTCGCAAGAACTTCATGTCATAATAGTTGCCAGGTTCTATCACCTGTTCGCCATGTCGATTTACCACCGTCCTCTTTACATCAGGCAGTTTGACGATAGCAAAATCATCATTGCAATCCACGAACTCCCGATACTGCAACGACCGCATCAGTTCCTCACGGCTCATCACCATCACCATTTCCGAGTCTTGCCCAACCGGCATCGTTTCTTGCTTTCCGTACATCAAGAAGAAATCCCTTCCCTTCAAAGTATCCTTATTCTTTCCATATTTCAGTTTTCCTTCAAACGTAGCCTTCCAGTTCCATACTTGCGATGGCAATCCGAACACCCGATACAATCCCACGTTATCAATAATCACACAGTTCTTCTTCCCCTTGGCTACCCGCAGTCCACGTCCCACCATCTGCAGATACTTGGCAAGCGAGAGAGTAGGACGCGCCAACTGCACAAACTCCACATCCGGACAGTCAAATCCCTCCGAGAAAATATCCACATTCACCAGCACCTGGATATCACCTTTTCGGAAAGCCTCAATATCTGCTTGTCTTTCTATAGTAGGAGTCTTTGAGTTCAATGGCAACCACCTTGATGCCATGCTCTTGATACAGCTCCATAATTTTCTTTGCATGAGAAATATTAATAGCATACACGATGCCCTTTCTATCTTTGCCATACTCCTCAAAGCTTTGGTAAAGCCTTTCGATGGAAGGTCTCTTGTTCAGCAACATATCCATTTCCTTGTTTTGATAGTCACCGTCAGCACCTCGCTTCAGCAAGGAGTCGATGAGCCGTTGCGTCACACCATCCGATTTGATGCTCACGAAATCGTATGTCGCCAATCTTCCCTTACTGATAAACTCAGGAAATACTTTAATTTAAATGGGTGAATTATTGTTTGCCATTTATTAAAGCATCGGCATGACCAAGTATATAATGTGTAAAAGTAGATGAAGTGAAGTGCTTTTGGTGATATTACCTATTATAGGTATAAACAATAAGAAGGGCTGAGTGTTTAGCTTTGCCCTTCTTCAATGTCTTATGGAGTATATTACACTTCTTGTGCAATAGGTACCCCTATACGATTGCTAATAGCTGTTTCTACAGCGTTGTATATGTCTGTCTCTTTGGTTTCTATTGAAACTATGAGAGAATAGGGAACAGAATTGTCCACATTGTCCAGTTTCCTTTCTTTCCACCATCCTTGACCTGGAAATACTACTATCTTGTCCATTTCAGCCAAGTCTGCTGCAGTACATTCAATCCAGTCGGATTGTACAGTGCCTCTTTCTCGCTTTTGCTGTTTCACGTTCCATCTGGTTGCATCGTTTTGGGTGGTCTTTTCTCCTTCTTGCTTGTTCCTACGACACAGAAACTCTTCTTCTGTTTCTGTTGCTGTCTTTAGGTCAAAGTGCAATGTAGCAGATGGGTAGCGGTACTTGCTTGTCCTTCCGGCATAGCCAGGGGATGGCTTCACATAATATGATAATGTGATGCGGATTCTTACGTATTCGTCTCCCATATCTTCCAACAGTTCTTTTGGCCATGGCAAGTCGTAGTAGTGCATCTTGCCATATATGTTGCCACTGTCACCTTGTGTGTAGGGCTCCAGTTGATTCTCAAAAATATAAGTGGCGCATTTTTCGTTGCTATATACGGCTGCGTTCTCATCTGGAACGCCGTATCCACAGAGTGTCATACGCTCTTCAACATTATTTATACGCATCATTTCATCTGTCCATCGAGCAGAATGCACCATCAAGCCTCGGATGGAGAGCATTGACAGTTGCGGATTCTCCACTTTTATTTGTGCGGCAAGTCTTGCCGCCAATCCTGTAGCAGCACTTGTCGCATTGAAAGGTTCCAATGGCTCTTCTTGCTCATTGCTGGTTGTTACAAGACTCAGGTCGCTATGTGAGGTTTCTCTGAGCAAGTCATGATAAGCTACATTTCCTCCTTCCATCACAATTTCTGGCTTATTGCGCTTCTCATGCCATGGGTATGAGCTACATGAATATGGCGATACACCACCTGGGGCTGCCAATGGCTTGAAACTCTCATCGCCTACAAGAGTCTTTTCGGTATAGGCCCCTACAGTTAGGGCATTCCAAGCCTGTGCAGGGCTCTGCACTGCGTTTGCCTTACAGGATTCTATATAGTTGTTATGGTCTACATCGGGTGTCTGTATGTTTCCTGCTGAAACCAAAACCAATCTGTCACATTGCCCCTGATGGTAGATGCTTTCATCAAGTGCTGCTGAACTGGAGGTGGCTATGCCGTTGTAGGCGCTTTCGTCTGTAATGGCCATGCATTGAATGGATGCACCCATATCCGAAGCTTTGCCGATGGCTTCTTCTATGACTGCTCCATAAAATTCCTTTGGTGTTTCATGCCCAGCCTCGTAAATTTTAACCGACGACAGTGCATGATGCACTGCTACTGGTGTTTCTCGTTGGTAGGCAATATTTGTCAAGTCACCAAGCAGGGCTAATCCTGCCATACCAGTACCGTGGTCTGTCTTGTCGGTTGCTTCCAGCACACCAATGGCTACATCCATTCGCTCGTCTGGTAGTGCTGGCTTTAATAGTTCGTGTGCATTGTTCACTCCCGAATCCAATATGCCGACTATCACATCCGCATCTTGGTCGTAGGTGATTTCTCCTTTGATGAGTTCACTCCATTCTCTTTTCTCAGGGTTGCTGCTTGTCAGAATGGATGGCTTATGGTAGGGACGTATGCCTTCAATATATCCCAATGACAGTGGCAGGGTGCAGAGTTGTTGCTTGGTTGACTTAATCAACCATACATCAACACCATCAAAAAGCAAAGGCTCTGCCATCTTCTCTATACCCAGTTGATGCAAAGTGTTCTCTATGCGTTCTTGGCTGTTTTCTTTGCTATGGCTCATCCACAATTCGTAAATGTATGAGCCTTCTTCTGGTATTGTGTCAAATTCTTCCGCTGACACGTAGAGTGTGCGAATGTCTGTTGCTTCTACACCATTGATAGGGGCGATCAACCTTTCATTGCATGGCTTTCCCTTTGCTGTATTCTTGGAAGAATAGTCGTCAACTTTATTTTTAAGCCAATCCTTCTTGTCCTTCTTTACATATACAGTAACGTCAACGTCATTTTCTTCTCCGTTGTCAGTTACTTTCATGATGGTTGCTCCTTTTGGACTGTCTTGTTTGCCCAAAGAATCTGGTATGAAACTTTTGTCCATTTTCAAATCGACATAGATTCCGTTAGCCACAGGCTGTCCTTGTTTTTCTCTTTCTTCCAAATGAGTAACAATCTGATTAACCACAGCTACGTATTGCTCCTTTACCATACTTGCTTGTGCAGCTCTGTCTTTTGAAGGAAGGGCATGACCGTCAAAGCCCTGTTTCTGTGGTGAAAAACCACGGGCTTCGGCTATATTGTTGCTTAAAAAGAAATGTTTCTTATGCATAAAGTTCCATTATTTAGCAGGTTTGACGATTTAACTGCTGACGCATATTCACTATGGTCTGAACCAGTGGAAGGTCTATCTTCCTGTCATTAAGTAGGGATTCCTTAAATATGTCTGAACAAACCATCTTGATTTCGGCATGACTCATGCCATCAAACAAGGGCTCTACAGATGAGAAATCCAAGTCCTTTGCAGTATAGAGATATTCACGAAGCAATGCTAATCGCTGTTCTCTATCTGGCAATTTATACTCTATGACATCATCAAAACGCCTAAACATGGCTTTATCTATGGATTCTATGCTATTGGTGGCAGCTATGATAAAACTGTCAGAATCATCTCGCTCCAACAGTTGTAGGAACGTATTGAGTATTCTTCGCTGTTCGCCAACTTCGTTGTCCATTCCTCGCCGAGAACCGATGGCGTCAAATTCGTCAAACAGATATACTGCTGGTACTTCATTGATAAAATCAAAGATTCTACCTAGCTTCTGACCTGTTTCCCCCATGAACTTGGTCACAACTTTTTCAGTTCGCACAACAAAGAACGGCAAATTGAATTCTTTTGCAAGGGCACTGGCTGTCATCGTCTTTCCTGTTCCCGATGCTCCATACAATAGGAGCTTTCGGCGATTTGCCAATCCGTACTTACTTAGAGTTTCTTTCTTTAGATACTCTTTGATGACTCTGTCCAGTTTCTCTTTCAACTCCTGACTGAGTACCAGACTTGTCAAGTCATCATAGGTATCTACTTGCAGCAGCAAGTCATCTATATCCTTGTTTTTAGACACCAAACGTACCGTACCCAAGGATGTTTTCTTTTGGTTGAGCAATTCTTGTATGGTACGTGCTACTATGGCATGACCACTCCTTGCCTCCACAGCGGAAATCTGCAGGGCAACCTTTCTGAATTGCGTATCATCGTTGTTCTGATGATTTCGTATCAGAGATAATATTTGATCAGCTGTAGCCATTTTTCTGTTTATTTACATTTTTTGCTTTGCAAAAATATGATTTTTTTTCCAAATTCACGAATTTTCACCTTACAAGGGACGTATATTTACGTTTTTTTATTACGTTTGTTGCAATTTTATTACAAATAGGCGCAATTTTGCTATATTTAGATGGGGTAGGTTATAACGATAAATGCAGCCTTTTCTGACTGCATTATATAAATCATTTGTGCCAACAGCTATATCACTGCCAAAAAATAAGAGAGTGGAATGCATCACAGAATTGATTGAAATGTTCAATCTCCCTTTTACTTGTAGGGATGGCTTTCTTATCCTTACAAGAACATCTTCAAAACATCCGTTGCAGGAAAAAAAAGGAGCAAGATAAAAAATCATGACCGACCTTGATGGGAAAAGCTATAGATGGTATCAATCATATGACGATAACTTAGGAGAAGATCTATATTTACTGATAGTAAAGTGGTTTGATAAGAAATGAGGTTGGTCTAGTTATGACTTCTCATTTCTTATTTCTAAGTTCATTAAACTGTGAGACATTGTAAAACTCCGTAAAGGCACCTCCCTTGCTTTGGTTTCCACAAGAATGAGCATGGCCAAAGACATGGAAACGAGGTTGAGAGCGATAAACCTCTAACAGTAGAGGAAGGCTTCCCCTACCCTCGTCAAGTATGCCTTCCGGTGGAATATGGGTAATCAAGAAGTCCATTTTGGTAGCAGATTGGACATTTTGCTCCTTACTTTGCAAGCTTCGCATGGATATATTCCCAAAACTTATCCCATCAAACTCAAAGGTGGAGTCATGAAGGAAAACTACTTTTTTAGGTAAAAGCGAAATTGTCTGCTCTAAGCAGTCTTCCAAGAACAGCTCATGATTACCTGCGACAAAAATATAAAGTTTGGCAGGATGGCTTAACAACCAGGAAAAGAAGTTCTCCATGCCATCCTTGCCAAAGTCAGACACTACATCGCCAGCACAAAGCAGGATGTCTGCTTCTTCAGGGATATGAAGCCGCTTGTGCATTCCATGAGAGTCAGAGAATGCAAAAATCCGATGTTCCTTATAGTTAAATAGCATTGATCTAATCTTATAAAGTTAATACTTCAATGGTGAATCTGGGCAGAATCTCTTCCGTCCGCATTTTTTGCATTGGCTTCCATTCCATACGAAGTCAAACTGGTTGATGGCTTGCTCCACAAAGGAAGGGGCATTGGTCAGGACACCGGCCTCGAAATTTCTGTTTCTCTCCCCCTTCATGCCGAGGCCTGCACCTGTGAGGTTGGCTGACCCAACATAGGCAGTCTCCAAGTCAAAGATGACCATCTTGAAATGTACCCTTGGGCACAAGACTCTCTCCAATCGTTTGGCAAGAATCGAATAATCATCAAAGTCCTTGCGGAAATTAGGGCCAGGCTCCTTGGCATGGATTAACCGAACCTCCACTCCACGCTCAATTAATCGAGAGATGACTTTGAGAAAGGGAACGGTCATGGAACTGCTTTTTACATACAAATCCTTGATGTCTGCAGTCCCTATCCAAAGATGATGTTTCACGTTCGCTATCTTGGCGATGACATCAGTATAGTGGGCACCATTGCTTATGTATTTATAATACGTAGTTTCTGACATTTTATTTCATTTTTTAAGTGATACGAAACCTGTTTCCTTATTTTTCCTGGAACACTTTATAAACATCAAACCATAAACCATGCAACATGTCAAGCAGTTTGATTTTATCATCTGAAGATATGGGTAAGCCGGCAATGTCCTCTGGCTCGAAGCTGACGGATGAGACTTCATTTTTTAGCTCTAGTAAGAGCATATCCATTCGTTTCTCCAAGTATTGTTTCAACCAAGAGAGTTCGTCAAAATCACAAGTTGGAATTTTGATGTTTGATACACATTTTTGTTTCTTATCACCTGTCACTGAGTACAAATTCGCAAACCATATATCGCCAAAGCCAACACTCAAACTGAGTTCTATGCTATATGTCTTTCCCATATAGGAAAAAACAGTCTCACTTTGAGCTTCATCACCTGTGTCAAAGTCAACCCATTGATTCATCTTCATATGCTTGAATGATTAACAATAGTTGTTCTTCACTTGTGCCCAATGTCTCCTGTACAAGATCCACCTTTATTCTGTCCATAAATGATTGTGACACAGACATAAGTTGAACCAGTTCTCCCATCAGCAAAGGATATTTTACAGAGGTGACGATTCGCATAGACACCTTATTATATTTTGCCCAATCCACCAGGGTGTATTGCCTAAAAGACCGGCAGATAGCCTCTGCCCTGCTTTCTCCTTTCATTGGAAAGGAATAGATACGGCGTTTTACCGATATTCCGTGTTTAGTTTGTTCCATTATTTCTTATTACTTTATATCTATGACACAAAGGTAGTCTGAAAATGGGAAAAATTACTGCACACCTGAAAAATATTTTAGGTGTGACAACATTTTACACAGGAAATATTTACCTTTGCCACAAAATAAATATACAATGGAAAAGAAAGAGATAAAGCTACAAATGAAGGAACTCATCAAACTGATGAGTAAAGGAGTATGGGAAAAAGAGGACATCTTCTCCTTGACCTTGCTTAGCAGCATTGCTGGCGAAAGCATATTCTTGCTGGGGCCTCCCGGAACTGGCAAAAGTATGATTGCCAGAAGGCTCAAGGAAGTATTCGCCGAAAAGAAACAATTTGAATACTTGATGTCGCGTTTCTCTACCCCAGACGAGATCTTTGGACCAGTTTCCATATCCAAACTGAAAGACGAGGATACTTATGAAAGAAGAACTGAAGGGTATCTTCCATGGGCAAATGTGGTGTTTCTGGATGAAATCTGGAAAGCGGGACCTTCCATTCAAAATGCCTTGCTGACAGCCATCAATGAGAAAATCTACCAAAACGGAAATGAGACCATCAAGCTTCCTATGAAAGCACTCATTGCTGCATCCAATGAGTTACCTAAAGAGGATGAAGGGTTGGAAGCCCTTTGGGATAGATTCATATTACGAGTTGTCTCTAACCCCATAGCCAATGAACGTACATTCTACAAGATGCTAAAGGGGAAGAACAAGAGTAAAGTTGTCATTCCTGCCGAACTTCTCATAACAGACGAGCAATACACACAAATCCTTGAAGAGGTGGAAGATATCGATATTCCTGACAATATACTCAAGGATATCACATTCATTCGCAAGAAGCTAAAAGAGACCGAGTCACAGGATGAAGCCGCGAGTCCTCTAGACTATTATATATCAGACAGAAGATGGAAGAAAGCAGTACATCTGCTGCAAACATCGGCATTTCTAAATGGAAGAAAGGAGATAGACCTAACCGATCTTCCCATACTCTATCATGTGCTATGGAACAAGGTAGAGACCATTGAACCTGTCATGAAAATCGTTACAGAGTCATTATTCTGGAACATTGAGAATAAATGCTCAGTTGTGGAGAAAGAGTATGAAAAAGGGTTGAAAACGAAAGGCAATGCATTGGCAAACAGTAAAATAGCCAATATCAATTCTGAAGATTTCAACATCTATTTCTACTTCTATACCAAGCTTATGGGCACAAACTGGGGAGACACCTACTTCTTTCTCCAAGATTATGGATACCTGCTGATGGACATCGAGACGAAGGGTGTGCTCTATTTTGATAAGGATAAGAATGGATGGATTATCAGGAGAGTTCCTCAAGGTCCCTTCTCATCCAAGAAGTATCCACAGCACCAAATCGTCAGTTTGAGAAGGGCGCAAGGTGGAATTATCGTAAATAATGCACTCTACATGATGGAACCATCAAAGATGGCTAGCAAGCCCATTTTCCCTCCTACAGGGCAACAAAACTTGTTTTCTGAAGGAGACACACATCTCATTGAGGAGATGCAAAAAATAGGCAATGAACTTAACCAAAAGATGAGGTTGCTGGAAAAGGAAAATCTATTTGTGTCTTCAACTGACTTGAAGGTCATCCAAAAGTATGCCGACAACTTGCGAAAGAAATGTGAGGCGTTGGAAATGAAGATAAAAACTAGCATATAATTTTTAATATGGAAGATATAGACAAACGGATTGACGAATATTCTGGGCTTTTTGACCTCTACATCGAGGGGAAGCCCATTCCTCCAGAGTACAAGGATGATCCTGTGGCAGGGTATATAGAAGAAATCTGCCAAGACTCAGGAAACAAGGAACTTTGCAGAAAAGAAGAGACATGGAAAGAAATTTTCAGAAAGGAAATTATTTCCATGTTGGAGGGTATATTGCCTGTCGTTTCCACAATAGAGAGGGAATATGAGGAAGAAATGAAGATATTATCCCACTTCTTTGCATCCAACATAGAGCAAAAACGCCTGGCATGGAACGGTATCGCCAAGCACTTGCACGATACTTTCGACTGCAGCATGTTCAATATACATGGATATATCCAGGAATTTGGAAAAAAACAGAAAACTACTGACGAAATTTTTGATGCCATGGAAGCTAATTGGAAAGAGGCTAGCAAGAAGAGGAAAGACCAGAAGATTGCGCAAGTACTTTCCAATAGTATGCAAAAAATTGAGCAAGAAATCATAACCTGTGGTGACATAGACTACAAGAAGGAACAGAAGAAGGCTCGTTTCTTCCACAAGTACCCTCAACTAAAGGAGATAGCCAAGAAGATGGGAAGGGAAAAAGAGAGAAGTGAAGAAATGGATGATGCCACCATGACTAGATACATTCCTATATTACTCAAGCATTCCCATGACAGGCAAGACATAGATGGCGTATCCTTGGGAAATGACCTGGATAGCTTGCTTCCCACGGAGATTGCCATGATGGACTCTCCCACCTTTTATGCAAAGTTTGCAAAAAGACAGCTGCAGCAATTTTCCTCAAAGGCTGCACAGAACAAGCGTGAAAAATCAACGGTTCATTATAAGAAGCCTCGCCTTCTGCAAGGCCCCATGATTATTTGTATTGATACAAGTGGATCCATGAGTGGTAGACCTTTGGAAATCGCAAAGTCTCTATTGCAGCAACTCGCGGCTATAGCGAAAAAGGAAAAGAGAAGCTGTTTTCTCATCTCGTTCTCTATCAGAACAAAGACCTTGGACTTGGCAAGACCCAGTAATTATTATAAGATAGATAAATTCTTCAAGGGCAGCTTTTCCGGGGGTACTAATGGGGAAAAAATGCTAATGGAAATTTTCAAGATGCTCGATTCTGAAAAATATTCCATGGCCGATGCACTTATCATCAGCGACTTCTGTTTTCCTCTTCCTATAAAAAAAACAATGCAGAGACTGAAGGAAGAACAAGAAAAAGGAACTCGTCTCTACGGACTTAATGTCCAAAGAAGAAATCCATACGCAAAGGACTACAAGGAAATTTTAGATAAGATGTGGAACTTATGACGACAAAATATACAATCAACCCTTCGCTCAGGTTATGCACATGGTGCCTTGTAGTAGGATGGCATGAGGTGAAAGACTCACTCTTGCAATCCGAAAGCATTTTTTCATGTGAAGGAAGAAGTATCTATACCAAAGGAGACCGATGTATGATTATGGCGCAAGTAAACGAAAAGAGAATTGATTTTTATTACTGCCATGACACAAAATTCGACAACAGAAACATTCAAAGTTGGCTAAGAAATATCATTAAGAATAAGATTCTAGACCTGGCAAACATTGAACTCCCCAAGAGATTGCATTATTGGGAAAAGGAGAAAAATCTATATGCAAGACAAGTCATCATAAAAAAATTGAAGAGAAGGAACATATGGGGGCAATGTTCCATCTATAAACAGATTTTCTTGCCGCCAAAGATTGTGGTTTTCCCATTGGAATTGATTGACGAGATTATCCTACATGAAATGAGTCATCTCAAATTTATGCATCATAGGAAACAATTTTGGGAGTACTTTAGTTTCCTGCTAGGTAGAGATGCCAAACTATGCAAAATGAAGGAAAGTGTATTTTTCGCCAAATACGACGAAATGATAGAGTTCTTACTAAAATAATTGGCAACTGTGCAACATTATTTCTCACTTTTTCATTATCTTTGTGCCAAAATTTAAAAGTTATAGAATATGGCTATCAATCAATTGAACAAATATGTCTGGCTCGTAGAGACCATTCATCGAGCAAGGAACCGGGGTGGCATCACCTTGAAGGAGATTCAAAGCAGATGGTTGGATTCTGACATTAGTGAAGGAACGGAACTTTCTCGCCGTACCTTCATCAATAATCTCCATGCCATCGAGGAACTGTTTGAGATTAATATCGAATGCGGCAGCGGATTCCGCTATCACATTGAGTATGGTGACTGTTTCGAGGAAGGAAGCGCCAGGAACTGGTTGCTCAACGCCTTCTCGCTCAATGCTATGGTAGGTAACAGCCGCAAGCTCAAGGAGAGGGTTCTCCTGGAGGACATGCCATCTGGCAGGAACTTCCTGGAGGATATCATCAAGGCGATGCGCGACAACCACGTCATATTCATCTCTTACTACAGTTACTATAACGAAAAGTATTATGAGTTTGACATCCATCCTTATTTCGTGAAGGCTTTCAAGAAACGTTGGTATGTGGTCGCATATAGTCCTGGCACGAACGATATCCGTTGCTATGCACTTGA
Source organism: Segatella hominis (assembly GCF_019249725.2). Lineage (NCBI taxonomy): Bacteria > Pseudomonadati > Bacteroidota > Bacteroidia > Bacteroidales > Prevotellaceae > Segatella > Segatella hominis. The sequence goes on from NZ_CP137560.1 coordinate 27,200, forward strand.
CCGTATGGAGAATGTCATCATCTCCGAGGAAGTGTTCAAGATGCCTAAGAATCTGGAACCAGCTGAATACTTCAAGGATTGCTTTGGCATCATCAATAACAAGGATTCCGAAGTTCAAAAGGTAGTGCTAAAGGTTGATGCCTTCCAGAGTAACTACATACGCAATCTTCCTCTCCATGAGTCGCAAAAGGAAGCAGAGCGAACAGAAGAATACTCCATCTTTGAGTATCACTTGAAACCAGAATTTGATTTTGAACAGGAGATTTTCTCTAACATGGATACCGTGGAGGTGTTGGAACCTCTATGGCTAAGAGAAGAGGTGAAGGAAAGAATAAAAAATCTTGCAAGTAAGTATCTTTGAAAGGCAACCCATCAATGTTCTTTTGTCAAGGGACTAAATATCCAGTCCCTTGACACAATCTATAGCTTCGTCAAACATTCTTGAGAAATCATTTAAAGTTTTACCGTTCAGCAAGTCTTTTATCCCAGAGGCATTATCCCAATATTGATTTCCATTAAAAATCTTCCAAATCCAATATTGGTCACTTTGGGAGGAATAATTCTTTTGAACATTTTCCCAGTCTTTTACATCTTCACGCTTGACTCCAGTTTTTGTGCGAAAGCCAAAGTATGGATCTCTCATTCCTCCGCAATTAAATCCAAATGCAAGTCTAAGATACTTCCAATGGTGATTATAAAATGATGCTACTACATCCGATTTTTTCATCCAATTCTCTGTACAATCATCTCCCATAATCAACCCTTTGCTTTCTGCTAAATCCCTTAATTTAGGAATAAACACTTCTTTTATAAATCTGTTTACAACAATATTTTTATTGTTTGCAATATCATAAATTGCATCTAAATTTTCTTCTTTACATAGAATATCTAATAGGTCCTTATTATCTTCCATAACGTTATTTGTTAATATGTCAATAGTACTAATATATTGATTGATAGTTTCTCTCACGAGCGGAGTTCTTGAAGCCAACTCCACGCAACGATCAAGCCATCCTCTAATATCACTCTTATAGGATAGGCAAACTATATCATTTTCCTTTAAGTCTTCACCCAAAGATTCTTTTGAAGGAGAGCAACCATCCAATGTCAAGTAAATCAATACAAATGATTTTTCCGTATCGTCTCCTTTTTGTGACATTCCATAATTCCAGTATCTTAGCATCTGATGATATTGGTCAACTGCATAGATTTTATTTTCTATGATAATACTATGCTTGCCATCAGTAAGATAAATATCTATTCTGCCGCCTTCACTATCAGTTTGCCTACCTATATATTTCTCTACTTCTACAGAAGCGATAGTCGTGTCTATTTCTAAACTATCTGCAGATATTGCAGGAAATGTTTTTTGCAGCATTTTCAAAAATGCCTCAAGGAATTTGCCTCTTTGTCCGTGACTTCCTTTTGGATTCAGCAGGTTTGCCAAAAACATAGAGTGTAGATGGACTTCATCTGACATGAAGCCCAAATCATTGAAAATATTATAATTTTCACCACGCTCAAACTTTTCTTTTCTTTGTTCTTTTATTTTTCGTGAAACTATTCGAACTTGGTTTAGAATATTGATTATATCATTCATCGCATTATAAGCTATAATTGTTTACCTTAGAAACGAAATTCCATCTAATTTATTGTAGAAGTTATTATTTTTGCCAATGAAAATGACTACGCAAACACTCTTTGTACATTAGGGCACGACGATTCATGTTGTTCATCTCTTTTTCTGGATACCAACAAAAATAAGCCATGAAAAGCATCACCATAAGGATATAGACCGCAATAAATTTTAGGGCACCATAAAACCAACGTTTCATTTGACTGATCTCTTTGGTATTTAAAATTTGAATTGCTACTCTCACATCAGCCTTATCAAGACCTTTGCTACCTTCAACTTTCACCAGATGTTCTCGTTGAGAAAACAGAAAATCTTCCTCGTCATCAAGAATTATATAACGATAAGGCTCTTTGGCGTTCAATCTTAGCCATTCTGCAATCTCCAAGCCTTTACATCCATGTAAGCCTTGCCATTCCTCCACCCCATCTACATTGCTAAAGTTAACGGAATTGCAAGAAGGTGTCAAGCCTATGACTTCGCCTGGCATATGGTGTTCCTGCCACAACTTCTGTATGTACTTCATACCTTGCAATCGCCAAGTGGAAGAAATGATGATCTTGGCATCACTTCTTTCCACCAAATGGAGCAAATTGGCTACAGCTTTCTTAGCAAATTTACCTTTTGGAGTATTGATTACTCCATCAAAATCTAAAAATATATACTTCTCCATACCTTTTTTGTTATATATCAGCCGTTAGAATCCAATTTTTCTCTTGGTACGACTCCCTTCCAGTCTTTCATTTTCACAAAACTCAACAAGGGATTTGGCCATGTTCTCTGGCTGGCCATGCAATATCGACTGGATGGTAAAATGACGGGCGATGTTCTCTATTTCACCACCGCTGAAATCATACTTGCCCGCCAGGTAACTGGCATCGGCATCATTCAAAGGCGGAATCATCGCTTGCCAAATCTGAGTACGGCAATTCAAGTCTGGCTTCTCAAACTGTATCTTATAGAGGAAACGGCGCTCGAAGGCCTTGTCCATGTTCTCTGCGAGGTTGGTCGTGGCAATGAGGATGCCATCCAACTGTTCTATCTCCTGAAGGATGATATTCTGAATACTGTTTTCCATCTTCTCAACGGCTCTTTCCGCCCCCACCTGACGCTTGCCGATGATGGCATCAGCCTCGTTGAAAAGCAAGATGGGTGCCTTGGCTAATTGTTTCACCTTCTTCTTATAATCATCGAAGATGCCCTTGATATTCTTTTCGCTCTCGCCTACCCACATGCTCTTAACCTCTGAAACGTTCACCTGAATCAAGTCACGGCCAGTCTTCTTGGCTATCTGAAGCACAGTCTCTGTCTTTCCTGTACCAGGCGCACCATAGAAAAGGCAGGCAAAGCCGCTTCTGAAGTTGGTTTCTTTCAATCGATTTTTGATACGCTGGAAATGCTCCTCATCCAAGAGGGAAGTTAACTCTTCCACTTGCCTTTGTTCCTTGCTATTGTAGAATAGTTGCTTGGGGCTGATGTCCTCAAAGGATAGCATGCCACCCTTCGGGCGAGAACCACGCATGGATGATAGGTTGAGTTCCGAGAAAAGCTGTTTCTTGGCATCATCCGTAATTTTGAACGACTCTCTATCCACAAAGCCATCATCATTGGTATATTCAATGAACTTCTCCACAAAAAACAAGTGATCACCTTGACTCAAGCCTCGCTTTTCGCATCGCCATTCTGCATCGCCTTCTTTATATATAAATTCCAAGTCGTGGTATCGGATGTCATCATCACCATTGACAACAAAGAGTGTACAAAACAAGACGAAAAGCGGGAAGTACAGATCATCCGCATCTACATCGTAGGAAGCCATCGCCTTGACAAAAGCCAACTTTTCGTTCTTGGCTACCAATGCCCTCAATTTCCTTCTCAGCACTTGTTTGTCAATCTTTCTACGGCGACATTTCGTAAACAACTCATCGAACTTGTCAAATAGTTCTCTGGCTGTAAGTTCCTCCACATCCATAGGATTATAACGCTCATTATGTTGGAACGCCTCCATCACCTCCATTGGGATGGTATAATAGAAACCTTCATCCCTATTGCGGCAGATATATTCCTTGTCAACAAGCTCTTGGATTTCATTGGCATATCGAAGCAAGCTAAGGATGCGGCAGCCCAAGAAATCCGTAAAGTCCGAGAACTGGATGTGACTGTCATCGCATCTGTCGGCAAACAAGGCCATGATGGCACTGGCACGCTTGGATATGTCCAGTTTATCGGAGACAAATCCAAGATATGAATCAGTCTCCTCATAGAACTTCTCACCCAGAGAAGAATTCTTTGCCTTATCTACGATTATTTCGAATGCTTGGAGCAAGTCCATCTGCTCCATATCTTTTTTACACGACGTTTGCATAACCATAATAGCACTACATTAATACATACTATTTTCTCCATGAGGGAAAGACTTCTAAAATCCGTTCCTCCCAATATAGTTCTCAAATAAGATTTATTTTCCATACTTGTCTATATTTAGAAGGCGAAATCATCCTCTTCCTCATCCTCACCATTTGGGAACATGACGCTTCTCTCATACTCTGGATCATAGAATTCATACTCATCCTTCACCTGTTTGATTTTCTTCTGGATGGAACAAATCTTCTCCAGTTCCGGAAATTGAAGATGTTCACGATTAAACTCCAATAGCTCGTTCAGGTCTCTCTCAAAGGAACAAACCTCTGATTGAAACTCATCCATGTCAAACTCAGGATCATAGAAGAGGTCATTATCTAAAGCCTCATTCAAACGGTTTTCCATCTTATCCAATTGCTCTTTTATAGTTTTGTCCATAATGCTTTATTTTTAAGTATATGTTCGATTTATGAAATAAGAATCTTACCTGATGAAAGATTCATTTTTCGTAGGAGTCTGAGAGTAACAGGATTTGCTTCACCTTGGAAAGCAAATCTTTCTCTGTAACTTCTAAGTTCAAAGATGCCCCATTCCCTGTTATATTGACACCTAAAACACCTGCAAGTTTTATCAGATGTTTTGCACTTCCACTCTTTACAAAAAGACAAATAGACCATTCACCACAAATACAATAAAGGGTTATATAAATGGGCCTGTTGTCATACATGATTTGATAACCATATTTTTCAACATATGGAATCTTGCCATCGAAGGTTTCCGCTATAAAGGAAGCTATCTCCTCGTGGAACTTCTTCTTAAAAACGTTGGCGTATTCTTCGGAAATCTCATCCTTGGCACTGATAATCTGCTCTTGGGCATCTTCCAAATCATCAAGCAAATCGTCTAAAGCCGAGCATTTTTCGATAATGTTCAGTCCTTTTAACTTCGCCATTTCTTTATTAATATCAAACTTCTCCATTGTATATCAATTAAAAATTCTGATGCAAAGATAGCCCACACCTGTGTAAGTTCGTTTCACACAATAAAAAAATTTTTCATGCGCAATGATTTTTCTCACGATTCACCGAATTTTGCAGAAAAATGAATGAGCAAACAATGGAAATGGAAAAAGAACAATTAAACGGCAAGATAATGGATAGGGAGGATATCAAACATACCTTCAAAACGAGGTATCTCAATAGTGATAAGGTAATCTTCTCTGAAAAGGGATGATTCGCAATTTAAATATAAAACACAGCATTCCGACAATAAAAGCAACTTTTATTTTGGTTTGTCCAAGTATATCGAGAAAAATGATATTTATGAGCGGACAGGGCATCCTTGCAGACTGGTTGTTGAAAGGTTTGGTCAGTTTTGATAGGTTTGAGGGACAAACGTATCTCTGCAGTATTAGATATATATAAGAAATTACCAGAAGAAGCGGAGCTGCTCATTAGTCATTCTTTCCTTAATGACAAGATGAAAAGAACCTATATCCGAATCATCAAGGAAAGAATCGCTAGGTTCAATAGGCAGTCAGAATGGCTTCCTATAACTCCAAGTCGAGCCCATCATCAAACTCAACATTCTGGAATGTATGAATGCCGAGGTTTTCCGCAGCGACACAATTCTCCTGGAGGTCGTCAATAAACAACGATTCTTCAGGAACTATCGCTGCCTGTCTGATGACTTCCTCGTAGATTTTTGCATCCGGCTTGGAGAGATGGACGCCGCTGTGAAAGGAAGACATTTTCAAAATAGTCTTCCACATTATGCCCCTGATAGGGGAATAACTTCTCCACACAATAATCCCAGTGAATGTCTATGGTGTTGCTCAATAGAAAGAGACGATAACCCTTAGCCTTGAGCTTTAAAAGCCTGCGTTTCTTCTCATCGGGAATAACAACCAACATTCGATTGGCCGCTTCACCCCTTTTTTATTAAAGGAGATTTATGGCAAATTGATAAATATTCACAACATGCTCAATCCTTGTTTTTTTCAGGCTTGAGTATATTTTTTCTTATCTACGCAGAAAGACTGCATACCCATGTTGTAACTTTGCATCCGAAAACAAGAAATATGGATATTTGGAGGTCAAGCGATGCTTACTTCATTAATGAATCGCTAGTACTGTTGTAGTACTAGAGCTATGGGTACTCAGCATGGCTATTACCTCCAATTTTCATTGCTTGAAGATAGTTTATGGCTGCGATAGCTCAGCTGGTAGAGCATAGTTTTGTGTGGGAATTACCATCATCAAGCTGGTCAACTCACACATACTGCTGCAATGAAAGCCTAGTGTCGCTGGTTCGATTCCAGCTTGCAGCCCCAATTATTAACATAGGTCAAGAGGGACTTACTACATGACATAAGATTGCAGTTCTTAATGGTTTGAAGTTCCTCTATTACCTTATTATATAATAGATAATTATGAACGATGAGAATTTATTGAAGGTTGCTTTGAGATACAAGGCTTTGTATCTTGATATTGAAAAAGAGGATATAGACATGTCCTCAAAGATGACACCTGCTGTTTATTCCCTCACTGAACGCCTGAAAGAAAATGGCTTTTGTTTGAGCGAAGAACTTCTCCATGCACTAGACGAAGTACCTGTGGCGAAATTAGCAGATATAGTCTCTATCATAGAGGATGTGATGGGAGTTGGACTCAATTGGTCGTCTCTTGTCAAAGGATGGGACATGCCTACAGGCGAGGGAGTCGCTGACCACTTTATAACCTGGGTTGCCAACATCATCAAGGGTGAACTGAATATCAAGGGAACTACCCTACCTTGTGGTCACTTGATTCCAGATGGTACATTTCCACTGGAAAGATACAATGGATGCCCTTTCTGTGGAACACCGTTCAAAACAACAAATTATGTGTACAAGGGACAGGGAAGCAAGCTCAAGGAACTTAGGTTATTGAACAGAGAAGATTTGAAGGGAATATTTCTTTCGTTACTTACCTCTCCTACTCCTCTTGATATAACCCAAAAAGATTCACTCAATCTGCTTTTGAATTGTTTTGAGGTTCCAGAAGGTACAGAAATTGGCATGAAGGAGACCATGATGCTGGTCATCAAACATTGGGTGTCAACAGGTCAAGCTGATAGAGCCATGGACTATTTCAAGACTCCAACAGACATCTTGAGATACCTATGGTTTGAGAAGACAGGGCACGTTCAGATCATCAAACCTTCAACTCTTATGAATAATGCTCGAAGACTGGGAGCTCACATGAACTTTGTTTGTGACAAAGCCTTGACTTATCAAGAGCAGATGAAGCAGCAGCTCATGCTCAAGTATAGTCGTAAAAATTGCAAGACGGTGAGCAAATGGATAAACAATCTCCCGCTTTCGGCAATTAAGATGGCTGAGGACATGAACTCCAAGCGTGGTATGTGGGTAAGATTCATACGTGCCTTGCGTCTGGCGGAGTACGCCAAGAGAAAAGGTTATGAGAAGTTAGCTGATGTCATGGACATTTTCTATAAACAAAACTACACCACGTGGCAGGGAAACTTAGATCAGGCTTCGAACAACAACCAGGCAGAAAAGGTTTTAGGCATGCTCAAGGAAAGACCAGGTTCATTTGCCAGATGTCTCTTTGCTACTATGTTGAGATTCGGTAGCTTAAGAACCTTGAAAGCATTTGGAGAGATTGCCGATGAGCTGCCAGCCAGACTACTCGTCTCCCTTGGCAATGCAGCAGAAGGATATTTTGACATCGACTCCATCAGGTCAATCAAGACTATTACTGGAATCCAGAAGATCATCCCACACAACAAATTGCTTGCTCTATACAGTAAGGTAGAACGAGAGAAAATGATTGAGGATGTGAATGGTATGTACAAGGACTCTATGTTCAGGCGTTTCAAGGCACAGGACACAGAGAGCAAGACCATCTACATCGCCCCTGAGTTATATGACATACCTATTAGCGTCGGCGACCGATCAACAACCATACAGGATACCAGTTGTGCACTGATGGGAACTCGCTTCCATATGGAAGGAGATGCGGTAAGGTTATTCTTGCAATGGGGAAAGGGGCTGCATGCCCAGCATTTGGACATGGACTTGAGCTGTCGCATCTCTTACGAGGATAAGATAGAGGAATGTGCCTATTACAATCTTACCTGCACAGGTGCCAAGCATTCTGGTGACATACGTTCTATCCCTGAGATGGTGGGTACAGCAGAGTACATTGAACTGTCACTGCCAGAACTGGAGGCTGCAGAAGCTAAGTATGCCATCTTCACATGCAACGCCTACTCCTGTGGATCCTTATCTCCAAATCTTGTAGTTGGTTGGATGAACTCCGCCAACAAGATGAAAATATCAGAGAAAGATGGAGTAGCTTATGACCCTTCCTGTGTTCAGCACATGGTGAGGGTTGCCGACGACAATCTCTCCAAAGGATTGGTATTCGGGGTTCTGGACATTGCCAAACGAGAAATCATCTGGTTGGAAATGCCTATCGCAGGACAGACATTGCGTTCGGCTAGAAGTAAGGATATAGAGGCTTTACTCATAAAATTACAAAGGAAACTCAAGATTGGTGAGCTTCTTAAGATGAAAGCCGAAGCACAGAGTCAGAAAATAGTAGGTTCTGCAGAACAGGCAGATGAAAGCTATACCCATGAGTGGGCATTTAATCCGGCAGAAGTAAGTAAGCTGTTATATTGAATTTATGAAGGAGACCTAAACAAGGCCTCCTTCATTCTTTTTGCCTAAATTTTGAAAATCAGTCAATCTATGAAGACATAATGTTCAGTTTTTTCAACTTTGCCATTTCTTTATTAATATTAAACTTCTCCATTGTATATCAATTAAAAATTCTGATGCAAAGATAGCCCACACCTGTGTAAGTTTGTTTAACACAACAAAAAGTTTTTTCATGCGCAATAATTTTTCTCACGATTCACTTAATTTTGCAGAAAAAATGAATGAGCAAACAATGGAAATGGAAAAAGAACAATTAAACGACAAGATAATGGATAGGGAGTATATCAAACATACCTTCAAAACGGGTATCTCAATAGTTATAAGGTGATCTTCTCAGAAAAGGGATGATTCACAATTTAAATATAAAACACAGCATTTCGACAATAAAAGCAACTTTTATTTTGGTTTGTCCAAGATTTGCATTAATTTTGCACATATGAAGAATTTTGCAGCTATAGATTTTGAGACAGCCAACCAGCAACACACAAGCGTATGCTCCGTTGGCATTGTGATAGTAATAGATGGTGAGATTGTGGATAGCTACTACAGTCTCATCAAGCCAGAGCCTGAGTATTACTCTTATTGGAACACAAGGGTGCATGGACTTACCATGGAGGATACCATGAATGCCAGGGTGTTTCCAGAGGTCTGGGCTGAGATTGAACCAAAGATCAAGGGATTGCCATTGGTGGCACACAACTCACCCTTTGATGAGGGATGCCTGAAAGCTGTATTTCAAATGTACCAGATGGAGTATCACGACTATGAGTTTCATTGCACCTGTCGTGCCTCCAGGAAAAAGTTGGGCTCTCTCCTACCCAACCACCAGCTACATACCGTTGCCGCCTATTGTGGATACGACCTTACTTTGCACCATAATGCTCTAGCTGACGCAGAGGCATGCGCTTGGATTGCTAGGGAACTATTATAACTCTTCCAGCAAAGTATTAAATTGTGTCCAGAATGGATCTTGCCGCATCGTATACTGAAGTTTGCGATCGAGCTTCAATTTGCCTAACACTTTGCCCGCATTTTCTGGATTACTTACCATCCAATAGATGCTGCAGACATTATTGCCCTCCACAAAACCAACAATCAGCGGATATGGCACATCCTTACATTTGATGCGAAGTGATAAATCGATGGAGCCTATCAAGTCCCCAAGGGCTTTTTTCTCCTTTTCCGTGGGCAGGCCCTGCTCGTCCATCTCTTCAATTGGAACTGTCACCTGACAGCACCACTTCAGTAAATTTCTCTTTTGGTAATTGCGCAGGCCAACATTTACCTTGCCCTCATAAAGCTTGTCTCCTTTCGTGAAGGTATTCAAATCCTCAAGCTTTTTATTTGGACAAAGTTGATTGACTTGTTTCCAGCCATCCCTTATATAAGCTACAAAGCCTAACAACTTTTCCAAAAGTGCCAGGATACAGATGCCTGCACAAACGTATGTTATATATATCATAGAAATCATAAAATCGACAAATGAGCCAGTTGCTCCTTTAAGTTATTACTACCAGTAAATAATATGCCTTGTATTCCTACTTGGTTGGCGCCATCCACATTGCGTTGTCTGTCATCTATAAAGACGCTTTCGGAAGCATTGAGGTTATATCGTCCAAGCAAGAGGTTGTAAATCTCCGGATTGGGTTTCACCATCTTCTCCTCGCCACTCACCACAATGCCATCGAACAGTTCAAAGAGGCGTGCATGGACTTCCTTTACTATCGGGAAGGTCTCATGCGACCAGTTGGTCAGGCAATAAAGTTGATATCCCCTATCCTTTAAATCCTTCATGACATCATAGATTCCTGGAATCTCACCGGCATCCATGTCCTTATAACAATACCAATATGCCACGATATAAGGAGCATACTTGGGATAAGCCTGTTTGAGTTCGAAGATACATTCTTTGATAGGCTTGCCCAAGTCTGTCTGGTCATTCCAGGAGTTGGTGACGATGTTATCCACCATCCACTTAGCCTTATCCTTATCACCATGTAACAAGGTTGTGTAGAGGTTGATACGCATCCAATTAACCAGCACCGAACCTACATCAAATATAATATTTTTATATGTACTCATTGAATATAAGTGTCTAAGAAGCAAAGCATGGGATAGTTCTGCTTCTGAAGGGAATAGGTCTTCAAAACTTCAACTTGAAGCTCCCAATTTAACAAAATTCCAAAACTATCAGAATACGTTCCCATTTCATTTGCCATATATATATATAAATAATGTGCAAAAATACATCATTTAATTTAAATAGCGACTAAGAAATGCAACTTTTTTAATAATAGTCTCGTTTTCTAGGAATTTTAGCAAGCTACTAAAGCAAATATTATATGGAATACGTTGCCTCGCTCCTTTGGAAAAACGAGCGATAAAAATGGAACTTACTTCAAGTATGATGCTTCTTTCAAGGATATGCCAGAATGATTAAGAAATTCATTCCTGCTTGGATGGTAGTCATGGAGAAGTTCTACAAGTTGGTGGTCTTCAACCATATCTATGCCAATGGCGATGACCACTTTGAAGAATTTTTCCGTCATTCAGATTGGTGATACCTATCAGCTTGTCCTTGGTTACAATCTGATGAATACTCCCCTGCACATTGAGGGTGATGACCTTGGACTAAATGGTGGTTTGTCGGAGCATACCGAGAAAAGTGATATTTATGAGCGGACAGGGCATCCTTGCAGACTGGTTTTTGAAAGGTTTGGTCAGTTGATAGGTTTGAGGAACAAACGTATCTCTGCAGTATTGGATATACATAAGAAATTACCAGAAGAAGCGGAGCTGCTCATTAGTCATTCTTTCCTCAATGACAAGATGAAAAGAAACTACATACGAATCGTCAAGGGAAGAATCGATAGGTTCAATAGGCAGTCAGAATGGCTTCCTATAATTCCAAGTCGAGCCAATCATCAAACTCAACATTCTGGAATGTATGAATGCCGAGGTTTTCCGCAGCGACACAATTCTCCTGAAGGTCGTCAATAAACAACGATTCTTCAGGAACTATCGCTGCTTGTCTGATGACTTCCTCGTAGATTCTTGCATCCGGCTTGGAGAGATGGAGCCGCTGTGAGAGGAAGACTTTTTCAAAATAGTCTTCCACATTATGCCCCTGATAGGGGAATAACTTCTCCACACAATAATCCCAGTGAATGTCTATGGTGTTGCTCAATAGAAAGAGACGATAGCCCTTAGCCTTGAGCTTTAAAAGCCTGCGTTTCTTCTCATCGGGGATAACAACCAACATTCGATTGGCCGCTTCAATAATTTGGTGATTAGAAACTGTTGTCAGGGTCAAGTTCCTTGCCGCATCGCAAAACTGTTCCGTAGAGATCAGTCCTTCACCTAACTCACCCATGAGTCTCTTTGCCTCTGGGTTAGAGTCTATCAGTTTCTCCATTCCAAGTACCTTGAAAGCATTCATACATCCTAGAGAATTCAACTTCACAAGTACGTTCCCCAAATCGAAAATGATATTTTTGTATTGCATCTTCATTGTTGTTTAATAGAGAGGTTGAGCACTCTTCTGTTAAGTCAACTCCAATCACCTTCTCGTGGGCAAAGATGATTCAGAGAACTGCTTGTAGCTGAAGCTGGCTCATGTCGCATATCGTCTTTAAGGAAACCTGTTATTTCTCAAACTGAAATTGTTCCAGTTTCAATCCATGCTTCGTCAAAGCCTCTATTTGAGGAACCAACGTGGTAAAGTGAGCAGACTCCATGTGAGTTTTCAGCACCTTAGCGTTCTGCCAAGTCTCACATATCATCATCACGCCATCACGAGTACCACTAACGAAATAGTCATAGGCAATGTTGCCTTCGTCAGCCAATGACTTTTCCACTAACTCCTGACACAGGGCATTAAGTTGCTCCATATCCACTCCTTCTTTCACTTCAAAAAATACATTCAGTCTTATCATGTCTGTAATATTTAAATTTTTACTATCAAAAACTTTCGGTGCAAAAGTACTGAATAATACTGAAAATCATCTATTTTTAAATGATTTTTTAATATCTTTTGCTCCATATAAGCAAAATGCCTAGCGAAAGAGCAACACTATAATAAAGGCAATGATATAGCTGTTGGCATAGAAACAATATTTTATTTGTATAATGGAAAATCGCAAATGCTTTACTTTTCGTAAATTTGCTATATAATTTAGAAAAAAGTTCAGCATTATGCTTAATTTCAAGAAATTCAACAGCGTATGTCAGATACAGCATATACAACATCAACGTCACCACATAGTCGTGCATCCCTGCCATCTTTTCCTGCAACGACTCGGCTGCGTTCTTAGGCTTCTTTTTCTTGAAATCTTACTGATTGCTTATAAGATGCTGATATTCAATATATATTGTGTAGACAGAATGGCGTAAGAAACAAATTAGGAACAATAAAAGCAAGAAACCATAAATTGAAAGCATGAGAATACAAAAATTAACACGGAAAACAATGGCAATTTTCCTATTTTGACATTTTACAAGTGTAGTCTATAAGGAAAAAATGGATCGCTCTTATTTTTTGTACTTCATAAAAGTGGGTATAACACAAAATATAATCTCATAGGAAGTTAAATTAAATAAAGAATTTATGTTTTCTCGTTATATTTCTATATCTTTGCACCAATATATATATGAATATATGGCTAATTTGAATAGGCTAAAAGCTGTGCTTGCGGAGCAAGATAAAACAGGAAAATGGCTTGCAGAACACAATCTTCAATGTGAGGTATATCCTGCTGAATGGAACAAGTATGAACGAGTAGCTGGACCTATCCGTAACAATCAAATGACAGAAGCTGCTGATGCTTTGATAGCATTTTGGGGACGGTAAGAGTTTTGGCACAAAATCAATGATAAATATTGCAAAATCAAAAAGATTGAGGGTTGCAGTAGTTAGAATTTATAAATCAGAATAATATGAAGACATTTCTTGATATAATGAAAATTCTTTTAACCAAAGATGAGAATAGATTGATATTTGCTATATTATGTGCAGATGTAGTTGTTTTATTTTTTATCCGCTGTATCTTTGTATGGATAGTTCTTGTCTTTTGTTGTGCCTACCTTATTTGGGCTCTAATTATTTTTTGTTTCAACGATATAGAAGTTATAGTGAAAAAAAATATATAAGCGACAAAATACAAAGAAAGAAGCTGATGATCGTGTCATGCGAAAAAAATTAGCTAAGGACTTATTTCATACGTTGGAGTACTTACCAAAACAATTACTGTGTTATGCAATATTAAAAGGGAAAAAAAGTTCTACATTTCAAAATGTTTGGATGTTTAATGATTTTAATGAACTCTATCCTATAGAGATAAATAAAATTGATTCCCTGAGAGTTCCGCATTATCCTCAAATTGAATTTACTAAAATACAAACTAACTATAGACAAACATCTATAATGATTTTGCCAGAGTTAGTTGAACTTATTATGAATGAGATTACTAATAATCGGTACACACTACAAAATGTGGTGAAAAACATTAATAAGTATTATGACATGATTAATGAATAAGTACTAAAATTGAGTTGCCAAAAATGGTTGTGTAAAAAGAACAGTCACTGTACTGCTTACACAACCATTTTTTTATTAACCATAGTACCGTGGTGTTATCGCAATACTTATAATCCCAACAAACACACTAAATCCCAATATGAAGAAGAACCAAAAGAACCACTGTACATAGTACCCAAGGTAACAGCTGTCATATTCCTCACATTGTCGCCTCGCTTTTCCAAAGTCTTATACGATAGAAAGTCCATAAACCCCTCGAAGATGCAGCATCTGTCCTGCCCTCCAACTTGCTGTGAATGTATCAAGGACATGTCTTTCTCACCCAAACAACCTTTATAATATGGGTTACGCAGTTCATAACCATTGGTTTCGGCTGAAGTTCACCTTGAACGATGGCTTTGTCTCCGCATGCAATGGCGACAGATAATAAGAGGTGGACTTGCTGCATCGTTTGGGCTGATGTCCAAATACGCTCAGATAGTCCGTGAGTTTGATTTCCTTTGCTTGTTGTATGTTCATCTTTCATTCATTTTTTGTTCATTCGTGCGCTTATTACATATACACCAGAGTGAATGAACGGTTTTGTGAAGTCATTTTCTCGTATATAGCAGATATTAAAAACAAGAATAGACTTAAGAGCCCCCTCGACAGAAAGAGCCTGCCGAGGGAAAGCGTTGGTGAAAATATCGTGGTTTGAACTGGAGCGTAGTGACCAACGATATGGGAAACTGCACTATGATGGCAGGAAATCCTGCCAAAATCATTAAAAGGCTATGCCGATAACGAGTTCTCTACCCAACGCTGTGTTCATCAATCCTTCTCCATAACAACAAGTTCTCTGGGGAGGTTGATAATTTTCAACCTCTCAAACCAAAGCTTGGTTGAAGTGCTTTGATGACGCTTGATGTGACTATTGATAATGTAATAGTCTGCTTGATATTCATCCATCAAGTCAGAGAATGCTGCTTTGATTCGAGAGCACTTCTCATTGATAGCATTGTCCAGGGGATTGGTCAGACGATTCACGGTCTCCACCATTTTGTCAGGGCCTACCCTATTTCCCACCTCATTATATATTGCGAGCAATTCCTCACGGTAATCTATCAAGTTCTTAAACTCGATACCTTCTGGATGATTCAAAAAAAGCATATATAGAGACTTGTGAATAGGGCTAAGCATCACTTCCTTGTTTCCATAGTTAGGTAAAATGAAACGAAAGTCCTTGGTAATGACCAAGGGACTGAGCGTTGCCCTTGCCGCCTCGATGCGAAGTTGCTCAAGAACAGGCACACTGATAGCCTTAAGCAAAAGGTCTGTCCTGCCCTCTGCCAAAAGATCGGTGGAAAGCAACTTCACTTGTGTTGCTTTCTCCTCTGCGGTCATATTTCTTGCCTCTTCTTGCTTCATGGTGCAAAAATACAAAAAGAATGGGAAAAATAATTTCACTCATTCCAAAAAATATCTTTTGCAAGGCTTGCGGACAAGAAAAACTTGCAATATTAATTTCTTTTATATATCTTTGCCCAAAAATTAAAAAATGATATGCAATGAAAGAAGAATGGACTCCCATAGATTTCGGACAGACTGAGGATACCACCAAGAACATCATCAAGGTCATTGGTGTTGGCGGTGGTGGCTGCAATGCTGTCAAGAACATGTACGCTGAGGGTATTGTCAATGTGAGCTTTGCCGTCTGCAACACGGATAGCCAGTCGCTGTCCAAGTCGCCTGTGCCAGTAAAGATTATGCTGGGCAAGAGTGGCTTGGGAGCTGGTGCCAATCCAGAGGTGGGTAGAAGCGAGGCACAGAATACTCAGGAAGACATCAAACGGCTCTTGAATGACGGCACCAAGATGGTTTTCGTCACGGCGGGTATGGGTGGTGGCACTGGAACTGGTGCTGCACCAGTTATCGCGGGTATAGCCAAGGGGATGGGCATTCTAACGGTAGGCATCATCACCATTCCTTTCTACTTTGAAAAAAGGAAAAAAATCGTAAAGGCTCTTCAAGGTGTGGAAGAGATGCGCAAGAACGTGGATGCTTTACTCATCGTCAACAACGAACGTCTTTGTGATGTATATGCAGACTCAGAAATTACCGTAAAGGATGCTTTCAAACTGGCAGACAAGGTATTGAGTGATGCCACTAAAAGTATATCGGAGCTAATTACTGTAGAGGGAACCATCAATCTTGACTTCCGTGACATCGAGACTACCATCAAAAGCGGTGGTGGAGCTATCATGGCCATGGGCAGAGCCAGTGGTGAAAGCAGAGTTCAGAATGCCATCAAGAATGCCTTGGATTCTCCCCTACTCTATGGCAGCGACATCGGCAATGCCCAGCGCATCCTCTTCAATATTTACACTTCCAGCAAGCACCCTATCTTTGTTAGAGAAATGCGAGAGATTGATGCTTTCTTTGATGAACTCAACCCGGATATTAAGGTAATTTGGGGCCTTTCTGACGACGATAGTCTGGATGAAGATGCCAAAGTTACCATCCTGGCAACCGGTCTGAACAATGAGATAGCGGAAGAAGTACCGGAAAACTCCACTATATCCAAGGATGAGGAAGATTACCAAAGAATCATAGACAAACTCTATCATCCAATAAGAGACAGTTTCAAAGCACGAAAAGATAAAACTATTCAGAAAGAAAATATAGATAACAATCATTTGGACAATACTAAGAAAGAGTCTAAAGATGAAGATTTTAAGGCTGAAGCTGTTGAAGAAATGACTAAGGTTTCAATAAAAGACAATTCACACCCAACAAATGTCTCTGAAGAAACTTCTGAAAAACCATCAGAAACAAAGCCAAAACCATTAACTATGAAAGGGAGAATCAAAAATGGTCTTATAAAAATAGCAAAAGACTTGGAAATCATCACATATGATGAAGAAAACTACAAATAGCTTCCCCCCTTCTTAAATGATATATCTGCAGTTATCTCTCTACCTTTAAGGTGTGAGTTAACTGCAGAATCAAAAACATTCCATCAGTCAATGGCTATGCCAATCGTTAAGAAAGAAATATCAGAAATTGCTTCCAAATGATGTTTACTTCCTGCTTTAACCAAGACATACGTATCCTTAGTAAATGGTATTTCCGAACCATCTACCCACAAAGTACCCTCACCAGAAAAACAAAGATAGTGTTCGTCCATTGTAAGATGTACATGATCCTCAACCACCTCCCCAGATAGAAGCTGCGTTTTAGCTATCTGAGTGACTGCTGAAGCGGTTTCATCATTGGCAAGTAATACTTGCTTCAGGCCTATTTGATGAGTCGTGGGAACAGGTACAATTTTCTGTAAATCTTTAATTACATATGCCATTTTTTTTATTCTAAATCAAAGATATTTATAATCAACTGATAATCAGTTAGTTAAAAGTTACATAGACATATATACATATAAACTCATTAATACGTTTACACTATTACACGTTTACGCATTTATTCAAAATCAAAATAAAAGGAGAGTATTAAATACCCTCCCTATTTTTAGAATAATCCTTTTTTCTGTATTGCATTTTTTATCTCAGCCAATTCACTGGCATTTTTCTCAATAAAAGTTCTAAGAGCTGCACACAGAACCGTACGGATAGAAAATCTTGGGTCATAATCCTTCAGGATGGAAAATGAATCTACTAATTCATCATTAAGCCATACAGCTCTTCCTCGCCCCGGTTGACCTGCATAATAATCAACATACTTATTGAAAATGTCCATTTCTGAATCTTTTTCACCTATTTCAATGGATCTTTCAGATAACTTTGTGGACTTCCTATATTTACCATATTGGGACTCCCCTACTTCCACGTCTGGTTGTTTTTTAACAGAAGAAGCAGCAACATGCGCAGAGACAGGCTCTTCTTTAGCAACCTCAGGGGTTTGTACTTGTTGGTCATTCTTATTTTCCTTACCTACGGTCTTTTGACCATGCATATTCTGAACCATGCCCTCCAAATCAGGAGAAAGACCAATCAACTGATCAGCAGGAATCTGTTTATTACGAATCATAAGCTTTACTTGGATTTAGGATAGATAATTTTATTAATTGCTTTAAAAGTTGGCTCAACTGCCTTTTTCTGAGAAGGCAGCAATTGAAGTGTATTGTAACGTTGAATATCTGCCAAGGCACGAATACTCTTAACTATCTTACCAAAACCGGCCAAGAGAGAATCTGTAGCCGACCAGGTAGAAAGTTCAGCCTTAGTTCCAATTCTGGTATCAATTCTGTTTGGAACAAGAATAATCTCTGGATTCATATCCTCATATGTGGCTTGAAGCATATTGATTACCTTCAAAAAAGTGGAAGTAGAACCAATACATCCCTTTTCATATTGATAAGGGGTTACAATGACATCGGCACCAACAAAAATTGGAACCAAACCCTCTTGGGCAATATTACCAGGAGCATCAATCAATACGGTACCAGGAATTTCTTTAGCCTTTTGAATCATTTTAGCCACATCCTTTGGATCCTTAATACTAAATGCCTGAACAGAGTAAGGTATTACATCATCCTCCTCCATCAGATTATTCTCATCAAACTGACGAGTTTGAAAGATGGTCTGCTGCATATCACAATCTATAACACAAAGAGGATAACCCTGCTCATGTAAATAGTTTGCATATAAAATACAAAGAGTAGTTTTACCCACACCACCCTTTTGGTTTGCGAATACTATTATTTTATTTTGATTCTTCATACTTGTATGACATTTTTAATATGGCACAAAGATAAGCATAAAAATCTAAAGAACATCAAAGAAAGCTGAAAATAGATAGATTTTTATACTTATTTAATAAAAACATAGATATATAGACACATTTACAGCATTATATATCGATACATTTATGCGTTTACTTGTTTATACATTTATTTTTAAACGCCATTTTTTAAGCAAAATAGTGTTATTCATCTGTATTTCAACACATTTCACAATCAGAAGAAAACATTCAAATTACAAATATTACACGTTAACGTATTGACGTTTTTACATGTTTATCTAGAGAATTTATTTCAAAAAGCATTGATTTTAAATAGAAATAATAGATACATTAACGTATTTATCCGTATATGTATTTATTTATAAATATATCTATCCGTAAATGTATTTACCCAGATCTTCACAGAACACTCCCCTACCCTAGAATTTAGGAACCACAGATTATACAGCAAAAAGTTATGCATTATCATCGACCACAAAAATAACGAGACCTTTATCCTTACCTGTAATTCGTGATACAGTATACAATAAGCACGTAGAATAGAAAAAACAACAGCTTACAACAACGGATAAAGTAGTTCTAAGAATATAAAGGTATACCATTATCCTCTGGCGCTTATTAGCATACTTATAATTCGGAACTAATCAAAGAAAAAAAATCATTCCGGAAAAAACGACATAATTAAACACAAGACCAGAAGCACAAATCAGGTTAACGCATATAGCTATATACATATTTACATGTTTACTTATCAACATTTTAAGCAATTTACTTCAAAAAAAAACAAATAGACAAAACGCTCAGAAAAAGAAATGATTCTCAAGACAATTTCAGAATTTATACAAAAGAAGATAAATAACACACGTTTACTTATTACTAAATTGACGGATATACATGTTTACACATCCATAAGTTGATACGTATATTAATTAATATATTAACGCTTTGATGACATCGATACATAGACTCGTAAAAAAGTATAGACTTACAGATTAAGGCAGGTGAATTGAGATTGAGATTGATCTACTATAAATTCAAGTTGCTGCAAGAAATCATATAAAAAAAGCACAAACGTATTTACACGTTGATTTATATATACATGGACGTATTTATTTATTAATGTTATAACACGTATACATATTATCATATATACTTAACTAAAACCATTTTTATTGGTAAACTTATTAATGCCTAACATTCTCTTTGAGCGAATCAAAGCAAACTATGAAGCCAACAAAAAAAACGCAAATTTAAGATAAACCCAAAAGTTATATACCAGTTAAACAAAATCACCACAAAAGGTAGTGGGGGAGCATTTACTTATAAACACATTTACACATCTACATATAAATATCACATTAAAAGTAAAACATATATGGATTTATATATTGACGTGTAAATGTGTTAACAATTTAGAGATAAATTCCGATAAATCATTAAGAAACAGACATCTATAAGCAATAGACACATTTATGTATCAACGTGTAAATGTTTAAAAGCCAGAAAAAAGAGATAAAAACCAAGATAATGAGCAAATAAATGAAAAAAAATACAATTGACGTATTTACGTATAAACGTATAGATATATAAATCTATAAACAGATAACTGTTACAGGTCATAGATGAATGACGAAAAAGCAAAAAGAAAGATCACCACTAATAAAAAAAGCAAAAATAACCATCTAAAAGACACAACACATAATTTTTTTGCCTTAAGGGAGACTTTGAAGAAGAATGGTACAAATCCACCTCAAAACAATAAAAAGAGCACAGAACGCAAATAAAAGCACAAGAACAGCATTTTTTTACGTTGATATTACAATTAGAGCAGTAATCTATTCTTTTTAAAAAGCATTTTTATTATCAAACCTAAATTCTAGAATCATTAAAAATAAAATTAAACTCTCAGAAGCTTCATAACAAAAAGCACAATAAAGCATTTATACGCTTACGTATTTACGCACATACGTGTTTACTTGTTTACCTGTTAACTTATTAACGTATAAATACATTAATAAAATAACTCATGAAAATAAACGAAGATTCAAGTAAGCAAAACCTAATACTATGAACAAAAAAGACGAAGTATCATGATAAAATAATGCAGAACATACTAAGTTTCATATGGAGTAGGAGGTAGATCGTCTCATAAAGCCAGATGATACAACCGTAATCAATAAACTTATAGACATATTAACGCGTTTACTTGTTGATACATAAACTTATAAATCATCGGAAGAAAAAAAACAGAATTCAGGATTCCTCAGATCAAAGAACATACATAACAAACAGCAATGAACACATTTACACATTTACTTGTTGACGCTTTAACATATTAACGTATTAATTTAAAAAACATTTTTTCATAAGAAAATGAAATTTTAAGAGGAAAAATGAAAAAATCAAAATAAAAACATAAGTTTTTAATTGCACCTTTTGGATTTACAAAAAAAACATGTATCTTTGTAAGCGATTTAATTTTAAACCTATCTAGCACACGATTCTGTTTGTATAATTGGTCTTAAATGGCTATATACCAGCCTATGAAGCATCTGGCAAGACAGAATCGTATTGACTAGAGAACTTAACAAAAGGAGTAACAATATGCCAGAAAATAAAAAAAATGAAATACAAAATTCAAGCGTGGGAGAGATTTGGATAAATACCCCATTCTCATTCACAAAAATAGACAAGCAATATACCCTTGCTCAACAACACGTTCTATTTTGCGTAAGTTCGCATTTACAGGAATACGTTACAAGATATTTCAATGAAAAGCGAGAAAAAGGAAATTTACGCTCAGACTACATGTTTGAGGTGGACAAAGAACATGTGGCTATGAATGTGCCTAGGATAAGGATCAAATTAAGCGAATTAGGGATAGAATCAAGCCATTACAAAGATGCACGTAAAACATTGAAAGATCTATTGGACTTCAGTGTAAGAATAAAGATTGACGGAAAAGCAGTAATTCAGCACGTCTTTTCAAACATCACTGAGGACATCGTAACCAATGGATACACAAAAGATGGCGTTTCCTATGACAGGTCTAAAGGTGAAGTAGAATTGAAGATTGACCCAGTTGTGGCAAAATACGCATTTGACATGAGCCAGGGTTTTATTCACCATATGGCCTTAATTGCTCGTTATGCTAGCAGACTGAACACGCCAAGAGTTTATCTCTTTCTTCTGCGGCAGATGGGAATCAACAATAAAATGACGATAAAGATACCTTTCATGCAATTAAAGGAATATTTGGGAATGGCTAAAATTGCAGAAGACGGGACTGTAGAAGAAGAACAATACCCAAAATTCTCTCAATTTAAGAAACAGGTACTTGACGCTGTTCAAAAAGATTTTGCAAAATTGAGCAAGGAAGACAAAATTGATATCATATTCACAGATTGTACTCCAGTTTACAAAAGAGGAAAATCTCGGGGAAATCCAGAAGAACTGATATTCAAAATTAAGAGAACTGCACTGGGTAAAGCTCACATCAATGGAAAAACCATGGAAAAGAGGGACTCAACACCATCGAAGAAATCGAAGCAGCCTGAAATGGGTGACTTATTTGCCCATGTTGCTCAATCAGAAGATCAAAAAATTAAAATAGAGCAGGGTGGGGAAGACAAATGGAAAGAATTCCTCTCGATGGTAATAGATCCTGCTCAACAAGCACTTTTAAAAAGAATAGAATTCCTGGGCATGAAGAATCAGAGATTCTGTGTGAGAGCAACAGAGGAAGACTTTGATTTATTAAAGAAACTGGGAGTAGAAAAAGTAGCTCAGCAATATTTCAACTGTGTAGGTTCATACTCACCTACTTTTTATGCAGGTTAAATACGAATATAGCCGTAGATTATACCAGATAATCTATGGCTATATTTTTTATTTTTAAAACCAAAAATCAAAGCAAATATCTACGAATCTGTTTACCTCAAAAATGCTATCTTGTTGATATTCAATATGTTAACTTAATATTTATAGTTTTCAACAAAGCTTTTTGAAAAAAATGTATTTCACATAAAAAATTGCTATACGTCTGATTATCAGTAACTTACTACTCATGTGGTAAACGAATTCGTAGATATCAAAGATTACTTTTCATTATATTCTTGTATAAAACTACGAAACCATGTACCTAAAAATCTATAAATACCTGAGTTCTTGGACTTTAACTATTTAAGAAAAGCCAGCAAAAAAAATAAAAAATATTCATAATATTCATGATTTAAACTCGTAACTATCTGATTTTCTGTTATTTACAAAACATAAAGTACATAGTTTCGTAGATAATAGACCGTGGCAAAATAGTTTCATGCTTGACTAGAAAATAAACAGAAAGCAATTATAATAATCTTTTTAAAAAAAATTCGAATATCTACGAAATCATTTACCATATATATGCTAACTTGTTGTATATCAACTACTTAGAATATTAAATACTTAAAGTAAATTTCTTTTAAAAATTAGAATTAGATAGATTATTAATATTACGGACATTCTAATTGCTTGGTAATCAGATAGTTTGCTCGTTCTTTGTACATGGTTTCGTAGATATAGGTACATAGTTTCGTAGATGTAGGTAAACAGTTTCGTAGTTTTAGGTACATAGTTTCGTAGTTTAAAGTAAACAGTTTCGTAGATGAAGCAATTTTAGTTATAACAAAATTAGAAACTTTCATCATAGAGTAGGGGATTAAGAATGTATTTTCTGTTGTGAGTCTTTTATCGTGGATCCGCACTCAGATGAATCCATTGTCTTTTACCTAATGCGGGCGTTTGGTTACTTAGCTTCAAGACATTAT
This sequence comes from Segatella hominis, assembly GCF_019249725.2. Taxonomy (NCBI): domain Bacteria; kingdom Pseudomonadati; phylum Bacteroidota; class Bacteroidia; order Bacteroidales; family Prevotellaceae; genus Segatella; species Segatella hominis. The sequence continues at coordinate 51,004 of NZ_CP137560.1, forward strand.
AATCAAGATGGTGCGTATAGCTTGTACTATTTCTGGTCTAGTTTCCAATACCAATTGCATCTGCGGTTGGTTATATGCTCATACCGCCAGTTCAATTCCTTACGGATCAGCCCTCTATGAGGTTAAAAAGGGAGAGCTTATGATACTTCTTCTGGGTGGTAGAATGATAGTCTTTTGGAAGCAGGGTATGGCATTACTCATCGTCATATACATCATTGCACTACACCAAGGCTATACCTATGAAAGCATCATTCCTTAGACATATCTTTACCTTGGTAATTAGTTTCTGTTGTCGGACAAGAAAGAGGTGTATTTGGATTCTTAACAAACTCGATTTTTCTCATTAGAATTATATTGCATCAGGGCAAATAGCTTTTGGTCAATTCCTTTTATGTCATTTTTACCATCCCAAAAAGAAGAAAAAACTACGAAAGTGTTTACTTTAATTGGTTTAAATGGTTGATTATTAGGGTATTAGCGTATATTTTTATTGCAAAAACACATCGTTTTTAGGAGTATTTAAAGTAAACTTGTTGTTTACAACTAATACATAACGTATTGATTTACAGGAATTTAGAGTATTTAAGGTAAACGGATAAGAAATACAAGGTAAAATTCTATAATGAGCATATTTGATATCTACGAAATCATTTACCTGCTTTTTGTATCTGCTTGAAATAGTGTGAGTTACAGAGTAACTAAAAAAAACAATAAAATCTCTATGGTTAAAGTAAAACATAGAAAAAATAGTGTAATGCGTTATATTTCAGATGTTTATAAAAACAAAGTAAATAGTTTCGTATATATATATTGTTTTTATCACGTATTGTTTTAAGGGCTCTTCTTATATTTGCAATCTATGCAAATGATTAGAATGAATACAATAGCCTTTGAACTTAAAGACTCATCCTTTCAATTCTTATCTACGAAACTATTTACCTTAAAATCTATAAGTAATTGATAATCAGACGATTATCTTGTTTCTTTAGTGAATAAAAATTATTTTTAAAGATTTAGATTACATCATTATATATATTTACATTTTGTCTAAGATATTGATATACAGATAGTTATGAGTTTTAAGGTAAACACTTTCGTAGATATAGGTAAATGATTTCGTAGATATAGGTACATAGTTTCGTAGATGTAGGTACATAGTTTCGTAGTTTAAAGTAAACAGTTTCGTAGATAGAGGGCTTTGGTTTGCTATAAGAATTGTTGAGTCTAGAACTAAAGTTTTTCCTATCTTTATATCCTCATCATTTTTTATAGATGCTAATTATCATCTCATGGCTTTTTAACGTGCAAAATTATAATAGTGAAGACAGATACCAAACACCAATTCTTTATAAGTAGAGAATCTTTTTCAGCAGTCTTCCTGAATCATAGATTAAGGTATTCTAAAAATGATTCTCTGCTGATTGTTTGGTTTTCTGTCTTTTGTCCCTAATATATTAAAAGCACGTAAAAAGGCTATGTGATGATGGTTATGCCGGAATGAAAAAAAACTCGGATTTCAGATAAGATAAGTTCTAAAAAGGCTGTGAATCCAAAAATCCAGAATGATATTAATGTTAAACATTTAAATTGAAAAGAACATGAAAGAGAAAATTCAAATCATGATTCCTACGTGGAATATTGAAGCTATGACAGGTTACAGACCATGCACTACATTTTGGCAAGATTTCTCTATTGCTGATGTATTTGGTAAGGAAGCCGTAATGGATACTTTTCAGCGAGCATTTGAAGAGTGGAAAAACAATTATGTTTTCATTACGGAGCTTGTAATGGTTCTCAATCACAAAATTGCTCAGTGGTATGAAAAAAATGTCGAACTAGCTAAACTCTATAACAGATATTATCATGCCGTAGCTTGTTACGCTGAGAACAACCTCAAGGGAGATAAGTTAGAATATTACTATCGGATTACTGATTAAAGGAAAAAAAGGTGTACCATACTCAATATGTGGCACACCTTTTTTCCTTATTTTTAGATTATTCTTTTAAAAAATGACCAGAGTAGCAGGATGACGGTATATCATTTCATTTTGCAGTCCGGTAAAACTGCTAAGCAGCGTTTTCCTTCTACTGTTTTGAGGATGCATCCTATTGTTTTTCTTCCTATGTTGCGTAAGATAGGAACTTTATTGATAGCTATCACTTCCACATAGTGTACTCCCGAATTAGGTACGTCCATTGGCAAGGTACCATCGCCCTGCATTTTGGATTGACCGAATCTTTCTACGTCATCGAAACGTACATAACGATTATTCTTGCCATCTATGAAACCTACACAGACAGAGTCGGCATTGGTGGCGATGGATGCGAATATCAGTTTTTCGTCGGCATTGCGCTTAAACACTCTGCCTCTTTCTCGCTGCAAGAGTTCTTCTACCGATACCTTGCACACCCTTCCGCTTTCGTAAACAAGAATCAGCCATCCTTCTTCTTCATCTTCATGTACAGCTAATTTCAGGCGGTAGTCTTGCCAGTCATCTTCATCGAGTACCTTGTATTCGTCGGTTCCCATTAGGCAGATGACGGCCGTTGATGGTCTCCAACCTTCCTCGTATTCGTGGAGGGCATTGTTGCGTATGCGTGAAGTCTGGATGAAATCAGTTACAGGTGCAGATTCCACAGGTTTTACGATTTCCTTTTCCGGTACAGTTTCTGGTATGAGGGAATCGGTTTTCGTATCCTCTATATGAGGCGCAAGCTCTTGGGCTCTTTGCTGGCGGATGGCAAGGAACTTGTCACGATAGTTGTCGTTTACCTTTCGGGCCGATGTTCCCATGCGTTCAAAATACTCGTTGCCTACTGCTATTGGGGTAGGGCATGGGGCAACATCGATGATGAGCACTGCATTCTTCACGTCTTCATCGAAATGAGTATGGATGTAGTGAGCACCCGTTTGCCCCAGATAATAGACAATCTGATTATTTACATATACCTCATACTTATCGCGAGATCCTTTAAAGAGTTGATTCTTCAGATCCTCCTCCAATCCCATCTCATACCCAATGTCTGATACTCCCAAATACAGGTGTCCACCATCGGCATTGAGGAAAGCACACAATTCCTGCATGATCTTTTTAGTCTGAGCCTGAACATCTACCCGCATGGAATTCTCCGGATAGATGATAGAGGTTTTAAACTCGGTATGGAAATCTTCCTTTCCATAGTTTTTCTTATTGGAGGACGATTTCTGGAGTTTGAGAAGCGCTCTGATTTTATCCAAGATATCAACAGCTTGTGACAATAGTCCCGACTTTTTGACGAAATTATGAGAGAGAACGAGCGAGGCGAGTTGCTGCAGTTGCGGATCTTCATTGCAACAGCTCCACCGGTAAAGTTCTTCATAATGGTCTTCACAGTCGAGACAGCCGATGATGCGCAGTTGCATGAAATCGTGTCGCAGGATGGCATTTCTATCGAAGAGTTCCGGGTCTGTATCAGCGATATGCTGTATTTTGCTTGTATCCACTTTGTCTAATACGGCAAAATCGTTGAGAATCTCCAAGAGGGCCAATCGGCTGTCATAGTAGCTGATCCGCTCTTTGTTTTCCAGGATAATGGCCATCAGCCGGCAGAAATTCAGATAATTGTATGCCTTGAGATTGTCTTCTTCCAGGGTAGCTTTGGCTTCAATGATGCACATTAATTCACTCACATAGACGGGCTCAAGCGGGTGGGATGCTGCCCATTCATCTTTTTCTGCCAGCGGGTTGTATATTTCTTTTTTGCTATACCCCAGCATCAGCTGGTGAAAGGCTTCTGCTGCATTAAATCGGCTTTCAGGAGCCTCACGCACATAGGTGGCGTTCAAATAGCCATTTGTGCCTTTCGAGATATTTTCCACTTCTACGATCATTCCCTTTCTCAATTCCTCTACAGTCATGTCCTGCGCAGGAGAGACAGAAACGGACAGACCTTCACTGCTGATGGCTGGTACTCGCCCGATATCGGCTCCACGATTATTGAGCAGGCAGGTGAGTCTGGAGTTATAGAAAATATCATTCACGCGCACCTCTTCTTCATAATCTTCAATCATTTCGCTCAAGGCAAACACGTATGTTCCATCTGGATTTATGTCTTTTACATAGGCTCTGAGCACGAGTGGCTTGTCGAGATATTGGAAGGATTTAATGCTTACTTCGCCGGGATAGTATGGTACCACATCTTCCAGTACATTCAGAGTGCCTGTGCATTCATATCCCTCCTCAATAACTTGGCATTCGAACATGAGCTGTCCGGCTAATTGCTTAGTTATAATGATGCTTGTTTCGTCGTCTATATCGAGTTTTCTTCTCTTATTACTGCCGGATTTTCGCTTATTGGAAAAGAGTGATTGGTTGATATACATCCATAGTTGCTTGTAGTGCTCGATGGTAGTACCCACTTTTCCTCTCAGGTTTACTGGCGGTTTCTCGTCCAGATGAATGCTGAGTCCGTGCCACAATCCCATTCTTGAAGGGAAAGGCAGATAGAGATTCTCTTTGTTGAGATTCTTCGGTTGTATGGCAATGGTTTGTTCATTGACAGTGAGAATGGTCTGTTCTCCTTCGAACTTAGCGGATTCGAAATTTTCTACCGGTTCATTGTTTTCCTGCGAGCAGAGCATATTGGCGATGATGAATGCATCATCACAATTGAAGGGTAGGGTAGCATCAAATTCTGTTGCCGTGAAAAGTGATCGGAATGCTTTTTGCAGTGTTTTGTTAGGATCGCTCACGTTCATCAGAGATACCAGTCGGTACAGGAGTGCCTGGATGAGTTGAGAATCATATATCTTATGAGTAGAATGGTTACTGAGCATCAGTTCAGTCACCAATACCTGAATCATAGTCTCCTTTGTGGCAGGATCGCTGGTAAGTTTGTCGGTCTGCGCATAAGTAAAATCCACGTAACTTTGTAGCAGTTTGAGCCATTGCATCTGGAATGGTGTACGTGTCCAGAGATATACTTCCTGCTTACGGAGTGTGGAAAGGATTTTGCCTATCTGTTTTTCCATGATAGAGACATCAAGCATGAAAATACACTGCATGATGCAGAATTGCTTTCTTGGTTGGTAGATGTAGGCACAGTCAGCGAGTGTAGAGAGGATATGCTCGATGGTATCTTCTGCTTTTCCTTCCTTAAGAATTTGGATGGCCTGGATATAATAAGACAGCAGCTCGATAACATCTGTAAATCTTTGCTCTAATAATATGCGTTCTGCTTCTTTGCACCGGGGCAGTAGTAAGTTACTCTGCAGGGTACAGAGACAATGATAGCGTATGTTTTGGAGTAAAGCTTGAAGTTGGTTCTGGGAAATATTTTGGGAGATATTTGAAATCCAGCGATGACATTCCACATCGAACATATCAGATGGAGTATCACCCAACATCAGTTTTCTGAAATTCTCTGTATTCCAGCTGGCAATATCTGTTCCTTCTTGTTTTTTATCGTTTTCTGAATTTGTGTCTGATTCATCAGTTCCTTCCTTTTTCTGCGTATCTTCTTGCAGAATTTTCTGGTGGATGGCTTCAAATATTTCCTGCAGATCATTTTCTGAGAGTGAGAATTCTGATTTCTCAGCTCCCAGCACTTCAACGAGTTTTACCTCCATATAGTTTTGTCTGAACTTCATGATCCTGCATCTTACTCTTGGTGTAAGAGCGGCATTGATATTAGTTTCACGGTCCATCATTGCCGTAAAACCATATTGATCTTCCAACTGGTATTTGTCGGTAAGAGTCAGTTTGATTTTAAAATCCACTTCCTCATTTTCATGGTAATAGCTTCTCATGAGGAGGTCGATATTTTGCGAGATAAAGATTTTGCCACTTGACGTTGTCAGCAGCTTGCAGTCAAGGAAATCGGGTAGGGGTAGCCTCCTTTGAAATGCAAGTTGGGCTATCTTATAAATTTTACCTTCCCATTCGATGATAAACTTGTGCTCCTCTTCATCGGAGCGCAAGACTTTTGCTTTGATGTATTTATAATTATCCATTTTATATAATAATTTTAATTCGTTTTCAATTACTGCGCTAAATTACTAAAAAAAATCTGATATGTATTAAAAATGAGCGAAAAAATCATTTTTCTTCTATTGTAATATGTTATATAGTTCCAATGGCGACGGTATGAGTGGACAGAAAAAGGAAGTAGGAGGATAATAAAGATAGTTTTCCTTCTACTTCCTTTCATGTTTATGATTTTACGTATTTCTTGTGTACTTTAGAACGGCAAAGAGCCATCAGATCCGATAGGAGGTGGTGGAACCTGATTTCCTCCATTCATACGTGAACCAATGATTTCCCCACCGCCATCAGCTGCTGCCGGTGATGAAGTTGCTGCCTCAGTAGGATCCTGGAAACGGGTAAACTCGCCACGGAAGTTGAGCAACACGTCACCCGTAGAACCCTTACGGTGCTTGGCGATAATGATCTGTGCCATACCATGAAGGTCGTTTCCCTTTTCATCCTGATAGATGTGATAATACTCCGGGCGGTGTACGAAGAGTACCATATCGGCATCCTGCTCGATGGCTCCAGACTCACGGAGGTCACTCAGCTGTGGGCGTTTTCCTTCAAGTCCCTCACGGTTTTCTACGTTACGGCTCAACTGAGACAAAGCCAAGACAGGAATATCCAGTTCTTTGGCAAGTCCCTTGAGAGAACGGGAAATGGTAGAGACCTCCTCCTGGCGGCTGCCGAATTTCATACCGTTGGCATTCATCAGCTGCAGGTAGTCGATCATGATAATCTTGACACCTTTTTCGCGCACCAGTCGGCGGGCCTTGGTTCTCAATTCAAACACAGAGAGGCCCGGTGTATCGTCCACATAGATAGGAGCATCGGTCAATCTGCCGATTCTCTTGTCCAGTCGTTCCCAGTCAGAAGGGTCCAGCTGACCATTCAGAATCTTACGTCCAGAGACCTCACATACATTACTGATAAGACGGTTGACCAGCTGGACGTTGTTCATTTCAAGAGAGAAGAAGCCGATAGGAACCCCATAGTCTACAGCCACATTCTTGGCAATACTTAGTGCAAAGGAAGTTTTACCCATGGCAGGACGTCCTGCGATAATCACCAGATCGGAAGCCTGCCATCCGGAAGTGATCTCATCCATTCCAACATAACCGGTAGGAATACCGGTAAGACCACCCTTGTTGCTGGCAGCTCGCTGCAGAATTTCCACAGCATTCTTTACCACAGGAGCCACCTGCGTAAAGTCTTGCTTCATGTTGTTCTGAGAAATCTGGAACAAGGATCCTTCCGCCTGCTGCATCAGTTCATCCACATCCACACTGCTGTCATAGGCTTTCGTTTCTATGTCACCAGCAAAATGAATCAGCTGTCGCTGCATATATTTCTCCGCCAGGATACGGGCATGAGATTCCACATGGGCAGCAGAAGCCACCTGTGAAGAAATCTCCATCAGATAGTCCACACCACCCACTTTGTCAATTTCGCCCATCTTGGAGAGTTCATCATTCAGCGTCATAATATCCACAGGACGTTCGTCCATGTTCATATTACGGATAGCCTCGTATATCTTCTGATGGCGAGGTTCGTAGAAAGTTTCGGGTTTGAGCAGCTCCGATACCACAGAAAAGGCATCAGAGTCAACCATCAAAGCACCGAGCACCACCCTCTCGATTTCTACAGCCTGCGGCTGAACATGTGCGAAATTAGGATCAATCGGGGAAGCTCCTTTTTTTCCATTATTTCTTTGTCTATTATCTGTCATAATGACTTCGCTTTCTTATTTACTCTTTGTTTATTACTTTAATAAGCAAGTGCAAAGTTACTAAAAGTTTTTGTATTGTAGGAAGTGTTTTCTTACTTTAACCAAACAGCCAATCGCACAGTTTATTCATTGAAGATTTACTTTTTATTCTTTCGTAGTCAGTCAGATCTATAGTAGGCGTAATATGGAAATCATTGCTCTCATTAAGTTTGTCAGCCATATCCATGAAAATCTTATCATGGTTGGCTGTATTTAAATGATAGACTGCTGACAAGTAGTAATGAAGCATTTCATGTATCAAGATACTGAGCAGCTGATACATGGTGTATCTGTATCTCCCGCTGATTTCTATGACAATGGAATTGTCATTCTGCCCTATATACTCATATCTGAAGTTACCAATTATTGTCTTGGAGTTGTTGATTATGAATGTTGGAGTCTCAAGTGAGAAATCAAACAATTGCATATTGTATAGATTGAAGAGATTCTCCAATATATTTGCATTAGGCGTTATTCTTTCTTCCATATTTTTTTAGAAAATTGCAATAAAGTCAACCAGCAGCTTCCAAAGTATGCTGCACAGTTCGAAAAAGTCTTCATTACTTACTCCTAAAATAGGTACGAAGAATATATACGCACCAATAAACATGCTGATTGGAGTTACAATTATCATTGCAAGTATATTCAACGGTGTCATCTCCCATTCTCCGTATGAACCGTCTGACATTGGAAAAAATGTTCTCATCTGTTCTTCTATTTTTTGGTTTCTAAAACAGTTTTCCTTTCATAGCAGCTTTTAAAAGCTCTGCCCCTGATAGCTCTTCATCATTGTCAGCTTCCAGTTGGTCAATGTTCACTTTATATTGCTGAGGATAGCGTTTGAATTCCTCGGCCATACGCATGATTCCCTGATAGCAGCAGTAAGCAGGTGTATTGGACCATTTAGCAGACATGGATGGTACTGCAGGATCAAACTTTTCATCTATTACTGTAATGCCGAACATCTCTTTAATGACCTCTTTAGTGAGATTGATGAAGTAGGGGATACGTATCACCTTGAACCCTTCGCCTTCATAGATGGCCTGGTTCTTACGGTCTTTTCTGATGTTCGCTGGATTTGTATAGTGCTGGAGTCCGTCAAACTCTATGATGATCTTTTCTTCTTCACATAGGTAGTCCGGACGGATTCGGTAGCTCTTTCCGCTGCGTTTTCCGAATGGTTTATCGTGAATCCAGGTTTTACCGGGATACAGGGTAGGTAAATATTCATCCAGTCCAATGAAATTGCATTCCGGATTCTTCTTTGCGGCATTTTCTGCCATCTCTCTGGTTTCTCTGATGTATGTACCTTTCGGATTTTTTTGAAGTTTATCATTCATAACTGAAGTTTCGCAAGTGAATAAATATCAACTTGCTTGTTTATAAATATACATATTACGTAGCGTATGGGCAACAGGATTACTTTCGATGAAATCTGCCAGCAACTCTGTAGCATCTATAGAGTAACGCTCTGCTGCTTCCAGAACGAAGTCCAAAATGATAGCCCATATCTTGTCCGTTACGGACAACTCGAGAGTGTCATTGGTAACCTCTGTAAAGAGACCACCGATGGTTTCATACGCTTCAAATCTCTTCACTGTACACAAGATGTTATACTGCATCATTGTCAAAGTGAAGCTAGCAATTTGAGCGGCAAAATGTACAGACTGGCATTTACCAAAGTTCAGCAAGGTCTTGCAATCCTTGTATGCAACTTCGGTAGCCCATCGTCTGGCATAAATACGATACGCTTCAAGGAAGCTAAGAGAAAGGTCTGTGGTCAACAACCCATTCCAGTTTCCCTTGCGTCCTCGTTTGCAAAAGAACAAACGGACTGGCACACCATCCAACTTAACGTCCATTGTACAATAGGTACAGCGAAGTATTTTGTTGTGTTTGCATGCCTTCTCCTTTTGCAGGTGCTTGATGATTTGCTTGGCATTCATCTTGCCATGCTTCGTTGCATAGTTGGTTTTGCCCAGTTTAATCATGCCCAACAGGTGACACTTGATATGTCTGCTGGAAATGAAACGCACAAGCTTAGTGTTTGTAAACCAGCTATCTACGAGCAAGTAATCAAAGCGAACACCTCGCTTGATGGCATACTTGACCATATCTATGGCCTTGTCTGTCTTCTTCATCAGATATTCATCCACACGATCTTTTACCGCTTGCCCTTCGTGGTCCTCGGTATAGCGAGCTTTGCGTTGCTTAGCAGTAAGTCCCTGAACCTTTTGCTTGTCCTTTCCCTCCTCACCATGAAGAGAAAAATCGAGAAAGAGCTGGCTAACGCCATCGGACAACATCATGGTCAGACACTTATAACCAAGGATGCTCTTTTGATGAACATGAGACCAGATTCTTCCTATGAGTTCGGTCGTCATACCAGTCTTAGGTGCATCAGTATCATCAATAATCAAACAAACCGGCTTGTCATGATGAACAGTTGTGCTGCTTGATATCTTCTTTATCAGCTGAAGATTCATTGCATATAGTAACTTGCGCCACTTGACGTTGCCATCATTCATAAAACGATAGAACATGTCTTTATCACAATTGAACAATTTACTCAAGGACGAGTTGGAGTATCGACTCGCATTCTTGACTACGAAGAACGGGAAGAGCATGAGGAGGTTGAGTACCTGCAAAGTGGTGAACTTGCAGTTCTCTTTCTTCTCTACTCCAATCTGGCTGGAGCGTATATTTATATGTTCCATCACACCCATAATGCACTTAATTGCACGATTATCGTCATTTTTTGCGAAAAAGCTTCGCAGATCTGAAATAATTTTTGTATATTTGCTCACGGCTTTGAAGTTTTATCTTTATTGTTTAGCGATTATAAAGATACTCATTTTCTGTGAGTTATACAAACTTCAGAGCCTTTTTTATTCCAAAATTACGTTAAATCACGCTTGTGAATTTTCACTTGCGAAACTTTAGTAAAATATGAACTAAAACATTTTAGTATGAAGCATTTATTGACATCTTTGCTGCTTTTCTTTGCAGTTGGCATTTGTTCTGCACAGTCTGAGCACATGAAATTCAAAGGGATACCAATGGAAGGTTCCCTGAATAGTTTCGTTGATAAACTCAAAAGTAAAGGGTATACTTATCTAGGACAACAAGAAGGTATTGCTCTTCTTCAAGGTGAGTTCGCTGCTACCAAAAATTGTATCATAAGTGTCGTTCGTTTTTCAGATAAGGATCAAGTAAATATGGTAGTTGTATTATTGCCTGGTCAGAAATCATGGTCTAGTATTATAAGTGATTATAATACGTTTAAGAATCTCCTTACTGAGAAGTATGGAATACCAAACGTAACAGAAAGCTTTTCAAACCAAGAACCTACTTCAGACTTTTTGAAGTTCTATGCACTATTAAATGATGAATGCCATTATCTTTCTGAGTTTACGACAGAAAATGGTAGAATACAGCTGACAATGGGCAAGAAAGATTATGATGAAGCTTCTATAATCTTAAAATACATTGATAATGCGAATGTTTCTGAGACTCGCAAGAAAATAATGGATGATCTTTAAAATCTGTATATTTTCAAAGTTGGGAACTATAAAGTATAAAAAACTATTATCATGAGTAGTAATAAAATAAATTTAGGTGAATACATTAGAAATCGCACCATAGAGATTCCATGTTATCAACGTGGATATATTTGGGGTAAGAAACATGATGGTAGCAGGGATTCTGTTACTTATATGCTTGACACTCTTAAAAAAGGTTTTGATAACAATAAAAAAGATATTTTTGTTCAAGGAATAACCATAGGAAATTCCCTTGATAGCCCTGTGTATAATGTCATTGATGGACAGCAAAGAAGTACATTCTTTTATCTGTTACTTAAAACTTTAGGTGATAGTGCTTTTAACATTAAATATGAAAGTACTAGAGGTGCAGAATTAGAGGTTAGTGAGTCACCTCAAAAATGGCTCGATGAATTTTCCGCAGATACTAATTGTGATGAAAATCAGAAGGAACCAACTCAAGATGTGTTTTTTTTCAAGAAGACGGTTAGATTAATAAAAAGTCATGAACTTTTTAATGACAAGCATCATGATGTTATAGAGTATTTGTATGACCATATTTTCTTCTTAATAATTCCTATTCAAGAAAAATTGGCTGTATCTACATTTACTATGATGAATGGTAATAAGGCAAATATGGCTGATTATGAATTAATTAAAGCTGATTTGCTCCGTCGTGCTTCATTGGGTACTGGTGGTTATACAAATAAGATGGCAAGTGAATGGGACAATATTTCTTTACGAAGCCGTTACGCCCATGAATGGGATAGATGGCTTCATTGGTGGAATCAGAAAGAAGTACAGCAAATGTATAACTGCAGTAATCCAATGGGTTGGCTGTTGAAAACTGTCTTTGATGTTAAAAATGAGTCTGACAATCTCTTCCGTGCTTATGAAAACTATCTTGATTCAACTAAAAATGTAGCCAAAGCTGCCAAAAACTTGTTCGGACAGTTACGAGATTGCCAACATCGTTTCGAAATAGCTTATACAGATGCTGTTCAATATAATCAATTTGGAATCATCATGCGCTTTATAGATCGACCTGAAGATAAGATAAAGTTTATAAAGAATCAGTTTGCTTCATCGACAGTGCCTGATGTTGAAGTTAAAGACTTGCATACGTTATATAATTTGCTTTTGCTTGGATTTACATATACTATGATTTCTAAGAATGATTTAGACCAGGATTATGTTGGTAAATATTTAAAGGCAATTACTGATGGCAACCTTTATCATACAGGAAGCGAGTTGGCCTACCGTTATCTGTTAGTTCGTAATGTTGAAAGGGATTCGGAATTAGATAGAAAATTCGATTTTTCTATTTGGAGTAACCGTTCTCTGGAACATGTATATCCCAAATCCAAGGTTTTACATGTTGAGAATAATGAAATTCTAGGTGGTGATGGTAAATTGCATCCTGAGTTTGAGGGACTTAAAATAACAAAAAAGGGAGAATTTATTCAAACTTCAAGTATTGAGAAATCTTATCAGATGGACACATTTATATCAAGGGCTTCTATAGAAAATGCTTGGAATACTTATCAAGCTGAATTTGGTCAATATGAAAATGTACAAGTAGATAGCATATCAGAACATAGCTTAGGAAATTTGTTGCTCCTTTATAAAAACAACAATTCTTCTTTTGGTAATAAGATGCCAGAAGATAAAAGAAAGAGTTATTTTGAATTGAATAAGGATGATATGTTTGCCAGTCGTCATCTTTTACATACAGTATTCTCATTTGGTCGCTTTGAGAAATTTGACCAAAATGCAATCTGCGAAAATCAGAAGGATGCTATTTTAGATATAGCCAAGCGAATACATGAAGTTGAACCTTTATTAAATTAAACAAAAATGAATGACATTAATGAAAAGATTGGATATAAACTCCAATCCAGCCATTTATACAATATGGAAGGGTTGTTTGTAAATTCAGACAATGCCAAAATAGTCATACCCGATTTGCAAAGAGAATATTGTTGGGGTACCGTTGGAAGTTTAGTTTCAGACTTTGTTTCAAATTTAATTACGCATTTCACTAATAATAAGTCCGAAGAACTTATTATGGGACTCATTTATGGATATTACGAAAAAGAGCGTCCATACTTACAATTATGTGATGGTCAACAGCGTTTGACTACACTATATTTGCTAATGGGCATGCTCAATCTATATTCATTAAAAAATGAATTTAAAGATTATCTTATTTCTGATTTTGAGTTAAAAGACGATGATAAGGAACCTACTTTGTTGTATGCAATAAGAGATTCCTCATTATATTTTTTGTCAGATTTAGTATGCCATTTTTTTATTGATTCAGATTTTGTTAGCAATGAATCTCCATCAGATTATATTATGAGTAGACCATGGTGGTTTGTAGAATATAATGAAGACCCAACTATAAAAAGCATGTTAGCTGCATTAAATACAATACAGACTTTGATAAAAGAAAACTTTTCTGACGATATAAATAAGATAAGTCTTTTTGGTCATTATGTTGCTAGCCAGCTTCTTTTTATCTATTATGATATGGGAGGCCGTGAAGAAGGAGAGGAAACTTTCGTGATCATCAACACTACAGGTGAGCCATTGTCCTCAACTGAGAACTTAAAACCTCTTGTTGTGACAAATGGAACAGAGAATGAAAAAGTTTGGAAGAAGAATAGTGCAATTTGGGAAAAAATTGACAACTATTTTTGGCAATATGAAAACCGAGCAGAAAATTCTGACACATCAGATGCCGGAATGTACGAGTTTTTGAGGATTGTTGCAGCTCTATACAATCCCATGGATGCTATGCTTGAATATTTATCTGAGGATAAGTATTTTTTCCCATACAAAGATATTACTGTGGATATGATAGATTCTGTTTTTTCAGTATATAAGTCTATTGCTGATAATCCTGCATTGAAGGAAAATTGTGACCTTTTGAATCTCTCAGATAAAGCAATTGTGGGGAAAAAGAAGACTTTGAAGGATTATTTTGTTGTTTTACCAGTTTTGGCCTTTATGCTTCATGCGAAAAATCCTTCAGATTTAGATATAGAGAGAGTATATAGACTATTTGAAAATATGACTCGTTATACAGATATAAATAGTAAATCAAATCAAATTGCAGATGCAATATTGTTGATGGAATATTTCAAGAATATTGCCAATTGTGATGTTTGTACATTACTTGATGATACAAGCATTCATGCAAAGAAGATTCTTTCTCCTGAAGAGAGGATGCGTTTAGCTATTTATCGAAAAAATCCGAATTGTCGCCAACAAATAGAATCAATATTTAACAACCTATCAAGTAGATATTCTAATCTTCTGAAAGGGCGTGTCTCAAATCTTGTAAAATGGTCAGGGGCGCTTTGTTCTGATAATTTCTTTAGCATTCATGATTTCAAAGTAATCACAGAGAAGTTCGAGAAGATTTTCTTTAATTATAACCAAACTGTATCAGATTTAACGGCCATTTCATATGCTTGCTTTGCAAATATGAAAGATTATCCTGTTAGCACAAACAGTACAAACTATTCGTTCTTGTATCATTTGACCGATTGGAATGAACGTCTTTTCTCAGAGAAAAGCAATCTATCACAATTGGCATCAAATTTTGGTGAGTATTTGAATTCTCTTTCCGAGAATAATATTCATGAATCCCAAATCATGATGATTACAAATTGGTTAAATCAAACTTCTAATGCTTCTAGTGATTTATATTTCTTTATAAAATATTTTGAGAGCATGAACTTCTTTAATGATAATCAGGGAAATATTAAATTTAATGATGGTTTTTGGGGAAGACAGCTTTGCATAAAAGATCCGAGATTCTGTCAAATTATTTATAGTTCTTATAATAATTATAGGGATATATACTTGTATGGCAATGATTGGATTGTGAGTGGTGAAAAAGCTTCAAATTGGAAAATCATTAACTGTTACAATGAAAATTCGTATGTGTGCCTCTTCACAGATCATAAAAAATATGATATAGCCATTGATTTAACTCTAAGTGATGATGCAAGAAATGGTCAAATTTATTTGTTTAAACGTGGTGATATTAATCGTAAACATTTTGATTTAAGTAAGATTTTTGAATTACCAATGTTTAAGGGCTCAACATCCGAGGATAATGGTCGGAAAACTGTTTTGATGCCAACAACCGAGGTCTTAGCTAATTTCTCTAAGATAAAAGATGAGATAGACAATGGCTTATCTTGTAAAATTAGTTAATAGAATAATGTTACATACATCCATCAACCTGCTGGTTTCAATTAACATCAAATGTAATGAAGAATATGTTTTTCAAATGTTCTTAGATGTGAGGGAAATATAATATACAGCTTTAAAGACTACTATCTGTGTTCAATGTAAATTTGAACTAGATGGTAGTCTTTTTCAAACATTTTTTGGAAATCCATCATTTAAAAGGTTTATCACGTTGTTGTTTGGATCGTTCAGCACTAACGTTATGTGAGCAATAATCAGCGTCTCTAAAAATTCCATCATTGCCAGGAATGTGATAATATATATCTGTATTTCTGGCTCTACAATATTGACTCTTTTCCATCAATATCTTCACGGCTTTTCGTGCTACTTTTGGATCTTGAGAGAATTTGCCATATTGCATTTCTTGTCTCCAAGGTGTCTGTTCTAACTCATAATTGAAAGTATCACTCAGCTGAACTGGGATGGCAGTTGTTGCTTCTATGCCGTAGCACCCATAGAAAAAGTGACGCAAAAGGTTGATGACTCGTTTAAAGATACCTTTACCTCTAAATTCAGGAAGGACTTCTATCTTATTAATTACCAATATATTGGAATTCATTTGGCATTCAAAAACAAGATTCTCATACTTTTCATTCAAGTTAGTTGTATTTGGATCAAAAAATTCCTTATAAACTTGGAACTGATTGGATTCCATAAATGACTGCATGAGTACGTCTGGCTCTTTGTATTTTTGCGCTCGTTCAACGAGATACAGTCCAACTGATCCTTTACCGGCTACCTCTTCGAAGTTCGGGTCATTCGGCTGGAGATCCTTATTACAATAAATAATCTCAAAATTGTAATGATTATAGTGGTCTTCCATGATATCATCTTCAGTGATTCCTGTTGAAATTTTAAGTTGAATTGCCATTGATTTATACATTTAAGTGAATACTTTGTTATTCAGCTTATTAAAGCCTTATAACTTATCGGGTACAAAGGTAGTGGGTATAGTTCTATCCACCAAAATTCGCAGAATTAATCCCCTAATTTAACACTTTTGAATGTTTTGGTCTGAAAGAGGGTGGCTATAAGTTTAGCAATATTTATTTGAACTACCCACAAGCTAAAGACTTGTGGGATTCCGACTTCTTCAAGGAATGTTTGCATGCAAGTCTTACGCACTCTCCATCGGTGTAATCGACAGTTCCTGCCGATATCCTTGAAGCTAAAGATACAATCTGCGCAGAATATGAGGAAGCTTGTAATAAGAAATTTGAAGAAGAGATAAAAACATTTATCAATACAAATTTCCAAGAGCAAAAACCAGAGATAGGTGACAACATTGTTTGTACCTTTAGTTACAATGGAGTTTTAATGTTAGTCCACCCTATGTGTTGTGATGGGGGAATGGAGTATTAAAGCTTCTGTTAAAGGAAACCAAGGAAGCATCAAACCTGCACAGGAATTGTTCAGAAAACTTAGAGGAAATACCAAAACTGGTTATTTATTAGTCTCAGAAGACACTGTTGCTTCTAAGATAGAACTGGCGTTATCCTTTTCTGACGGATATGTAGGGAATCTTAAATAGCTAAAATTTGTCCCGAAGACATTTTTGCTCCTCTCTTTTGAGATTAAAGAGAGGAGTTATCTTTTTATGCTTGCGTTTTTACCTTTTGGAGTCGGTCTACTACCTTATAGCCCCTTCCATATCGTTTTCCTTTAATTCCTATGAGACCACCTTCATAGTAGTTTACGATGGAACTTCTATGTAGTTTACCAATGATGGCTTTGAGGCTATCTTCCTTGATATCTGGTCTATATTGGATGATGTCATTTAAGATGGATTCTCTTGTTTGTGGCTGATTGTATTTGGTCAATACTATTTCTACCGCTTTGGCTATGGAGATGCTTTGTGTTTCCAGTTCCTTTTCAGTGAGTGTAATTCCTTCAGGAGTTGCAGCGATAAGCTCTTCTTTTTTGGCTAGCAAGGTGAAAGAAATTGTATCGATGTCAAGATTGATGCCAAGAATGTCGGAAATGATACTTTTAAGGACGAATATAAAGAGTTCGCTATCTTTTCCTTTCAAGGATGTTTCCATTTTCCAATATCGTTTTTTGAAAGATAAACTGGTGAGGTCATCTAACTGCTCTTTGGTAACTTCTGCTTTACCTAAAAGACGGTTGTTTGCGACATTTAAGAATGATGTGAAAGAAAATGAGGCAAACTGATTAGGGATAAGTAGGGTATAGATATGGTCATCATTCTCCTGAGCTTTTGGCTTTTTTAAGTTAATCATGCTCATACCTTTGACCAAAGCGATTAAAAATGCCATGCTTGCATAAGAGAGGGATGTTTGTTCATCAAGGCAGATTCCTTTGTAATCAATGTTCTTCTCAGAAATATAATTCATGGAGAATAGGCCATAGCTTGGCCATTGTGAGGAATGGAGCAAGGAAATGAGATTGGCATCATCAGGAAGACCAAGACCTCTATTGACGCTATCCACATATCGGCGCATGTTCTCCACCTCATCCCAAGTGGAAGGTAGCTCAGCTTCTGATGGGGCTGATTCTCTTATTCCTGCAATGATACCCATTCTGATAACATCTGGAGATGTGGAGATTTGCAGGTAATTTACGAGTTTTGCAAACAAATTTGGCTGCCAGTTCATTGACTCACCTGGTGCTTGATCAAAGAAATCGTCAAGATTGCTATCGTATTCTATATAATTTTGGCCCATAAAATAATTTTGTGATCTTGTACTAATAATGTTTTCTTGGTGCAAAAGTAATAAAAATGAATGAGAATGCCAAGCTTATAGCTAAGTTTTTATCCGTCTTACCCTCTTTGCCAGAATTCCTTTTTAACAATCTGACTTCAAATCAGATCGTGAAGAGTCCGCAAACAACGGATGACCATGATATACCTTCCCTGATAAGGCTATTATCTTTGTGACGGGTTAGATCTCTTTTACAAATTAACTTCATGTCATGGGAGGCTATGGAAGTCAGTATGGGTAAAACTCGAACAGGAAAGTATACTGAAAGTGACATTTGCGCTTTTACGCAAGTGCAGTATGTAGTGTGCCTGCCAATACTGTTTTTTACTTATTCCTCCAATTATAGTTACCCTATGCGAGGGAAATCTTTTTCGTTTTATAGAAAATACTTTGAATCTAAACACGAAATAAGCTTTTTTTATATGGATTGAAAAGAAATAACCAAATAAGGGTGTGTCATAAGTCCATGACGCACCCTTATTTGGTTATCGAGTGTTTAGTTTTCAAGGCATGATGAGGACTAGGAAGTTCATTGGATGACTCCTTATTAGCTCCTTGCTTGTTATCGGCAGCCAAGTTCTCTTGGCTTTCCACGATGCCATTGCCATCTACATCTTGCTCGATGGGAGTGGTACTTCTTAGGTCAATGCTTTTTCCATAGTTCTCCGATGTGCTTGCCTTTTCTGCATACTGAAAGATGATTCCAGTGGAGCGTTCGGCTGCCGCAAGAGCATTCTTGGTGAACGATGGATTATCTTGGAGGAGTTCTTTCCAAAACTTATTATGGCTCAAGCTTCGTACCTCAAACTGATACTTCTGGCCAATCATGGCACTACCGATATGGGCAAGCAAATCTTCCTTAACCAGATTCTCATAACTAGTTATCTGGCTCTCCCTGATTCTAGTACTTCTCATAAGGCCTATCGAGAGGTCTCTATAAAAGTCATCCTGTCTATCATAGCAGTGTTGAGGTGACAGATGGATACAATCTTCCTTACTGCTATAGCTGGCAATATCCTTTTTACCATCAAAGTGGATGTTGGCAGGGTAGGATCCCACCTCCTTCAATCTTAAAAGGGAAGACACACTTGCCTGGTCTTGCTGGCCAAAGCGTGATTTCAACCATTCCCATCTTGACGGGTCTCTCTGGGGAAGGTCAGTTTGCTCTATATTATACAGCAGCAGGATGCCCTGTCCTGTGATGAGAGGAAACGGCTCTTTTCTCATATCAACTCTTAAGTTCGCCTTTTGTATCTCTTCTTGGGTGACATACAAAGGTAATTCGTAGCCTTCCTTTTCCGCCAAAAGTGCCAAGACAAGAGCATCTTTCCCGTGATAGGCATCACCATGAGAAGTGTGAGGTATGGCCTTTGGAGCTTGCAACCAAGGAATTTCCGGATAGGTTAATTGCAAGTTTAACTTCTCTGCTATAAGTTTACCATATCGAATATAGGCCTCTTTTTGCTTGAAATCATCAGTGTGCCATCGTCCTTTCTCCGGAGAAACGAAGGCTTCTGAGAGTTCATGAAGTTGGATAACTTTTTGCCGTGGAGCAGGGGAGGCTGCGTCTTGAGAAAGTCCCTGATAAGCTTCCACAAGAGACATTACCTTATTCTTATAGTTCGTATAGCTTTGGTTGATTTTGTCTTCCAAATCCTTTCTGTCCTCTGGGCAGAGGAAGCAAACACTACCATAATACTCTTCCTCAAGTGATTCATATCGGCTATATAAGTTACTCACCTCACTGCCAGATAAGAGTAGTTCAACGTCTCCTGAAAGGGCATTGCTCTTGTCTTTCAAGGAGTCAAAGTAGGGTTTGATGTCTTTGATCTCCTCTTTTGTATTATCGTGAACAGGAATGAGTTGTCGCTTTTGTTCCTCCTGAATCCTCTTCTGTTGAAACTCAAACTTACTCATACGCTTATTCAGTTCATCTTGCCCGCCTAGAATCAAGGATAATTCCTTGGTAAGCATTTGCAGACGTTCTGAATGAGCTTTGCTTTCTCTGTTCAAGAGTTTGATTTCTCTTAAACCTTCATCTATCAGCCCCTCACGAATAGACGGATTATCATCTAAAGTAAGGGGTACTTCTTCATGGTTAGGATTCTTGAAGGCCGACAACTTTCTATTGGAAGATAAAACCAAACCATCAATCATGCCATGAGAAGTAGCGATATGATGGCTTTCCTTGAGCGCAACAATTGTAATATCACCAATCTTATTACCCATCAAAGTGGTTAGCTTATCCAATTGCGCATCCAAATTCTCTCTGTTAACCAAATTTTTGACGGCATTGATGAGCTCTTGATAGAGATAAGCATTGCTTGCATTGATGTTAACATGGTGAACTTTGTCACACTTCTCAGCCATATATACTCCAACAACCACCTCAGAATCACCCGAAAGCGTCCACATTTGAGGAATAATATTTTTTCCAAAATGTTTAGAATAAAGAACTTCTTGCAAGTCTGCTGAGAATGAACCACCTAGGGTAGGAGGATAGCTACGCCCTATGTCCTTGATTAGTTGTTTGAGTTCAGAGCCAGCTATCCCAATCTTCTCCCTCTCTTGTTTCCATTCCGTGGATTCTTTATGAGATAAACGCTTGAACTTTTGGGATGATAGCATCGCCTGAAACTCCGCCAATGTCAATTCTTGAAGCTTTGGATTTGAAGCAGGATTGTCATAAGATGAGATTGAAACAGTAGGCCCCTTCTGCATATCCCGATGATAGACATCCACCATTATCACAGGATTTGTCTTGCTGCTTGAATTTTTAAAAAACTTACCAACCAAATCAGTTCCCACCTTATCCTCGATGATGGTTTCATAGTGTGAGGGGATATGATAGCCTTCTACCTTCAAAATTTGCAAACGTTCAGCTTGCCTTGTCTTTGTGTCAGCTTGCGGGACTCCATCAATCCAGGTGGTGAGAATACCATCCTTCCATTTTACTCCAGGCAGTTTCTTATCCCATTGAGCCTTATCTCTAGCCCATTTGCTCAACTGAATCGCCCATTTTTCCAGGATATTCAGCTCTTCCGTGGAAGAAGAGAGAAAATCTACTTCCTCAGAAGAAAAGAAGTGATCCTTGGGAAAAGGTTTCTTCTCACCGGTTGCTTCGCCTTTACCAAAGATAGACTGCCATCCCATGACGAACCGTTCCCCCAAACTTTTATTCATTGTATTGTTCATACTTGCTTTATGCGAAAGAGCAGATAGGGATGATTGCCAAAGCTATGGTAGGGACCATTATGACGAGGCAAGCATTTCCCTATCTGGAAGTTATATGTTCTTTAAAACTTGCTAATTAGCATTCCCGGAAACGTTTAAGTCCCAAGGGCAGATGGTGGAAACACGACAACCTATCTGCAGACTGTTCTTATATACGTCTAACAACAAATCACCATGAACTTCCACATACTCACCAGCCTTGGCTGCATAATCAAGGAATTGGTTCAAGGTGAACTTAACCCAAGTGAAGGCACGTTTTTCGCCATCCTTATCGGCAGAGAATGCAGAGAAAGTCTTGAACGTTCCGCCGTTCTTGGTAGGGTAGCTCTCCAAGCCTTTTTTGCCAATTTTACCCTTAAACTCCATCTTGCCCTCAATCTTGTCGGCCTGTGATGTATCATTCTCTTTGATATCACCTTCTGCTCTTAGATTATAGTAGAGGGTATCTTCTACTTTCTTGATGTAGAGATTGCCTTGGATGGTGACCTTTTTACCAGCTGCATATTTGGCTGCAGTTGACGCATTACCTTCGGTTGTTACACCAATATGGAGCTCTTTTACACTCTTGTCTCGTCCCTCTATAGGAACCACGATAGTGAAGGCGAGGAACTTGCCACCTTTCTTGTTAGTTTTTTCCTGGGCACTGCTTACAATGATGCCACAGGCTGTGATGTTACATTTGATCATTATTCTTAGTCTATTAAATGATGAATATTCAATTATTACACTTGCTTGAGAGAATGCGTTTGCTTTTCCTCAGGACACTCTGTCTCAAAATAAGTACTTGCCTGGAGTTGGAGCTTGGATGCGTCCACTTTTTCCCTATCACGTTTTACTATATTTTCCTCATCCTTGGACAGCGCCTGCTCATTTTCCTCTTGGATACGACTTGATGCTTTGATGGCCTCTGAAATCTTAATCCTTGCTGCTATTGTCAGCGCTGCTGAGAATAATGTTGAGATAAGTTCCGAGAAGGCATCCTGGTTATTATTCTGCTCACCATTCATCTCCTTCAAGCAGGAAAGCCACTTGGTGGGGTCGTTAGAGTTGGTTATCTGAGCCAACAGTTGTTTGGACATATCCGCCTGTGGATAAGTAACCGGCTGCTTGATATATTGAGAACGATACTCAGCGAGAATGTCTTTTCCATCCTTCATGAGGGGTATGGAATTTCCAGTCTCGCCTTCAATGGCAGCAAGATACTCACGTGGGTCAAATCTTTCCCATTTACCCTGAGAGTTAAGCAACTTGGTCTCAAAGTGAAGGTGTGGTCCAGAGGAGCGGCCTGTATTGCCAGAGATACCAATCTG
The DNA here is from genome assembly GCF_019249725.2 of Segatella hominis. Lineage (NCBI taxonomy): Bacteria > Pseudomonadati > Bacteroidota > Bacteroidia > Bacteroidales > Prevotellaceae > Segatella > Segatella hominis. The sequence continues at coordinate 73,855 of NZ_CP137560.1, forward strand.
TTGGCCGGCTTGCACGATGTCGCCCTTTTTCACATCTCTTTTACTCAAATGCATATATACACATTGAAGTTTGCTACCGTCTTCTTTAGTATATTCGACCGTTATCATGTTACCTGTAGCATTGCCTTTACAGGAGGCGACAACCTTTCCGTTGTTCTCGGTGGCATACACGGGTAAGTTCTTGTGACCAGTGGCGATGTCTATACCTCCATGCAGATGGTCACCTCTGTTTTCCTTGAACAATCCTGTAGCTTTAAGCCCCTGCATGTTGATTGGAAGGGCACAAGAAATTGTTTGTATAGGAAGTGAGGCTCCCATATTCTGAGCAAAGCCTATGGTTTTACCCATTTTTTGAGCATAATCCCAAGCCATTTTATCATATCTGTCCAAATGATATCTCTCAATTTCTCCCACCAGGGCTTCCTTATAGCTTGGATTACTAGCATAGCCGCCTCTGCAAATACCATCCGCCCATCCCTTGTAATCGAGCGGGCTTCGTGCAGCGCAATACTTTTGGTATCGCTGCAGCATGAGAACCTTGGAGTGGTCTTCTACACTTGCCCTCACATCACTATATACCCTGAAAGGCTCTGGATATTTATGGTCATCCAAATGATAACTGACAGGTCCGTTCCAAGAACTTCCTTTTTTTACGCCAAAAAAGTTAGAGTCATTCCTGGCTAACTTAGATGTTCCGAAGCTGCTCTCAAATCCCATCTGTGCCAGGGTGATGGATGCTGGTATGCCATACTTGATCTGTTGTTCGATGGCCACCGCTGCATATTTTTCGTAAAATGCTTTTTTGTCTATTGCCATGTTACTATGATTTTGTTGTCCATGAGATGGCACGAGGCCAACCCTATGGACTTATATTATCGGTGAAAACCTCTGGAGGGGGTATTCTCCTTGACTTCTTCCTTTTCCTCTTTGACTGCAGGAATTTGTTCTTGCTTGAGATTCTCATCTGCCTTCACAGAGTTTTTTTGCTCCACTTGCACTTCCTTGTTGACTGTAGGGATAAAACTTACGGCTGCAACAGCTTTCTTATAGGCTGCCATATCATCTGCAAGTCACAGATTATACCATTGTTGCTTAGAGATAGTCTGTCTCTTTTGTTCACCATCAATGGTGGCAATAACAACCTTCACTTTAGGATTTTCCTTGTCTGAGGTAATTCTTACCTTTTCCACACGGCTCAAATCTATGCCTTTTGTGTTTGGCATAATGAGTTCCTGCTTGGAATCAGGATAGGTTGAAGCCATCTCATAATATTTCCGTGCCAAGGCATTATGCATCTGATTCTTATTTTCCTTGCCCATGACACTGAAATATGAGTTGAGATGTTCCTTCATCGGATAGACGGAGAAGGATGGCTCATTCTCAGGTTTAATAAAGAATGCATACTTGCCCATATGATCCTGGATTGCCTGGAACTTCAATATTTTGGTCTCTTGCTTCTCGTTGACCTTACTCGCCACATCAATAGTCTGGTTGGTAAGCAGCGTATATTGTTTGAGTCTGCTCACGGTAACCTCCTTGTCCTTGTAGTAGCTGTTTGGCTGTTTCAAAGCAAGGCTACCGCCTGCATTGTAGAAGCTCACCTCTTTGATTCCTTCTTTTCCAAGAGCGATACCAACACGTCTTTTATTCATACCAGGAACCTCATTGTTTACCTGCAAAGATGCACCAGCAGGCAATATGACATCGGCGGTCTTGTTCTGTCTATCCATGACCACCACAAGTTCCTTGGTGTCAATGCTAGGTAACTTGTTGAGTTCACGAGATATGGAAAAATCATTAGAGCAAGAGAGCAAGTCTTTGTTAGGCAGTTCTCCCTTAATCGCCTCATAATTTACCTTTCTGCTAGCCATGAGGTTGTCAATGGTCTCAAGGGCATTGTTAACATCCCTCTCAAGGATACCTACCAGTTTGCTATTCTCCTTGATTTCTCGCTCCCAGTAAGGAATCTGCTTTTGACTTTCTTGGGAGAAGGTAGCCGGTAATCCCTGACGAGCCATCATCACACCTGCCGTAAGTTCTCTGACTAGCAACTCATGCTTGGCATCATCAGCTGGCAAAAGATTATTTCTGCCTGTGCGGTCCAATCTATGTTCATGACCAGTAGAACCCACAACGGCACGATAGATATCATTGGCTTTAAGGATGGCTTTAACCTCCTCATTACCGCCCTTTGGACTCATGCCGCTGACAATGATCTTGTCCTGGACTTTATCATATTGTGCATCTTGCAACACCATAACTCTCTCATACCCAATACCAGATGACTTCGCAACCTGCGATGCCGTTTGATAGGCAGTGGACAAGATTTTCTGAGCAGAAGGAACGTCCTTGCTCATCTTTGCGACATCTTGACCATCATTCATGGCAATGCGATTACCTGCTCTGATAAGTTTTGGCAAGCAATTATCCAATGCATGATAAGGAAAGGCTGCATAGCTTATCTTTTTTCCACCCACATCCTTGGTGGATGCAGGAAGGCCAAGGACTTTTCCCATCACATCTGCCTTCTCTCCATAAGTCTCATAGAAATCCTTGTTTCTGATGAGGATAATGGCATCAGGATGTTTCTTCTCTTGCTCCATGACATATGAAACGGCAGTCTCAGCAGAAAGCTCTTTTGCATGATCTTTACTGAAATTCTTGATCTGCTCTCCTTTTTCACGGACCAAAGAGCCATAACCTTCCACATCATTTGCAGGCATGACCGTCTGGTCTATGTTATACATATGGAAACGCTGACGAGTAGCATGAATCGCGTAATTGGTCTTTTCTGCATCACTCAATTCTGCATATTGCTCCTTTGAAATTGTATCGTTTGGATTAGTCACGTTTTGGTATTCCCATTTTGTCCAGTTGAAAGGCAATGATGTCTGTCCTCTCATCACCGGCATATCGTTATCCTTGGCAGGGTTAAAAGAGGTGTAAACATTGGTCTTATAACCTTGCAAGTCAGAGTTCAAGTTCATCATCAGGTTGTTGAACGGCGTAATAGGCTTCTTGAAATGCAAGAACTCAGCATTGCTTTTACCCTTACCATTCATCCAAACTCCATCATGAGACTTGGCCATTTCGAGTGCACCAAGAAGAATGGATGCATGGGTAGCAGCTTTAGCTGTACTAATCTGTTCATCTTTAGCTGTCTCCTCACTTACCTTTGGTAAAACATCTTGCTTTGCCTCCTTTTCCACTTGGTGATAAGCTGCATGTTGCTCATCATCAGAGATTGCCTTGGCTTCTTTCTCAGCCACGTGCATAGGTACTCCAGTGTGGGCAATCTGTTCTGCTTTACCTGCAACATCGGTTTGGATGTTACTATCCTCATGGGCCGGCTGTTCTTCTTGATGTTGAGAGTTCTCTGGCTTTTCCTCCATAACCGCTTCTTCCTCAACCGTCTGATATTCGGGCATTTCAGAAAGGTTATCAATGACAGCATCCAAATTTCTCTCCCAAGTAGCTCCATGATCATATGGGAAACTGTGCTTTACCATGAGTCCGATATTGCTCACGGTACCCACGTCAATGGAATCCTTCTCCTTGTTATATTCAAAATGAAGGAGGTCTCCATTTGGCATGGTGAATGCAGGTGTTTTATCTCTGAGTTTTAGTGTCATCTCTTCCTCGGCCATGTTCTTGGCTACCTCCACTACTGCTTCAGAGGCATCTTTCTCCAATCCATAGCTATCGATGGACATTCTCAGATCATTCTCACTCACTCTGCGAAGTAGTTCATAGGTACCACCCACACTGTTGTTATATACTACTGCGTAGTTTTCATTTTCCGCTAACAAGCTATCACCTGAATTACTTGTTGCACTTTTAGTGATTTGGGACTGTGTTAGAGCATCACCAGGGTCATACTCTTGAGCCAGATTGAGCAACTGATCCCATTTCTCTTTAGTATTCAAGTCATCGAACTCCTGAGTATCATCAGTACTCTGCAAATACTGGTATGAGAAGTAATACGGCTTACCCTGTTGAGTATCCTTTATTTCATGCGAGTTATTCTTAGAATCGTTCATATTCTGTTCTTTGTTCGTATTTTGTTCTGTCACTATGTTTGGAAGAAGGGAAGCTCCTGCCGTCAAAAGCTGCTCATCTGTAGCATTTTGAATCCATGAGCCAAATACTTCATGCTCCTTATAATAGTCTCGCAGTTCTGATAGACTTTTGACCTGTAAGACGGTATGCTCACTGTTCTTGTCAGAAACTATGTTATGGATAAGTGCCGTAAAATGGTTCTCAGCTGGACTGACCGAAGATACTTGTGTTTCTTGTGGGGCATCTTTTTCCTGAGAAATCTGGTCAAGTTTGATTTGCTCAAACTGTTCCTTATTCTTGAGCTGTTCCTCAATACCATCGAGGTTACCTTCCATAAGTGGCTTTTCACCCAACTTTACCTTCTGCTTATCAATCTCTTCCAAAATCATTCGAGAAGCCTTGTTGACATCGGACATGACTGTGACGATATACTTTGGCTCTTCACGCAATTTTTGTATCCACCAATCTACATAAGCTGCATTATTGTCTGAGATTCTATTGGAAAATCCCATCGCATTGCCGATGACAAAGGCAGTAGTCTCTGCCACAAGTTCTTCTTTAGCATATTCCTGCGAACCGAACTGAGCTTCTGGCAAACGGTCAAGTCTACTAGAATGTCCCGTGGAGTGCGCCATTTCGTGCATAGCAGAGGAATAATACTCCTGTCCATCCATGAAGATTTCCTCAAGTTCATCGTGAATGTTGAACTGTGCCTTCATAGGCACCACAATAGAGTCTTTCTTCGCATTGTAAACAGCTCCCTTTGCCTCTTGATCCACTTGGATAGGACAAAGCCATTCCTGTTTGTCAAACATACGATCAAGAGCTTCATTCTTATACATACCCTTATCATCCTTGATAGGCGGGAATTGGAATCGGGAGAGGATGGCTTGGTATTTCTCGTTATTATCCTCTTCAAAAGTGGTTTGGTCTATGTTCCATTCGTTGAAAACCTTCAAATAGGGACGTACTTGACATTTGTTTTGCTCATCCTTGGATAAGTCACGAAAAGCATCCTCAGACAAACGCTTTCCATTTTCATCCTTGATATTGAGTCCCCACTTGAATACAGGAACAGAATGCTCACCTTTTTTTATATGAACACCATTCTCCTTCATCTGTGTTCTCGTCATGTAGACTGGAACATGGAAACCCCTCATGGAAGTGTGAACCTGAAGCAAAAAGGCATTGCCACCTACATAAGTTCTGCCAGTGATGTTCTGCGGAAGGCCACCAAAGCCATGTGAACCTTCTGTCCATCCTTGTTCCCAGTCCTTTTTTTTGCTGTTTTCCAAACGCTGAATCATCAGGTCGGCGAACTTTTGGATGGCACGGTCGATTCGGGTGCCTTCCGTTTCCTCTTGTTTGTTGATTTCTTTGTTATCCATATTGAATTATTGATAGTTATACAGCTTTTTGGGTACAAAGTAAATGAAATCCATTAGGATAGAGACAATTGGAAAAATTGAATTTTATTTTTAACTTAAATCGGGCATTTTACGGCAAAAATCGTCTGAAAAGTGTTAAAAAGGAATGATAATTGATGATTTCTTATAATTAGGCAATAACATCGGAGTTGACCCAAATACCTAAAAAAATGAGCAACCTAATTAGGCTGCTCATTTTCATTATATGAGTCCCATTAAAAGGGGGGCTCAATATATTATAATTAATTGTTATCGTCTGTTATTACCAAACGGGGCTGATACTGCATTCTTCGTTGTATTTTCCATTATATATATCATAAAATTTGCTTGCGAACATGAGACACCATATCTTGCCTTTCCCTTTCTGTGTGGATGTCCAGTACATTCCCGTTTCATTCTTCTTGAAAACTTCACTACAGGTGAATTTACATCCAGAGGCAGAAAAATATATGGTTTCCATTAGGACCGATTACGCGATATCCGTAAATGAATTTTTGTCGTTTTACAAGCAAAATCCCACGAAACCCTATAGGTTGCGGATTTGAGGTTAATAATCATTTTTCGTGTCCACTTTGGTGAGCTGCTACAATGGTTATTATTGTGATAAAACTCTCAAACATCCAAATTTCGTATTTTCAAAGGATTTTGCAATATGAATTTGCGTATTTTCGTATATTTCATGGAAATAAATTTGCGTATTTTCAATATCATTCGTATCTTTGCACTGCGTAAGTATCAAATAGTCAGTAACTTTTATATAAAAAATAAAGAAAAGAATATATGAATAGAATATTTAAGCGCAAATTGTATGATAGATTGCTTCAATGGAAGGCTACAAGGGATGGTAAAACTGCTATTCTTGTAGAGGGGGCACGCCGTGTAGGTAAGTCTACTTTGGTGGAACAGTTTGCACAAAAAGAGTATGAATCATACATCCTTATAGACTTCAATAAGGCATCAAAACGAGTTGTTTCCTTGTTTGATGATTTGATGGATATTGATTTTATCTTCCTTCAGTTGCAAACCATATATAAAACCATCTTGACCAATAGGCGTTCTGTCATCATCTTTGATGAAGTTCAGTCTTGTCCTAAGGCAAGACAAGCCATCAAGTATTTGGTGGCTGATGGGCGTTATGACTACATTGAGACGGGCTCGCTTATCAGTATTACTAAGAATACAAAAAACATCACTATTCCCAGTGAGGAAGAACGGGTTGCCTTGTATCCTATGGATTATGAAGAGTTCAGATGGGCATTGGGTGATTACGCTTCTATACCTCTTCTAAAGCAGTTCTTCGACAAACGCCTGTCACTCGGACAAGCCCATAGAGACAAGATGAGAGAACTCCGGCTATATGCACTCATAGGAGGGATGCCACAAGCTGTAAACGAATATCTGGTGTCGAATAATCTGAGTATGGTGGATCTCGTGAAACGTGATATCATTCGTCTGTATCTCGATGATTTCCAAAAGATAGATCCTTCGCGTAGAATAGAGCAATTGTTTAAGAATATTCCTGCTCAGTTGTCTCAAAATAGCAATCGTTATAAGCCATATTCAGTCTTAGGAAATGTGGAGGATCACAAGCTGCAGGGGCTGTTGCGAGAGATGGAGGATAGCAAGACCGTATTGTTTGCCAGTCATGCCAATGAGCCTAATGTAGGTATGTCGCTTCATAAAGATACCAATAAGTTCAAGCTCTTCTGTGCAGACACAGGCCTTTTTATAACTCTGGCGTTTTGGGACAAGGAATTTACAGATAATGTCATCTACGATAAGCTACTAGGCGATAAGTTGAGTGCCAATTTAGGTTATGTATATGAGAACTTAGTGGCACAGATGCTGACGGCTTCTGGCAATGAACTTTTTTACTACACTTGGCCTAAGGATGCTACTCACAATTATGAGATAGACTTTTTGGTGTCTCGTGGTTCCAAGATTTGTCCGATAGAGGTTAAATCTTCGGGGTATAAGTCGCATGCCTCACTTGATGCCTTTAGTGAGAAGTTCTCGAAAGTTGTCTTGCAAAAATACCTGTTTTATGGCAAGGATTTGCAGAAGGATGGCAACACTCTTTTGCTACCATTCTATATGACTCCTTTCGTCTAAATCCAAAAGAAAGTGTTAAGTCTTGAGCCCATTTAAAAAGTCATTTTTACGAAAATGTGCTATTGATTGTCAATAAGTTACAAAGACAAAAAATATGATTCGGGACTTTTTCAATTGGACTCAGTTTAAAATAATATAGTACCTTTGCGTAGTCAAAATCTATGTTGTGTAGAAATCAAAAGAATCCTTTGTGGATAAGTTTTTCTGATGTGAAGCCAACATAATTGACTACGCAACATATTAAATATTATGTTGTACACAACATAACAACTCAATATGAACGAACACATCGGTCTGATTGTTGTATGAAAAAAAAGAGAGGCAATAGGTTTCTTGATTACAGCCTATGACTCTCTTCTTATTTTGATTATCTAATACCCATAACCTTGGTGTTGGATTCTTCTTTGTTGAGCGTTCTGTCAAACTCTCTTTCAGCTAAAGCCTGGTTCTCATCATGTTTTTTGAGAACGGCATTTGATAAGGTTGAAAGAGGCAAATAGCCTTTTTCATAAGCATCAATGGCATTTTCAGAAATACCAATGACGCAGGGCTTACCATCAATATTAGCTATCATTGAGCCTCCCTTTATAACTGGTGAAGTGATGCGAGGATTCAATGATTCTTCCTCATATTGCTTATATGTTTTTCTTGGCTCACTACTTGTCCTGGCCTGACCAAGAGCAGCATGCCCTGCATTATTGAGCAAGTTGGCTCCGCCGAATCCCAACAAAAGCATTTTGAGCAATGGATTCTTGATGAACAAGCCACCGAATATGGAAGCCAAAGGTAATAAGTTGTCCTCTAACTGCAGGTTAGGATTCTTACCCGTAAACATACCAATAATCATGTCAGGGAGCATGGCAAGTACATAGCCTAAATTCTTGGTCACATCACTAAAGTCAGACAAACCTGCATGTTGCAAGGCATTTCCCCAGCCCTCTGTCAACTCCGTTGGAAAGGCACTAAAAATACCATTACCAGCATCAAGAGTGTTTGGAGTTTGAGAGAAAGGCGAGTTCTGTACCGCTGAAAAGGAAGGTGTATAACCAGAGTTATTTGTGTTAGTTGGGCCTGGCATATTGTTTTGCTGATTGAAACTATCCATATTTGGATCTCTATTATCATTTTTTTTAGCCCTTGCTGTATATGAACCTTGCCTTTTCTCACAAACTTGTGCTGCTGCAGCGTAGTCATAGGCTCGTTGGCTCACTTGCTTGAGAGTCATTCTTTTACCTCCAATACTTATCCATGCCTTACTTTCTCTGGACATTTCCATCGCAATGGAATAAAATCCTGATGCACATTGCTGGCATCTTTTCGTCCCAAGCTTGAGCATCCATTGAGGAACCTTGCTAGAAGCATCGAATGGAATAGCCTGTTTTGAAAAACTCGTTCTTATCATGTTTAGCAATTTGCCAGTTTGATTCTTATGCTGGCTATAAACATGATCCATATCCTTTTTGGTTCTATCAGAGAAGGATGGGATAAAGGTCTTGATTTTTCTTTCAAGTTGACCATTGAGTTTGTATATCCCTACAGTATTGGCACGCTTGATATTATCACTTCCTTCTTGGATGTGCCTCTGAGCATCCTGATCACCTAACAAATTCTTACAATCCTCTTTGGCATATTTCTCGTTTTGCCATGTATTTTCATGGTGGATGGCAAAGCCCGTCCTTAATCCGCCATCTATTACGGCTCCACTCCAAGCTGAGTTTAAAAATGCTGCTGCTTTAGGTGTAACGTTGATGCCAGCTTTGGTGGCACCTTTCACCAGAAGTGAACTACCGCTGCCATATCCACCTGTCAAGCCAGCATCTATCATCATGGATCCCCCTATGGCAGTTGCTTTTTCGGCGATGTTGGGGCTATAGATATCATCCGCTTTTTTCTCAATGGTATCATCCAATTCTCCTTTTTTAGGGCCAATACTGGGCAATAACCCCAAAAGGCTATCTTCCATGGCTCTCTTAGCGATATAGGCAGCACTGTTTTTGGGGACTTGCTCCCTTGCCAGTTGTTCAACGATAAGACCTTGGAATCTATTGGCAACATATTTTTCTGCAAATACAGCCAGCTTTTCATTTTCCTTGCCTCCATGCATTCTGACCAACTCCCTATAGAAAGAGTTGAGAAAAGTTTGATAGTCCTTGGCGAACTTAGTATCCTTTCCCCATCTATCCTTGCAAAACTTAATCACATCATCTGAAGACTTCTTATACCATTTACCTGCAGCCTTAAGCTGCAGGTCCGTATTTTGAAGTTGTACATTCACAGGAACAAAGGGTGAGGCATTCTTTTGAAGTTGCTCAGTAAATTCCTTAATCTGATTATGCTTAAGCTGTCGGGTTTCCTTGATAAGCGTAGGCGCCAAGTACTTGCTAAAGTACTGGCGCATGCAATAGTCAATCTCCGATAAATTCTTGTAATCGTAGTCCTTTGCCATATAAAATGGTGTTTAAAATGAAAGTAATTGTTGACGTGCCTGCTCAATGGCCTTATGATAGACCGACATTTGCTTAGGATAGAATCGGGTAAGCCAGTCATTTTGCGAAATCTCGTCATTGATGAACTTGATGGCCAGCATTCGCGTAATCTCAATTGCTTTCTCACCCTTTTCCCTTCCATTGAACCAGGCTTTGGTCCAACATCTTCTGCCAGATGAGTCAAAATAGACGTAGGCTTCATGCTTGATATCAAAGCTCTCTACATCTATAGCCAAATCTGAAAGCGGGTCAATCACTAAGCCGTCTGAGGCAACTTGATCAGAAAGTTTTTTTTTTGAGTTTCTGTCCAGGAAGCAGGGTATGCATCGTGTCGAAGCATCACATAGCTCAAGAAATCCTCAATCAAAAGATTTTGTACTTTCTCGGCAAGAGGGACGCTCCTCTCTGATAATCCTAAAGGATTCCCCATATTGGGCATCTTCTCAAAGAGATAATTTCTGTTGGCTGCCTCTGAGAAAATATGGCGCAGGTGCGTCTGCATTCTCTCTGGTGGCTGATAGCTGCCAGTACGAAGCTCATTCATATAGCTCGGCAGCCATCGCAACATCATCATGAGAATTTCATCCTGCTCCTTGTCATAGTTTGTCTTGACCTCTTGGTTTCCCAGTTTCTCTGGCTTAGGCATATTGCTAATACCCATCGCTGCCAGTTGTTGTATGTTAGCCCAAATCATACCCAAGAACTCCATCGGGTCAATGCTCACTCCATCAAATCGTACTTCCAGATGGAGGAACTTGCCGCTTTTCCCCACTTCCTGACCTGCTCTGATGCTTGTTCCATAAGGACAGTAAGCTTCTTCAACATGACCATACTTTACCTCATACTTTCCGTATTTGGCAACAATATAGTTTCCATGGATGGAATCATGTCCAGCACCGATAATCGTACCAGTGGCAATGGCATAAAGACTTTTACCATTCGTTAGTAAATCCACCCCTTGGTGGTGGAACTGATTTCCATTGGATGGATGTCTTTGCTCACCATATCCCAGCGTGGTCTGCAATTCTTCATCGTCGCCCAGAGCGAAGGGCATCATAAATCCACTTCCTGACTCCAGGAGCATATCTTGATAATTCTTTTTCATTGTTCTCTAAATTAAATTATTATTCATTGACTAAAGCCCCATACCTCTTGGGCGTTGAACGATATCCTCTTCTGCGTCTTGTGACACACTCGAGGACGGGATGCTAACTGCAGACTGCAAATAGCCATTAGGTGGTGAAGCTTGCTGATAGCCTTGGCTTGGGGGTTGTTGGATAGGCATTTGTTGATAGCCTGCCTGACGGTGGTTGATATTCTTAAGAGTCATACCACCCAGCAATAAGCTGGCAGCCTTGCCCAACCACCCAAATCTTCCAAACATCATATAGGAAGCTACGGCTAGACTCAAGATGTTCATCTTAGAGACACTGCCGCCTGTTATTTCATTTACGGCATGGTTCATGCCGCTCATAACCTTATTCAGCATACCATCCTGCCCATAACCTTGTGGGGTATTCTGATAAGGATTGCTCACTTGATAAGGATTCTGGTAGGGGTTTGGGTAAGATTGTGTACTTGGATCCGAATAGCCACCTTGGTCATTCTCGACCATGCCATTACCAACATAGTCTTTTCCTATTTGATACAAATTAGCACCTTCGTCAGCTACACCAGCCACAGTTCCTTTTCCTGTCTGATAAAGGTTCACACCTTCATCCACTACTGCTCCTGCAGCATCGGTTACCTTATTATATATGTCTGGGGCATTATCACCAGCTACAGCTTGTCCTACCATACCACCAAGTCCATTCTCTGAGGCGTTACTTCCACCCAATACATATAAAAGAGGTTTCAGGAAGCCATCTCCTGAAGCGATGCCATATGCTCCAAGAGCGAAAGCTGAGTGCCATCCCAATGTTTTTGGGTTCTTTGCATAGAATCTTGCTGTCTTCTTTAAGGTACTTTCTTTCTTGGCGGCTTCCTTGGCAGTTTCTTTTTCAGCCTCCTTGGCGTTCTTTACTTTCTCAGCTGCCTTTTCGGTTGTCTTCGGAGCTTCCTTAGTTGCTTGTTTTGTGCTGGATTTCATTTCCTCAGCAACTTTCTTTTCTGCTTTGATCGTTTCTTCAGCTACATCCTTCTTTCCCCTGATAGCTTCTTTTGCCTTAGCTATAGGGTGGAAATTCGGTTTAAAAGATGCCTTTGGCAATGAATTCTCCCAAGAAAGATAACCGCTGTCTTTAAAGATGGGGTTTCTTGCGGGTTTCATCGAAGGCATCACTTGTGAAGTCTGCTCCGTTACAGAAGGTTTTGGAGAAAATCTATGAAACCAATTCTTCATTCTATCCGTAAAGGAGAGGGTAGGAGTTGCCTTTTGTACTGTCATAGGAACTTCCTTTGGGGTTCTTTTCCACAAATTATTCCAAGTATCCTTCATGGAAAAATTTAACCTACCATTGAAGGAAGGAATGAAGTTAAACTTCGGCAATGATCTCTCCTTTGAGATAGGTGATAGGGCTGCCTTACCTTTTTCAGCACCTAAAGGACTGACCTTGGCACCCTTGACGATGGCTTCTGTCTCTTTTGTGGCATGTAGGGCTTGTTTTCCTCCACGGAAGAAACTCTTGCCTTTTTCCAAGGCTGCCACGCCCAATTCTTTCCAAAATGCCATAATGATGTATTGTGAAGTTAATGAACTGGATAATTGATTCTAACAATGGCACGAGCTTTATGAATCTCGGTCTTTGGTGTCTCTATAATACCTCCACCGGTAGTGGAGCATAACCATGCCTGATAGCCTGGATTCTCCTTGACCTCTGTAGAGGTCCAGTACCAAGTATCATCTGTTTTATCAATGGGGATTCCACCCAGTTTCTCAATGATACCATTGATATAAGCTGCACTTTTTACCAATAGGCATTGTTCTGCCACGCTAGGTATATAGTCACTTTGCCCTCCGCTGTGAAAATGAAACATGGTTTCTGCAATTGGGCAGCCCTTACCTGTTTTTTTAAACTTGCTTTGGAACATGGCGATGGTATTGGTATGCCCATCGAAAGCGGAAATATCCTGGCTTGTACCATTCTCCAGCCCCAGAGAGTCACAAAATGCCCCCCGGGTTTCTTGGAGCATCACAGCAAGGGCAGGATGCTCATCCGTGGCCTCGGCAAAAATGACACCCACCGCTTTCTTGGTGGATTGACTGAAATAAGTTTGAGTATCCATACAGCTGTGGTCATCACACAGAACATAGCCAACATGTAATTGATGGTCAGTTGGCTCATGCTCATCACACGAGACCAACAGACTTTGTAAAATGATAGCAAACAGCCCGCAAAAAATAGAAAAATATGTTCTTCTCATTGTCTTTTAATTATAATGGAATCTTAACTCCCAGTGAAACACCAGTCTTGAACCGATCTTTAGCTCTAATGGTAATGTCTTCCTTGATAGCAAAGAATACACTCCAACCATCATATAGGTTATAAGTATGTTCATACCCCAAATGAGCAGCACCTATAGCTTTCTCAAAATCACTACCAGCACTGGCACCGATTCTTAAGCTACCGTGATGGTTGCGGCCTCTTGTTACACAGGGCTTATAAGCAACGCCAATCATCCAGGTGTTATAATGATGCCAAAATGATTTCGGAGTAATGTGTCCAGCTTCCGGGTCATCTGCATATTGAATGGAGTAACTACCAAAGTACTCCCAGGCATGATGATAGTCACCTTCCTTCTCATAGGCCAGAGTAGCTTCCATGGTCTTTGGATATAAGACACCCAAGGAAACTTGAAGGTGGCTTCCATGACTTTGTGCCACCATACTGGTAGGAATACCTATGACCATAAAGGACATAAGCACTGCTTTTTTGAACTTCTTGATTATTTTGTCCATGTGCTATAGTTACTTTATTGTTCTCTTAATAGAATGGAGTCGAAGGAATCCGCAGCAAGCAAATCCTCATAGTCCAGATTGATGGATATATTTCTACCGCTAATTTGCTTTTCACTCAGAGAGATGCTCAATACCTTGTCGTTAGGAAAGGTCATCTTTATAATCCGCAAAACGAAATGTTCGTCAATCGTAAAACGAAACGATATATTTTCAAAACGAAACGTATATTTTTCGTTTCTCCCTCCATTACACAAATAATGTGATTATAATCGCTTTTTAACGGCATTATAATCACATTATTTTTTTATATATCCTCATACTCTGACTTAGCGTCGAAACAAGGACACCATTTCTTCCATTTTTGGGGGTCGCTACCCCAAATATCTCTATGTCCCATAATTTGTGCGCCAGGGTATTGACGATGCAGCTCTATAAGCAATGATCTTAAAGCTATTTTTTGCGCTTCCGTTCGATTATCAACAGGCTTACCCTTACTATCAATACCACCCACGTATGCTACATTAATGGCAGTGGAGTTGTAGCCTTGTACTCCGTTACTGACCTTACTAATATCTAATAACTGATGCACAACACCATCCTCGGTCACTACCTTGTGATACCCTGGGTTCTTCCAGCCTTTCGCTCTGAACTCTGCAAGGAGTTCCTTAACTCCCCATTTCTGGCTCGAAGCCGTACAATGAACGAATATTCTTTCAATCTTTCTCATTTTACATAAAAATAAAATAATTAATAAGACTTCCAAACACTATCACTACCGAATACCTTATCACGTCTTCCCACTCGAAATGTGAGAGGCAATAATGCTTATATTGATACATTTCTCTGCTTACCATTACAAGCAAAGCAAACAATCCTGTCAATATACCCATCAGTAGCCAACAAGCAAGACCGATACAGTCTCGCTTGTTGAGAGTAAATAACCTTTTCAGCATACGCAAAGCCAATAGGTAAGATATACATCGAGGAATGCCGCCACCTCTGCCCAATAGCATCCGACAGCTTTCGGCTTTGCAGCAGGAGGGAAATAGATAATAAGCACCGCAATAGCTAATAGTAGAGTAGGGGCAAGATTGACGCTTGAACACCAGCCTACACACCCGATAGCTGCCACAATAGCGCCACCTTTATGAATAGGGTAGGTGTCCTTATCTATATAATTAGGCGCTGCGCCTACAAACATTAATCCAGCGCACCCCAAGAAGACAAGGCATTGAATACCCTTATCAGAGCCGAGCAGAGGAATGAGCATGAGAATAACACTCGTGAACATGACAAGCGTGAACACCCAACCATAATTGCACTTGCGTTTACCTCCGACAATCTCACTGTCAGCACAATTCTGCAACTGATAATACACATCGCTCACCATATCCGGAACACCGAACCGCATAGCTGCGAGAAGAAGAAATCCTCCAAGCAAGAGGAATGAAATAATACTTAATACATACATAATTTTTCATTTTATTTAGTTAAACATCACTATCATTTTCCCAATGCCAGGGAAATGATATTATATTTTTAGATTGAGCTTTTCAGGATAGCCCGTCTTGTAATCATAGGCTTTCACCTCTTCGATGGTCGTCAACTTATTAACCTCTGCCTGATGAGTTGCGGTCACATTGTAGCAATCTTTTGCATACACCTCAATAGTACAGATAAGGTCTTGAGCCGCTGCGATGGGCATGACTAAACACTTTCCATCAAGCCAGAGACTCGTTTCTTCTCGACCCTTATAAGCAATTCTCTCATTACCGGCAAATACACGATCTCTCAGGTTGAAGTCGAGCCAGTGCTGCTCCCCGTTAAGGTAAAACGCATTGACGGCAGGAGATTTGTCGTAGGCAGTAATCTCTGCTATCTTATCAGCCTTTGCCTGTTCAAGTTTCAGTGCATCCATCTTAACCGAAAATTCAACAAATGCCTTCTGTATTTCTTCCTCGTCAAAGGCAGAAACTGCCATGGAGCACTCATAACATTCGTATGCGCCTAATTCCTTATTAAGCGCTTCCCCGATATGATAAATCATCAAGCTTCCAAGCTCATATTGCTTTTTGAAAGCTGCTTCCGGGATAATTGTCCTAATAAAATTAATCTTCATAATCGACATTTTTATAATTAAACCTTAAATTTATTCATAATCTTGATAACCTTCATATTCTTACAATAGAGTCTGTCTTTGTGTGGCATCATCATCCAGGCTTTGCGCCTTATGTGATAGCTGTCACAATAGGCAAGCAGTCCCATCAGACTATTGATGCGTCCGACGTATCGTTTTAAGACCTGGCTCGTGGGATTTTCGATCATCCCGAGCTCGTCTATCACGGCATACAGTCGTTCCACTGTCTGTCTGTTAGGAACAAGTCTGTGAGGTCTTATCATCGTGCCGATGAATCGAACGCCATTGCTCACTCTCTGCAAGGAGATTTTGCGAGGATGTAGCGTCAATCCTAATTCGTCTCTCAGATATATCCTGCCATCTTGCAGGATGCGATGAAGCAGTCTTCTATCCCTGTTGATGACGATGAAGTCGTCGACATATCTGCCATATCCACCGTCCGTACCCACCGCCGAGACCATCATCTTATCGAAGTCGGACAACAGCAAATTGGCAAGCAACTGACTTGGAAGATTACCGATAGGAAGGCCCTTATTCTTGTCACATGTGAACAGCGACTTATTTTTGGGCAGTATATCGAATAACTTCAGGTTGCCGGTCTTGACGCAGTTCTTTGTTGGATCATGCAACACCACTATCTTCCACAACCATAGCCACCACTCGATATCCTTACCACGATACTTCGTCCTAATCAGCCGTTCCAGTTTGTCATATAACATTTTTCTATCGATACTCATGAAAAAGCCCTGAAGGTCGCACTTAAGAACCCAAGCCTCCCGAGTATAGCCTTCGCTCACCCGTTCCATCTGGGCCTTAACCTGCTCGACACCGTAAAGAACACCCTTACCTTGCCTACAAGCAAATGCGCTATCGGTCAGTTCGTCCTCAAGAATATCTCCAAACTTCAACGCAAGAAGATGATGCACGACTCTGTCGCGGAAATGAACACAGAACACCTCCCTCAACTTTGGACGAGTCACACAGAAAGCCTTGCTTGGACCTATCTTGTAGGTCAGCCGGTTAAGGTCTGCGTACAGCTGATAGTTGTTGATTATCGCCTCTGCCTGATAGCTTACACAATCGTCGGTCGAAGTCTTATGCTTGCAGCAGTCGATATACGCCTGTCTAATATCCTCGATGGAGACATACTCTTGCATGATAATTTGATTGTTAGATATACAGAAGGATGGCGAAAAGAATCGGGCATCATCAATATGTGATAATCGAAAACTGGCAGTACGACGTTGCTGTTCGTCTTGTTGTTGTTGTTCGCACCACTGTTGTAGATCCAGGCGTTACCAGCGCCGTTCTGCGTTACCGATGCCTTCTCCCTTTAAGGTCTGACCACTTCTTCTGAAGAAGTTGCGTGGCGGCATCCCTTGTCATCATCTGATGGCGGCACTCCCACGTTGCCTTAGCTTCGTGGCTCTCACCTCTGCGAAGATCCGAGAGAACTCCTTCGCCATCCGTATGCAAATTGTAGCAGCCTGTCTGTGAGTTTCGTCAGGTTTGTGGCCTTTCGAACATCAAGATAGGCGAGGTCGTCGAAAATGCCGACGAATGTGCGTATCTCCCGGACAATCATGATATACTCGTCTATATATTCCACACGTCTTGCCATGCTGCCGTTTGCCAGATACACCAAGTCCAAGGCTCTTGCTGACTTCTCTGTCATCCGTTCGTAGATACCATATCTCACCACCTTGCTAACATTCCTTCCGTATTCCAACAACAGCTTGCAGAGCAAGCGTGTATCCTTGTATATTCCCAATCCTTCCGCTAACATCCTTCTGTTTTATTTATGTTAATTAATTCACTAAAATTCACGCCCCTTGCCGTTGCCTCTTTTTACTCCTTAGTGAGCTGGGGTTGTCAAGAGGTAAAGAGGCGAAGAGGTCAAGGGCAAGCGAAAACTGGCAGTACGACGTTGCTGTACGTCTTGTTGTTGCTGCCCGCACCACTGTTGTAGACCCAGGCGTTACCAGCGCCGTACTGCGAACTGGTCCATCGCCAATTGCTCATGACGAACTTGTAGTAGGCGTTTCCCACGTCCTCGCCATACAATATGGTCAGTATCTGTTTGATAGGACTCGCATTCGCCATGTGGATAAATTCCTGTCCTGCCGACATTTTGAACCCATGCAGCTCCTGACCACCAATACTGAATATCTGGTTGTAGGCGTAGTCTGCCGCCGGCACGGAAAGGCTTCGCTCCTGTGCCTCCTGCCGGATGAGAAAAGTGCCCGACTCGCCATTGTAGTAGTTGGCGTCTGAGCTAACATTGCCGTTTGAGGCGATGCTTGTAAACAGCAGCTGCTGTGTACACCATGGCAGCTTGGGCAACTTGGACATATTTCTAAGGTCGGAGGTTCTAATCATGAACGTACCCTTATTGATCATCAAGGTGGAGTCCGCCACCTTTAGTGCCACAACATCCTCGCTGTCTCTGCCAGTCGCGACCCAACTGTCGATGTAATACTCGTTGAGATCACCATCCACTACAAAGACGCCTGCCTTAAATTGATACATCCTGTAATCCAATAATCTTTGCGGAACCGCCGCCGTGTAGGTCCTTGTGTTTTTGTTGAAACTGACATAGTAACCTTCTTGATTCTCGACCTTGACGGTATATTCCTTGCCGTAAGGCACATAGACTGTCACCTGTCCCTTGCTGTCAGAGTGATACTCAACGATCTTCTTGTCATAGGTTACCGACACAGGGATACCCTCGTAAGCGACGGCCTGGTTGTCTGCCCCATACTTGGTGACCGTCACCACCACCTTCTCACTTGAATCCTCGTCGTATGGCAGATAGCTTAGGTTAATATCTCGACTCTCCAATACGGCGGTGAATCCCACAGGAGAGATTGGCTGCGCATTTCCATACTGAGGCACGCTCAGTTCATAATACTCACCTCTATGAACCTTGAAAACAGCCTTGCCATCATCATCGGTAACGAACGTCTGCGGCGTGGTGCCGTGGTTGTATCTCACAGCTATCGAGATGCCGCCTACCTTTACGCTCTCCACCGACGAAGTGATTGTCACCGTCACCACCTCATCGATGTCGCCCAAGTTGATACTCTTCACCTCCCCTTGCCGGTTGGTCACGGTAAGCACGTGATCAACGAGGTCTGCGTTGACATTCTCGGCTGCCGACAGGGCGGTCTTGGCGTTCTTCGAAGCCTCGCTCGCTGTGTCCGCCGCTCTCTGAGCTGCATCCACAAGTCCTTTCGCCTGCGAGATGAGTTGCTCTAATTCCACGCTTGGAGGCAGTATCACCAAGGAGGTGTCCATCTCTACGCTGTTGTCTCCTTCGTCAGTTTCTCCAAACTCGGTGTCGCCGTCCTTATTGTACTCCACGATGGCTATCTGCTCGTATTCCTTGCTCTGCCATGCGTTGCCCAATTTTCTGCCGCTCACCACGAGCGAATAGACATCCTTCTTAACGCGGTCGCCCTTTACTTCAGCGATGATTACGTTGTCGTGCTCAATGTCGAGCGTGTAGGCGAGGGTAAGGATGGAGAAGCTGCCCACCAGCTGCACCTTAATGTCAGTACACCCTGTCAATGGGAACGGCACGATGTCGCCGTTTACTTTCTTCGACACCGGAATCTTCAGTGCGAAGTCATTTCCTTTCACTATTTTTTTCATAAGCTTATATAAAATTTATTATGGACGATAATTCATGAATTGCAGTTGCCAAGCCCCACGGATAAAAACAAGGATAGTAAACTGTCCTATCGTTCCCGAATAGAATCTATTGCCGGTATCGTATCTCGTCTGACCACCCCAATATATCGTATCGCCTTTAGGAGGAACGATATATACCCTTTTGTCATTACCTTGAATAATTATCAGCGTCTGACCATCAACAGGATTGGCAGGAAGTGTTAACGTCATATCAGAAGGATTTGTGCAAATAACGATTCCGACGCCGTTTGATATTTGCTGAGTATCACTAATAATCTCTGTGTTCGGTGCTAACGCTCCTCGTATAGCGCCGTTTGTCTGTATAGCCGTTGGTGTACCCGAAAAACCCTTGGCAATAACATTTATAGCCAACGCAGGCGACTCTTGTTTACTCTGTTCAGAATAAATATACTGCACTGGTTCGTATTGGGTATTATAATCATAATTTGTTGGAAGATTTACGTTGTTTACCGAACCTTTACAGACAATTCTTGCAGCATCTCCAAACCACACGGCATTAAAATAATTTAGAGTTGACTGATATGAAAACTCCGTACAGGACGCACCTACGCGAAAATAAGCAGTATTAGGTGAACCACCTCGGACAAATAACGGGCAATACTGAATACCAGTTACAACAGTTGCACCATTATATTCTGTACACTCCGCTTGCATAATATCCCCCCAATTATCATCCTTTTTAATGCTCCATATTCCGATTTTGCTATCTCCTGTGACATTAAGCTTAGTAGCTGTAATCACCTGAGCATTGATACCTTTAGCTACGACGTCTCCTGCGTTGATGAATTTCGCATTGAGCTTTCCATTTTGAAACATAGCAGCTTCGTCATAACCCTCTGAAGGATTGGCTTTCGGGGTTTTTACCTGTACTTTGTTTCCGTACAAGGTAACTTGGTCGCTCGTAATCTCTATACCTGCTGCCTTCAGGCTCGCCTTATCCACAAGGTCACTTTTGCGCTCGGTGTATTCGGTAACAACCGCACCAGCTTCGAGCTTCGGCTGAGCAATGTAGCAGTTAGTTATAGGTGCATCACCTTCGCTGCTCTGTATCGTTCTGTTGAGTCTCAAAAGGACATACTTGTGCGAGCTGTCTGATGGTCGCCAATGTACCCAATATTTTTTCCAATCGCTCGTCAGTTGGAAATTTGCTGCTCCATCTACTCTCGTAGCTGTTTCTCCTAAAGAGCTCTCAACGAATACGTCTGTCTCAGGGCTGTAGAAGTATGCTGTCAACTTACCAGTTCCCTTAGCCATGAACGAGAAAACGTAATCCTTGTTAGCCTCCAAGCCGAAAGGAACGAATCCCCCCGATTCTAATTTTCTCCATTCAAGAACATTATAATAGTAATCATTACCGACACTCTCAAACTCGCTGCCGTTGTACCTGTAGCATATTTCGGTATTACGTACACAGTATGTATCACCATACACGTTTCCCGAAGATGGGAGCTGGCTAAAGCTATTAACAGTTCCTTTCAGCACATAAGAGAACGACTTGTATATAGACGTGCTCTCGCCAAATCCTGCTGGAGTCAGCGAACCGTTAACATCGTATAGTGTACCCGACTTATCGAGCGACAATGTATTATCGAGCATGTTGCCACCTACGTAATCGTAATCCTCTGTCGATAGCGTCCAGCCATTATAGGTATCGCCTTCCTCGACCATCGGGCGACAAATCCAAGCTTCAATACGACCATAATTGCCGTTGTTATATTCAAAAAAGTTGAAGGCAATATAGTCATACTCCGCATCGGTTGTATCTATAATCGCCACGAATAATTCCCACTTATTCGCACTTTTGCAACGGAAAGAACTATTTGTGAGATATTTTGGACCTCCCATTCTTTGCGCGTTCGTCTGCTTGTCTGTATATAATGCTTCAAGGCAAAAGATTCCATTTGTGTCATTCGTCTTACAATAGCATGATATAACGTACTTCTTGCCCTTTGTTATCTTCACACTCTTACCTCCTTGCGAACCATCCCAGAAAGCGCCACAATAATGCGGTGTCCCATCCGTATCATCAATAATCTTGGCGCAGTTTGTACCCTGATAGCCAGAATTTATCTCGATACTTGCGGCATAGTTTAGAATACGATTATTATCATCACGCAGGAACGCACTACCTATAAGTAGGTTTCTTCTGTCGATTATCTTCTCGCTTACCGAAAGTGAGATTTCCCTTGCGGTCTGCTCAAATTTCGACGTTGCGTCCTCCAGCTCGTCTTTAGTTGCAGCATTCTTTGACAATTCATCAAATTGTATCTTGTAGCTCTTATTATTAACAACCACAGAACCCGTAAACTTCGCAACATTGACCTGTACGTTGACCGTAGCCCACACAAGGGTGCTCCGTTCTCCGAACACATCAATCGGGAACGAAATCTGTCCGCTCGACTTGCTTACCATTACATCTTCGCTAATAGTTTCCGTCCCTATGCTTGAGATGGTAATTCTTGCCTCTCCATCAACATTAGAAATATCACCTTCCACGTTTGTGGATTTTTTCGTCTCATGATTACTTGGAAGAGAAAGATTATTTGCACTTATCTTTTGATTACCCTTATAGACAGTCACAGTCGCATATTTACCGCTTAATGTAGCTGAATCAACAAGACCGTTATCGTCTGTATCGAACACGAGGGTGGCTGGAGATACTTCTACTCTGTAGGCATCCTCGCCAGGTGTACCATCCTCGCCTGTTATCTTCACAGGTTCTGACCAAGGAAGTACAGCCTTTCCGTCTTTCAAAGTGGCTTGGCTCATCCACACCGTAGATGGCATAGAGACGAGATTGTCGGATAGGTCGAAGCGGAATAAGCCATAGTCTCCGTTGCTATTACCACTGCTGTCCTTACAATAGGAGACATAGAAGAAATGCTGTCCTGCCGTAGTGACATGGTAAGAATATGAAGTTTCTATTCCATTACCAGATATATATGCAACACCCTTCTTTTGAAGGTTGTTTGAACCAGTTATCTCTGTATCAAGTTCATGAACTTGAACGAAGTCAAAGTTAGCCTCGGAATAAGCCTTAATAACAGCATTAACGTCCAAATTATCTACATTTGTAGAGAAAGACACTTTCATTATTGCCCATCCATAGCTATCAGACAACCCAGCAGGAGATTTTCGCCATGTTTCTCCACTATCAGAAACTTCCGACCACTCCGAGGTACTATATCCGCTCGTAGTGCTATCGACGCTGTAATTTCCGTAGCTAACGTTGCTCACCTTGTTATAAGACCCACCTTCCCGAGGTGTGCGAGACCATCCGCCAGACAGCTGAGACAAATCTTCAACGGTTGGTTTTGAAGGTTGAGACGTAGCGTTTTTGTATGCCATGACCACACCCTCACCGCTCTGACCGAGAGTAAACGAGGCAGCAGCGAGCTTTGTCGTATGATTTGCATCATCATACAACTCGACGGTAATGTGAGATTTCCCTTCTATCTCGGAAGGGAAAGCGTTATAAATGTCAATATAACTAACATTACTACCATTAAGTCTGTTGGTCATGCCGTCACTCACTGCGTCATCAACATAAACAACACAGCTACTATCAGGGAGTCCTATCTGTTCCCTCGTGCCGCTCGTAATATCTGAGCCAACAGACTTTGTATAGGTTACATACAAAACCTTTCGGTCTGCACCAGCAATACTTCGTGACGCTGTGTACAACTGGATTCCGTAAGATACAGCATCATCACCTTTCTCGCCCTTACCTCCGACAAGAACCTTTTTCCAGTTAGGCGAGCTATCTAAAGGCTCATCGGTGACACCAACACCAGAGTTGGCAACACATACCCACACGGCATTATCATGATTTACTTGGTCGTTCTTGTGGTAGGTGTTTCCGTCCACCCAATCGCCACGATAGTTGATGATGTTGATAGTGCTGCCATCATCGGAAATCCACTCGAAACGAGAAGAATTGATTTTCGTTCCTCCTTTTGGAGAGGTCTCAAACACCGACAGAGACACCTCTTTATCACTACCATTTACACTTTTCGTAAAAGTATGCTTATATTCTGTGATATTGGCAAAACAAGCGATACGAGGGGCATAGTCACCCGTAGTCTCTAAGACGATTACATTCTGTCTGTCCGTCTTGTCGTATTCCTGCTGACCATTACGATGTCTGTTTCCATCAAGCACGATTGTGTCACCCTCGGCAGGAATGCCTTTTGTCTCAGTAGGTGCTTTATCCTCTGTAGTATATCCGTCGATGTCTTCAGAATGCTTACCTATGACAATCCATGCGAACGCCTGCCCATCATACAGTTCCACCTGCACTTCCCTTGTCTGCTCGTTGCCATCCTCATCGCGATAAGTCTCCGTCTTAGTGCCGTATATCTTCTCGTTCTGCGTAGATATACCACCATCAGGGATAGTTCGCCAGTAGCTCTTGTTGCTTGCATCGTTGTACGTTCCACCAGACGTAATTTCGCCAATAGTCTTGCAGCGCACTTGGTCCCCCTCCTGCCAGTAATTCATCGTAGCAGTAGTTCCGTCGTCAGCCAAGAGATAGCACTTCCAGCCAACGCATTCCGCATCATCCTCAGTTGTTTCTACCCAAGTTTTCACACCACCATCCGATACCGATTGCTTGACAGGCACAACCTTGATAAGCTTGCTGCCTGCGCCCGATAGATAGATATTGCCTCCCGAATAAGACAGTTTACGCACCTCTAACTCATGGAATATCGCCTTGCCCCAAATGGTGAGGTTGGAGAAGAAGGCATGATACTTGCCACTCTTCTCCTTCTCGATAGAAAAACCCTGCTCAGCCGCATTATCGTAATCAATGGATTTGATAGCGTCAAACACCGCTTCACCCAGCTTAGTAATCTTTGCATTATTGCCGAACTTTGCGCCCATCATTAAATCTGCAAGACCTTTAGCAATAAGACCTTTCGCAAAGATCACCATACCCTTTACTACCTGAGGATCCACAGTATCTTTCAGACTCAAATACTGCTGTAATATTTCCGCATCCTCATGAAGGTTGCCCGCCTCAGAGGCGTAGACTGCATTCTGTGCCGATGCAGCCGTACCTGCATAGGTTGCCTGATCTGCAACTTCTGCCCGCTTGGTCTTATCAGCCCTGGCAGCGTGCTCAGCTTCAGATATAACTCCGGATATATACTTAGTCGAGGAAGATGATCCGGACGAACCTCCCGTCTTCTTTGGCTTGGCAAAAGTCTTAATTTCTATCATATTATAATCCTTTTATAACACTATTAAAATCACTTTAGAACAACTCTCTCATCGTCACCACAGCAGTACCCTCAGCGAGATTCCTGTCCATACCCTGCACATAGAACCGTTTACCGATCACAGGAACACTAAAGATGCTCGCAAAGCTAAGCCCCTTCTTTGGCTCGATGACGTTCTGCGTCATCACCACCCTCGGTTCGTGCCATTCCTGCCAGTATGCATCCACATACAACTTCTCCGGCTTATCCGCCAAGTTCTGGTTGCGGTCATAGATGCCGACAAGTGCATTCTTGGTCGCCTCGTTCTGTGGAGATGATAGTTTCACCGCATTATTTACCCCTAACGCCTTGCACTCCTTCGAGGTGAGCGCGGTGGTAAACCGAAACTCCAGGTCATCCTTTCGGTTGACGAAGTTTTCGCCGGTATCACTCTTATATACGATATCCTTTTCATCACTTACCGCACCTATCTTGCCGTTGTCGCTGACCACCTCTATCTTGAACTCCTTCAGCATGATGCTATTGATCTCCTGCAGGAGAAGATGACTATCCTGATACCACTTGGTGTGTCGCCAGAAAGAAGGGTGCCTTCTCGTTATCTCATTCCATTCCGCATTTACGGGCCCGAGTATTTTAAACTGCACACTGCCGCTTATGTGGTCAGACATGCGGATAGGTATCGCAGTACCCTCTGCAGTAATACCCTTTGTATATGGAGCATTCTTGCGGATCTCAAACTCCGTGCCTATAATTTTGTCCCTTAACTTCGGGTCAATGCCGATAGTGAAGCTCTGTGCGTAGTACTCGTCATCCGTTGCGCATTCGCTCCGCTCCTTGTATTTCTTCCATACAAAATCATTCGTATCGCCTTCGCCCTGACTCGTGCCGCCTACCGCATTCTTATCGCCCTTATTGCATTCTACGACGCATTTATCGCCGATAATGAGCATACAGGATATAAGGCCCACTCGCTTGATCGTATCAGTAGCAGTACCAACTGCACTATACTTATATTCATGCTCCTGAGGACCTGTGCCTGTATAAGGATAGAAGGAATGAGAACTTTCTATTTCATTAGCCTTACCATACACCGGTTCCTGGTTCCACTGTTCAGAATACCAATACTTGCGGGTATAATACCTTCCGTCACCATTATTGCGGCTCGGTACGGTCTTATGCCAATAAGAATTAGGATTCTGAAGTGTCGGTTTCCAGTATCCATCAAGCACCATGTGACCATATATATCCGTAACATTCATTACAGGATTAAGGACCATTTTGCCGCTAATCACGATATAATTAATCGTGTCGCTATCAGCAGGCGAAAAAGTACCTCCGCTCTTGTTTCCCGTATATTCCGCTACAGGGCACGACGCAAGAATCTCCTCCTCGGTTGGGTGTCCACTTCTGCCCATGGTAGAAATGATCAGATAGTTATCCATACTCACCGAAGTAACGAGGGAAGACGAGTTGCCGCCATTTTTGCGTTCTATCTTGCCGAAAGCACACACACAAGCACCGATACCAGCTGTAAGACCATTATTCAAGATATCCTGCTGTTTGGTTCCGTCTGCGGGGTATTTCTCGTACATATCTATACGACTGCCGTTTTCTATTCCGTAGAACTTCCAGTTCGTTACAGCCTTCGGCCAGCAGAACCAGTCCACCTGACTGGCATCCTGCCAGTCTGTTTTCTCCCTTCCCGTCGTCATAGCTTTCATGCTATTGTATGCGGTTTTCCCTTCACCTTCAGCTATATACTCGGTCATGTATTTCTGGAAGTTTCCTGCAGCAATCAGCGAATTATCATCGAGCGGACTTTCTATCATGTCATCCACCTCTGTCACGTTATCAGTAAGCAGCAACTCGTTGTATGTTTCACCAATACTGATTTTCGTATCACAGTCAGCCACCTCGATATCCTTACCAACCCGATATGTAGGTATCTCAATACTCTTCTCGGTGCCTTTATCTATTCTATATAAATTCAAATAAGAATTTTTCCGTATCGACTCCCAGGAGAATATATAGAAGACAGTACCTTCCTGCACAATATGCAGATTGAGATACTTCAGTATTTCGTTGAGTACGTCTTCCTGCGTCCACATGTCATCCTCCTTGTCACCAAAGAACAGCAATTCGTTGATACTGATATTCTGGAATATATTATATATTTCGTCACCCGTTCCGTCACTCAACGCTTTCGAGCCATCATACATTATCTTAAACGTACCTCCTCCCATATAATTAGCCGCTTCGCCTACATCATTCAGTATTTCTGCGATGATATCATAGAAAGTACGCTGCGCCGCCTTACCTTTGAGCGCATCATAAAGAACCGCTGCAGCTCCCACATTCCGATAGTTGGAATAAGAGAGGGCAGAAAGGCAGTCGATACAGGTCAGCTCCACCTCGTCATAGTCTTCATTATAGCCCTGGCTAAACGCCTGCGGCTCTATATACCCTGCAAAAATACATTCCTCGTTTCTGAGGATATTCACCACAGCATCACGGCAGGAATTACAGAAGAAGTCCGGCACGAAATTCTTGCACAACAGGCGTACACTTGCCTGATAGCAAAGGAGGTGATCAAACGTATCGTTTACCTGCGAAGTAATCTCCACAGGGTCATCGGTAAAGAATATACCATCCTTTTCGTTGCCAATTTCCACTCTTTGAGAATCATCACCATTCGTAATGATGATTACCGTAATCTTATCTTCCCGATTATTATAAAAATCTCCTTCAAAAAGCATAGTTTCTAAATTTTAATGTTACTACGTCTGCGATTGTTTCTCGTTTCGTTCGCTACCGCCATCACTATATCACGCCCACGGAGTCGGCCGCTGATGCCAAGAGTTGCGCTCATGCCGCTACCGATGCCCTGCAGTCCTGCAGTATTCACCGACACACCCTGTACCGCTGCACCGTTGGCAATGGCAAAGAGTCGTGCCTGCTGGGCTGCATTCAGGATCATCTCGCCAGAGTTAACCCTTACCAAGACCTTATCGCCCGATGTCTGATTGCCGCCAACAATACCACCAGTGGCAAACTGACTGATGGTGGATATGATGCTCGTAAGTTGTGCCGTTCCCGAAATACCGAAAGCAAGCCACTCTATCCAGGTCTTACAGGTACTCATGGCCTGCGCAAAGGAAAGAACAAACTGGCCGATGGCTGCAGCCACCATTCCCGCCTTGGCCGCTGCTGAGTCTCCACCCAACTGCTGCAGGGCAGAACCAAACATCTCACAACTGGCTCCAGCCGCCGCCATACCCTTGGCAGTAGAATCGCTTATGCCGTTGATATCGGCCAAGCCGGTACGCACACTCTCAAAGTTGCTTACGTCTATATTGAAGAGCGAGGAGATATGGTCATAATCCCGTGCCTTGGCTTCCACTTCTGTGTTGATGACAAGTGGCTTATCTGACAGCCTCTGGCGCATTGTCTCCATTTCTTCATCCAGCTGAGCCTTCAGGTTGATTGCAAAAGCCTTTACGTCAACCTTCGGAACATCCTCGATACCGACATCCACCTTCAGCATATATAGCTGGCGCTGGAGTCCTTCTATTTCTGCATTCAGAGCACGGGCAGTCGCCTTGTCGGCTGTGGCGTTGAGCTCCTTCTGCTTCTCGTTGATTTTCTCCTCATACCAGTCGATACTACCTTCTAAGGCTTTCTTGTCCTCAGTTACTCCAGGAGTATTCCCCGTGTTGGTATTACCGCTGCCTCCGGCATTACCGGTCGAACCGGTTGAGGCATTAAAAGAAGGAGGTGTTGCACTATACCCTGCAGTATGCTTATAGCTGATATTCTGGTTCTGCTTGACAAGGGCTTCCATACGCTTCTTGATGTTCTGTTCCTGCCGATACAGATTGGTCACCACCTTGTCCGCCTCTGCCTTCTGGCTGGTGCCAGGCAAGATTTGAAGCCCCTCACCCTTAACATATCCTATTTTATCCCTATTATCAAACTTTTTAACCTTTCCGTTTTTATCGTGCGTATAGTCGTATCGTTGCTGCTGCAGGTCGGCTGCCCGGTTGGCAAGATTACGGATGGTAATCTCGCTGATCATCTGATTACAGTAAGCCTTAGAGTTGGCGGTAAGCGCCTGATACCATTGGCTCACGGTAGAGTAGTAGCCCATCGCTTCACCATACTTGGTGTTCATCTGCTGCACCATGGCCTTCTCCTGTTCCTTGCTTCCCTTGAAGTTCTTCAGGGTAGCGATGTTCTGCGTCATCTCGCTGCGCACGCTCGCCATCTGCTGCGCCGTCTGCTGATGAGCTATCTTTGCCCGCTGCTCTGCCTCCGAAAGATTATCTACACTCTTGACCGCATCATCACTGCTATTCATGAGGTAGTTGATAGCCTCGGTAAGCGCCACGATAGCGATACCTACACCCGTGGAAATCAGCAGGCTTTTGACCGCCACTCCCAATGCCCTCGTTGCTACAGCTGCAGTTGTAGCTCCAACCGCTTCTCCATGCATTGTCGCCGTCAGCACCCTCACTACCGCCGTCATACCCACCTTTGCCCTGCTCGTTGCCTCGGTCACCACCGTCAGAGTACTGAAGGCCTTGATGGCAGCATACAGCGAAGTAGTGAGCTTTACCACACCCGTTATAGTAATGGTTATCTGCGAAGCCATGGTGACGTATGGCGCGATTCCCTGTACGAGTGCGCCCATCTGTTCCTTAATATCACCAAGAGTATTCTCCAGTTGCTTCTGCTTGCCTGCATCTGTCTTGGCCAGCTCGGCATTCATGTTGCCTACATTTTGTGTGATAACCTTAGCAAGCATGGCTGCACGCTCACTCTCGGTACCATACTGGAGCACTTTCTTCTGGGATTCATCAAAGGTAATACCGACACGCTGCAATACTTCCACCTGTCCCTGCATTGCCTTACCCATCATATTTCCGATGCTTACGGCATCCTGATTGGTGGCATTCAGTCCGTTCTGCTGCGCCACAAGGTTATTCATGGCAGGAATAAGTACGTCGAGACTTCGTTTATTTTGCAGAAAGGTAGCCATCTGCTGCGCACCACTCAACTGCACCTCGTCGCCTATTACACCCAACTCCTGCTGTGCCGAACAGAGATTTTTTATGCTCTGTATCTGCTCATCGGTGGCTGCCATGCGTTGGCGCATGATAGTCTCTATTTGGGTTTCTGCCACGAGCTGAACCTGATAAGCAGAGGTTAAGTCGCTTACCACACCCTGCAACTCACCGATAGAGCTTTGTAGCACATCAATAGCTTGCGATGTTTCCGCCCAGGTCAGCACGCTGCGTTTAGCCTTCTCGCTCTCATCTTGCACGGATCGTACAGCTCTGCCCAGTTGTTCTGCATCCATGGTTACCTTCTTAAAGGTCCCCCTGTCATCCAGTTTTATCGTAAAACTTACTTCCTTTGCCATATTTATATCAATTTTGTTTGGTCGTTTCTAATTTTATGTTTATATTTGCAGCGTGTCACGTATTAAACAATAACACAATGGATAAAAAAACTAAAGTCGTCATCAGGAAAAGAGTCCCAAAGAATAAGATTCCAAAGGGTCTCACACGGATAATGTTCACCCTGGCAATATTCTTCTTTATACTCTGCCAGTGGCAGACCAAGGTATTCTTCGATGGAAAACATTCTTTCGAGGTAGTGGCTGCCATGATGGTTTTCGGCAGTCTGTCCGGATTATCCCTTCTATTCTTTCTCGGGCTTCTCGTTAGCAAACTGGGCGACTGAATTATTTAATCCTGGTTATCTTAATCCCGCCCGCTTTTTGGCAGCCCGATACCTCTCCATGATTTCCTCACGGCTCATCGGCTTTTTGTTCTTCACTCCTTCCTCTTCACTCTTCCCTCGTTCCTCCCACGGGAACCTCATGATGTCCTGTGGCGTAAGCTTCGACTTAGAGTAAGGCTGCATACTGCAGAGACACTGCATCCTTATGCGTTCCCATCTGCCTCGCTCCCTGCTTGTCTGCATCTCATTCCATGCCTCATACGCTGCGTAAAACTCCGAAGGGGTGCATCGGCAAAAGTCATCCATACTCATACCAATACACCCCATCGCGATACCCAACAGATGTTCCGCATCCGTAGGTTCATATTTCTCCGAGTCAGAGCCTATGGCTTCGTCTCGGCTTTTTTTTTCTCACTCTCTTCGTTCATTGCCGCATTCCAGGCACTCACGTCGTCCGGAGTGATCAGACAACAGAAAGTCTCGAAATCGACATCAAACTCCACTCCGTCGGCCTTACAGGCACTCACGACACAACACCACATGAACATCAGTAACTCTTCTATGTTGTTAGCGTCCATGTCGCTCACGTCTTTCTGCAGATTTCTCTTAAACAGGAGCATCGCTCCCATCGAGAGGCGGCAAGGCAATTCCTTGCCGCCTACATTGATCAGCGTTTTTTTCATTAATACATACAATATTTAAAGAAAAATGAAAACAGTATCTTTTAACTCAATTCTTCAGAATGGCCTGTAGCACTGCTTGCGCTACCACTCTGCAAACCGTCGGTCTGTTTCTCCACCTTGCCGTAGTTCTCCAGCTGTACGGTGTACTTGGCATCATCGCCCGCCTGACCGTCCAGATCGAGAGAGGTAATAATGTACTTACCCTTATATCCACCAGCCGTCTTGCCGGTACGCTTGCCAGCCTCACGGATATTATAGCTGCAGGTTACAGGTGTGCTACTCAGCATCAGGTCCTTCAACTGGTCGTAGGTAGGAGCACCCGTATCAGCGTCCGTACAAACCAAGCCGTCGGCAGAGATACTCTCCGAGAAACTCTTCACGTACTTCTCTTTCCACTTCGCACCTGCAGCCTCCTTGGTCATACGTTCACCCGTCTCGGCAGAGGTGGTAATCTTACAACCTGTACTGAAGGCCAATGCGCCATCATTTACGGAGAGGATAAGATCAGTACCGTCCAATATATTTTCCATATTGATTACTTTTTATGATAACTTACTAATAGATAACCCGCAAGGGCTACCCCTAACCACACACAAATTAATATGATCAACGAACCCTTACCACGTTCGGGAGGTTTCTTCTCTTCCACGCTTTCTACGCTATTATAATTGCTTTCTAACGCCGTTCGCCTGACCTTAGAAGAAGAATTTGCCGAAGTAGTACAGGAGTTATTTTCGCCTTCGAGTTTAGCTTGAGCTTTCGCCGTACCATATCCCTCGATGCTATACCCGCCGCCTTCCAATGGCTTGATGAGCCACGTCTGCTGCCACTGCTGGTCAGTCGTCAGATTTTCCGTTGTCAGACTCGTCACCTGTGCCGTGTCGCGGCTTACGCTGCTGTCTCGACTTACGCTGCTTACCAGCCCCGTCTGCTGCGTCTGTGTCACCATCGTCTTCTTGGTTCTGCAGTTCACCACTAACAGGACAAGAAGCACGATGAGGACAAAGCTGAATGGCCTCGATAGCCCGTGTGAGCCTATTGAGCGCATAGCGGGTGCGGGCATTCTCCTTGTTGAGTTCCTCGATAGCTTTTGCATTATCTTCTGCTGCATCGTTCAGTTCTTTTTGTTTAGCGAGGAGTTCCTTACTCACGTCGCCATACATCTCCTTGAAGGTGTCATGTATGCGCTTCGCCTGCTCAGCCTCCTTCACCTTTCGGTTGGCTATCCAGGCGATGGCAGCACCAATGCCGCCCGATGGGATAGCCCACTGCAGTATGTTTAGTATGATGTCTGTCATCGCCTTTCAACCATTTTAACTAATAACTAACTTATAATATAATGAAGATTTGAAGCCTTTTTTTAAGCCTGATGGCCGCTGTAGATGACACCACCGGCATCCTCCTTCTTAGGCATACAGATGAAGTAATGGCGATAAGAAAGCAGGTTGCGCTGATACTGAGGGTCGTTCTCTGCAGGACTGTAGTACATCTTGGTAGTACCTGTAGCCTTGAACACACGAGGCACATGGAAAGCAAATGAGCACTGGAACTCACCCGCCTTAGGCGTTGCGCCCACTGCATTCTTCACACCTGCAGTACTGTAGGTAGGGCAAGCGCCATACTCGTAGATATCGAAGCCATAGAGGCGACCTACGGTGCCGTCATTGCGGTTGATGTTATACTGCTCCTTAAATGCCTGATCGATCTCCAAGAGGTCGTTCACATGGTCAGTACAGAGCACAAGGCGGCGGTCAGTCACTGGCACGCCTAATGCGTCGAGCTTACGCTTGAGGGCTACAATGTCGTCAATACAGAGCTTAATACGCTTGGTAGCAGTATCCACCGCACCGGTAGTTACGAGCACAGGAGTCTTGTCCGTATTCTTGGTAGGACAGAGCGCATGAGCAGCCTTGGCGTACTTAGCGTCATTCAGGGCGTTGGCACAGCTTTCCTTCACGCGCGACATCTTGTCGTAGGAGAGTGCATACAACTCATCGTCGGTCACTGGTACCACCTTAGTCTGGAACTTATCGAGCGAGAAGGTCTTGTCGCCGTCCTCTAACTCCTGAATATCCAATGGGTACGTGGTGTTATTGATGAGCACCTGCGGATCTGCACCCACATCTACAAGGTGGATCACGTCATTATTGACGATAGAACTCTGGTCTGGCACACCGTTGAGCCATGATGCATCCAGCTTTCCACGGAGAGCCCTAATCAGCTCACCCGTCCATACTTCCTTCAACACACCCTCACATGCTGCATCCTCAGGCATAAAGCCAGGGAGAGCAATGGCGATAAGACAAGCCACAGCTGCACCACCCAAAGGACTACAACCCAACAACACAGCAATAACTCCACCCACGATGGCATTAAAAAGCAATGCCGATGTAATCTTGATAAATGTTTTCTTATTCATAGTTATATTTTAGCATTTAAAATTTCTCATTTGTCATTTGTCATTTCTCATTATCGAGCGGGTTCAAATCCATACTCCGCCTTATAGAGTCGCACGAATTCGTCGTGGTGATTGTCGTGCAGATCCATCATCACGTTGGCAGGCACGGCGCTCAGCTTCTCATACTTGGAGTAGTCTTGTGGTTCTGCCACGATATTGCCCTTATCGGTTCGGTGCAGGGTAGCCGTAATCTTACCCTGAGGCTGCATGGCAGACAGAGTGATGTTCAACTGATCCAGACCCAACTTCTTACCCAATTCCACGAAGTGATCCTTCATGCCTGCAGCAAGACGTTTCTCGGTAATGGCAGTTTCCACCGCACGTGTGATAGCAGCCAACTCCACCGCCTGCTGCTGTGCCTGGAGCGTCTGTACCTGAGTCTCCAAGGCGGTTACCTTACCTGCCGCGAGACCGAGACTCACGAGCTTCTGATTCACTTCTTCTTCTGTTGCGGTCTCCTTCAGACCCAACTTGATCGCTAAATCTTTTAATTCCATTTCTTTCTTTTTTAATGGGGTTTTACTTACATTATCTAATAGAGGAAGAACACCGTCGATGGAGTCCTGTCCTGCTGAAAGTGAGATTGTCTTACCTTCATGAGTGAGCACGATAGCGTCATCATTGCCACCAATATCCACCACACTCACCTCGATGAGCTTAGATTTCGTCACCGTAGGTCTCTGCTGTCCCTCTGCGAGCAACTGCTTGTCGTCGCTCATCTCTAAGATCTGAAAGTTAGCGCTCACCATTTTCACACTGCCGAACTCCCATTGCTTCTTCAGTTGCTTAGACAGTTCCGTAGCTTCATCGAACACCAGCTCACCCGTCACGTCCTGACCTTCCACCTTCAGATCCTTCACCATACCGATCACCTTGCCGCGCTCGTGCATATAGAGGAGCACGGGGTTGCGCTGGTACTGTGCCAGGTCTATACCCGGTGTAAGAATTCGAGTGCCGTAGCAGTTGACGCTCTCGTTACTGATTCTTACTCGTTTACCTTTAGCCATATATACATATTTAAAAAAGTTTCTACTTTCTTTTTCCTGCGAATACCAGCGGAGCGTTCCGCCCGAATTCGACTGCAATATTACTAACTTTTCGCATAACCTCCAAAAAAGTATGAAATGGTTGCACACTTCTATGAAACCGCTGCACACTATTTTTGCAGATTGCCCAAAAAGTCGCAATTTTGCAGTACCAAAACCCGCGAGGCATTAAGTACCTCAGCGGTTTTCTATTCACATTATAATAACATTCGAATATGACAAAAGCAGAATTAGAACGCAAGAAGAACCTCGCCCGAACCCTCTATATGGCGGGTAAAGAACAGGCAGAGATAGCCGAACAGATAGAGGTATCCAGAGTAACAATATCCAAGTGGGCCAACACGGAAGGATGGAAAGAACAGCGAGCCGCCAAGAACGTCACACGACCCGAACTGGTCAACAAACTACTCCTTACCATCGACACCCTCATCAGTCAGGTGAACGAGTCCGGCGACCCGGATAAGATTTCCGGATTGGGCGACCGACTGGCCAAACTTTCGTCCGTCATTCAGAAACTCGACAAGAAGGCCAACGTGGTAGATGCCATCGAGGTGTTCATGGCATTCTCGAAGTGGATGCAGTTCCGCGCACAGACCGACCCGAACATCACACCCGAACTTCTCAAGACATTCAACTATTACCAGGATCTCTTCATCTCCGACAAGATGAACAATGGCTTCAGCTGTGAGCTCTAATACATAATAATAAAGCAAAGAAGGATGGCAACACAAACTGAAAAGAAACAGGCCATCGAGGCATGGCGGGAACACTGCAAGCAGATAGCAGCCCTCACCGACACCTCGCTCATGGCTCCCGAAAGCAAAACGGAGCGAAACAAACGTATTGCTTCCCTGCAGAGGGACTATGCTGCCTTCTGCGAATATTATTTTCCTCACTTCCTGCAGCTCAAGGACAAGACCACTGGCAAGGTACTGCGCACCATTCACAATGCGCCGTTCCACAACCAGGCAGCCCGCAAAGTGAAGTCAACGCCCAATCTGAAGGCGGTATTCATGTGGCCCCGTGGTCATGCCAAGAGTACCCATCTGGACGTTTTCCTGCCCCTGTGGCTCATGTTCCAGCCCCTCAGGCTCATCAACTTCATGGTCATCGTGGGCAAGAGCGAGGACGCTGCCTGCCGACTCCTGGGCGATATCCAGGCAGAGTTGGAATACAACGACCGACTCAAGGCGGATTTCGGAGAACAGAAACCATCCGGTGGCGACTGGACCGATGGTGAGTTCAAGGCACAGTGCGGGGTCAAGTTCCTCGCCTGCGGCCGTGGTCAGAGTCCTCGTGGTCTGCGCGACCGTGAGGCACGTCCTGACTATATCGTTATCGACGACCTCGATGATGATGAGCTCTGCAAGAACGAGAAACGTGTGCGCGAGCTTACCTCATGGGTCAAGTCAGCCCTCTTCGGATCCTTAGACGTGGGACGTGGCCGCTTCATCATGGTGGGCAACCTTATCTCCAAGAACTCCGTACTCTTCAATATTGCCCACACCAAGGGCGTATTCCTCTCCAAGGTCTATGCCGTGGATAAGAATGGCGACCCGACATGGCAGGAGAAATGGACGCGCGAAGAGGTGGATGCTTATCGTGAGTTCGTAGGCTACCGAGACTGGAACAAGGAGATGATGCACAATCCTATCAAGGACGGCACCATCTTCCGGCACGAATGGATTAAGTATAAGCGTATGCCGAAACTCTCGAAGTATGAGGCCTTAGTCTGCTATACTGATCCATCCTGGAAATCGACTACCGAGAACGACTACAAGGCGTGCCGACTCTGGGGCAGTATCGGCAAGGAACTGCACCTCATCGACTGCTTCGTGCGCCAGGACACCACGGGTGCCATGGTAAGATGGCTCTACAATCTCTATGAGCGAAGCTTAGAAGAGGGAGCAAGCATCCAGTTCTACATGGAGGCAAACCTGATGCAGGATACTGCCCTCGATGAGTTTGCTGCTGAAGGCGACCTGCGTGGCTATCAACTGCCTATCACGGCAGACAACCGCAAGAAGCCCGACAAACTGCAGCGTATCGAGTCCGTAGCTCCTCTCTGGGAGCGTGGTGTGGTTTTCTACAACGAGGCGCTCAAAGACTCTGAGGATATGCAGGTAGGCATCGACCAGACGCTTTCGCTCGAACATGGCAGCCGTGCGCACGATGATGCACCCGATGCCGACGAGGGTGCCATCTATATCCTCCAGAAGCAGGGCAGAGTAGCCGCCTTCGTTCCAAGAATAGTGAAGAGAATGCGCCCTAAAAATTCATGGTAGCAGCGCCAACTCAATTTCTAATTTCTCATTTCTAATTTCTCATTAAATTATGAGTTTCATCACGCAGGAAGATTTCAAGGTCGTGAGCAGCGAAGCTTCGCTCAAGGCCATCACGGGTGCAGACCCGGACAACATCAGCAACGCCATCGCAGAGGCACAGGAGGAAGTGGCAGGGTATCTGCGCCCCAAGTATGATACCGACCGCATCTTTGCCACCGAAGGCGACGACCGCAACCGCCAGTTAGTCATGTACACCGCCGATATTGCACTCTACAATATGATAGCATCGCTCCCCAACCGCATGGGCTACGAAACCCGCAAGGAACGCTACGAGCGTGCCATCAAGTGGCTCGAGGGCGTACAGGCGGGTAAGATAGTACCCGACCTGCCCATCGCTACAGACGATACCGGCAACGATATCTCACAAGGCGGAGTCTTAGCATACGGCAACGGCCCCGACAACCACAGCTGGTAAAATTTCTAATTTCTCATTTCTAATTTCTCATTAAATGAAAATGAATATAAATAGAACAAAAGACCGCATAGAGGATGCCTGGAGAGCACTCCTCGGCCGACCGCAGCTTTGGAGAACCAAATATGGTGATATCGAACTGGTAGGCAAGAACAACCGCCGACAGGTGGAAAGTATCATCGCCAAACTGCAGCGCACCACCGAGGCGCTCACCAAGGGCGACATCAAGAAGTGGCGACGTGCCTGGCAACTCGCCATCAGTGTGGAAAGTCCCAACCGTCAGGCACTCTACGACATCTACCGTGATACCGAGATAGACGCACACCTCTCCGGTTGTATCGACCAGCGCAAGGGCTTCGTCATGGAACGCTCGTTCAAGATAGAAGACAAGAACGGAACACCAGCCGAAGAACTCAATCACTTCCTCGAGCAGGAATGGTTCGTGGAGTTCTGTCGTCTCGTGCTTACTACTCCTTACTGGGGTCACTCACTCATCGAACTCGGAGACCTCGGAACCGATGGCGACGGATGCCTCGCTTATAACAATGTAACGTTGGTGGATCGCAAGTACGTCATACCCGAGCACCACCGCGTCATCACCGACCTCGGACAGGACTGGACCACTGGCATCGACTACCATGAGCCGGAATGGATGGGCAATCTTGTTGAGGTGGGCAGACCCGACGACCTCGGACTTTTTCTCAAAGCTTCGCTCCACTGCATACCTAAGAAGAACGTATTGGCTGCATGGGACGTCTTCAGTGAAATCTTCGGTATGCCGCTGCGTGTTGCTACCACAGGATCCAGAGACCAGAAGGAGGTGGACCGTATCAGTGACATGATGGAGCGCATGGGGCAGGCCGGCTATGCCGTACTGCCTACAGGTACGGAAATCCAAATCGTAGAAAGCGCCAAGAGCGACGCATTCAATGTTTACGATAAGCGTGTAGATCGCGCCAACTCCGAAATCTCCAAACTTATCATCGGTCAGACCATGACTATCGAGGACGGTAGCAGCCTCTCGCAGAGCCAGACCCACCTGAAGGTGTTTGAGAACCTCGTAGAGAGCGATGCCAAGTTGCTCGCCAACACCATCAACAACCAGCTCTTCCCTCGCATGATCAGCCATGGTTTCCCGCTCCAGGGTTATCACTTCGCATGGGACGATAGTCCAAGCTATACCCCGGAGCAGCAGATGGAGTACGAGAAGATGATCTCCGACCGATACGAGGTGGACGGCAAGTACTTTGCCGACAAATACAACATGCCCGTAGGCAACCGCATTCAGCAGCCTTCACTCTTCGGTAGCGAACCTGCAGAAAAGAAAGAAGACCCAAAAGAAGACCCGGAAGACCAAAAGGATCTGAAGAATTTTTTCGATTAAGCCCCGAAGCTTATGAGGGGCTACACCTGAGATATAAGGAGATACTGAAGGGTATGGACGTGCCCGACACTATTCAACTCATGGGCGAGAAACAATGGGAGGAGATTAAATCACGGCTCACTGGCAAGTTCAACAAGATGATAAAGGGCCTTTTCCGTCAGAAGGGAGCACAGCTCGACATCAACATTTTAGCAAGCGACGAGGCGCAAGAATTCATCACCACCCATGCTGGTATCCTTGATGGCGGCTTCCAGAAGGTAGAGATGAGCGATAAGATGCGCGAGCGCCTTACCCGCTCCAATTATATCTTTTCGGGCATCAAGACGTTCCACGAGCTCAACGAGGCTTTCCCTTCCATGCTCGATGAGAATGGCAATAAAAAGCCGTTCGAACGCTTTTTGAACGATGTCCAGAAAATCAACGATACCTACAATGCCAACTATCTGCACGCCGAATACAACTTCGTACAGGCTTCTGCTACCATGGCGGCAAAGTGGGAACAGTTCAGCGAGGATGGCGACCGATACTATCTGCAGTACCGCACAGCCAAGGATGACAAGGTGCGTCCGGAACATGCCGCCCTCGATGGGGTAACACTCCCGATGAGTGATTCTTTCTGGGAAACCTATTACCCGCCGAATGGATGGAACTGCCGCTGTACCGTGGTACAGGTGCGCAAGCAGAAATATCCGGCCACAGAGCACGCTGAAGCCATGAGTAGGGGCGAAGAAGCCATGAACGGCGAACGGTATAACATTTTCCGTTTTAACAGTGGCAAGCAGGGCAAAACCATGCCCGACTACAATCCTTACACCATCAGGCGGTGTAATGACTGCGACGTGGCGAAAGGAGGTGGTGTAAAATTAGGGGCTTTTGTTCCTGATTACCAACTTTGCCGTAGCTGCGTAAAGATTAGAGAATGCTACGAAAATAGAGAAAAGGCTAATGGTGATCAGAATCTTACTAAGCGCACAAAAGAAGAGAAACATGTAATTTATTCCATGCCAATAGAGGAGCAATTCGAAACCCTCTCAAAGAACAAGGAAGGTTATGAAGTATCTCGCCATATACTGAAGGATAAAAAAGAGATGGATTACAACCGTGTGCTTAATACTGCAAAGTTGCTATCTAAGTTTGATAACGTGAGAATACAGCCCGAGATACACGCCAGCGAGATTGATATAAGAAACCGCCTTGGACTTCCCGAAAAGAAGAACCCGGACTTGATGTTTGGAAATACTTTCGTGGATGTAAAGTCTCCGTTCTCCAGCAAGAACATTGTTACTAACGCAAACGATGCTTGTAAACAAAATGCCATAGCTTGCATCACAGATCATCTTTGCCATATAGACAAAAACAAAATAGGTCTTTTGGCAAGAAAGGTATTAAGTGACAGGAACTACACAAAGGATACCGTATTCTTTGTCGTGGAGAATAAACTTTATAAATATACAACAGCCGACCTTTAAAAAAGATCGGCTGAGGTTTCCCAACTTCGCGGGCTGGTTCCAGTGGTCATGACTCCCACGCTGCAAATATACAATAAACTTTTTAAACTCGCAAGAATATGAGCAAAAAAGAAGAAAAAAAGAGAAAAATCGAATGGAAACGACATTGCTTTGCCGTTTCCTTGGTAGCAAATCTAAAGAAAGATTGCGATAATAGAGACCAACAGACTAATCACACCCACAACGGTTGCGATAATAACACTATAAAACTGGATACGCTCACGTCGGTACTTAGCAACAAAACCACCGTTATCTACAAGAGCCTTACCCTTAAAGGTTATCTTGTAGTGATTGCGAGACTCTTCAAGGAGGCCTTCCTTCACAAGAAAGCGGATGGCATCGCCAAAGCCTTCTGGGGCATTGTGGAATAACACTTCGCCTGGCACCCATACGTCAGTTTTGAAGCTACTGATAGCCACGTCGAGTAATTCCGAAGAAAATTTAGTCATAATCTATAAATGTTTTAAGTTATACGATATACATATAACGCCAAAACGGCGACAATATTATGCCATTCCAATCCCTACTAAGGCCGAGCCTTCATCCCTACTACCGATGAGCCTCAGTCCCTATTAGGGATGGAGCCTCGTCCCTATAGGGATGCAAAAACGATATTCTAACGGTGTTCTATCACCATTATATTAACATTTTAATCTTAAAAAGTAAATGATCAATTACAGTATTGCAATGATGGGCAACCCTGCCAAGAAGCAGGACCCAAAGAAAGCCTACGGTGTGGCTCAGTACACCGAGAAGATGACGCTCAGCGAATTCAGTGAGCATATCTCAAGCCACGGCAGCACATACGATGCAGAAGACGTGGAAGCTATCCTCGGAAAAGCCGTGAAGTGTCTGCGCGAAATGCTCCTTGCCGGCAAGAAAGTGGAGTTAGGCAAGCTCGGAGAATTCTACGTAACCCTGCACGGCAAGGGCACAGAACTCGCCAAAGACTACAACCCTGCCACCTGTGTGGAGAAGGTAAACGTGGTGTGGACTCCTGGAAGCCTCTTCGAGAACCTGAAGAAAGAGGCCACCTTCAGCTTCGTAGCAAGCCGCAACGAACAGGCAGAGGCTAAGCGAAAAGCAAAGGCACAGAACGGTGACACCAATCCTGACAATACACCTGACCCCGGAAACAAAGAAAACCCGGACAACAAGGAGAACCCAGACGACAAGGGTAATACCGAGAATAAGGGCGACACTACCGATGGCACCGACACCGGTTCTGATGGAAGCTACGAGCTACACTAATCCTCATACAAACAAGTAAAAGGGCTGCACCACGCTTGGTGCAGCCCTTCGTTTTCACACATATCCGGCATAATGAAACTCAAAAGTTTAAAAAATAAACCTAATAACTTAAAACAATTGAAATATAATATCTAAAAATAAGCGTATGCTCTTACCACGTTTTTAAATATTTTACCCTAAAGACATCCACATTCTCCAGCAGTTCCATGTGACTGTGATT
Organism: Segatella hominis; assembly: GCF_019249725.2. Classification (NCBI taxonomy): domain Bacteria; kingdom Pseudomonadati; phylum Bacteroidota; class Bacteroidia; order Bacteroidales; family Prevotellaceae; genus Segatella; species Segatella hominis. Next base: position 115,962 of record NZ_CP137560.1, read on the forward strand.
GGTGTCTGTCATATAAGGATAGCTCACCTGATACTCAGCCCCCGGCTCTATGTCCTGCAGAGCTTCCCAGATACTTTCTCCTATCTCGAAGGAGGCGTGATAAGCTTCATCGTTCCAGTCGGTCACAAGATGAAGCCTGAGATCTCCAGCGCCTCTCACGCACTTCCCGAAACCGGCATCCTTCACTACGTCCCAGCTGATTGTACCGAACTCCACGAATACTGCAGGACGACTCCATTCACTTTCCTCATCTGCAAAGGCGACGTTCTCATTCCACAGGTCTATATGCTGCACTGCAGGCACCCCGTCTTCTATCGCCCTCTTGATGTCCTTATATAAGTTTTCTCTTGGATCCATATCTATGATGTATTAATTGATTTCTACTTTTTAAGATCAAGATGATTGAAGTATTCCTCAAGCTCATCCTCGATAATCTTTGTCACTTCTCTCTCTATTTCCGGAGCCATGCCCAAGAACTGGCGTTTCGGTATTTTGATGGTCTTACCCACCTTCATCAGCGCCATCGCCTTCCAGAATTCGGCATTGCTCGAGAGTTGCTGGTTCTTTTTGTTGTTCCGAAGTGAGCCGTTCTTTTTACGGCCAAACGACCCCGAAGCTTCGTAGTACTTATGCCAGAAATACCGCTTCATCTTCTCCGTTACCTTAATCTCTCCACCTTCGTTATGGATGGCAGCATAGGGAGAGGAAGAGAAGAACGTGATAGAGGTAGCATCGCTCCGGCTCTGAACGCTCTTTCTCAGGTCGCCCGAGGCTACGAGGATATGCCCGTCGCCTCTTATCGGACTTTTCCGTCTTGCCCAAGCCTTGGTAAAGAACCCCTGACGCTCAAAGTTCTTGTCGAACTCGTCACCGATCTCCACCCTGATATCACTCAGAATATGTCTGATCACTACCGATAAATCATTATTTCCTGCCATGCCCTACCCATTCAACATTCAACACTCAACATTCAACATTTATTATTCCCATCCTTCAAACTTCAGGAAGGGTTCGTCGTCTTTAGGAATCTCATTACGAGGGTCGGCGCTCGCATTCAGAATATTATATAGCTGCCGCTCACTGATGGCGTACTTCGGATAGATGTACCGCCTCCAGATTTCACGATTGGATATGCCCATTTTGGCATATTCATCGTATATCGCATTGATGTCAGCTACCCGTTTCTTGTAGCTAAGTCCGTTCCTTTGATGAAATTTCCGCAAAACAACTTTCCCTTCCTTACTATTTACAAACGTTATAACATGGTCTCTCTTTATTTCTACTCTTCTTCAGAGCCTTCCTCCTCTGTCGCTTCCTTCTCGTTTTTCGGTGCGATGAAGATACGGCAGAAACTTGGCTCCATCCTGTGCCAGATGCCCAACTTCGGATCACGCTTGAAGAAGTAGTAATTGGTAGCATTCTTCTGCACCACATTCGACTCCTTGAAAAGCGCCATGATTTCGGCGTATTCCTGGTCGTTGAATTTATCCTCCAACTCGTAGAGTTTACTGATACTCTTGTAGTCGAGATCTCCGGACTGGTTGCGCTCCAGGAGTGTCATCGCCAACTGATACATCGGGTCGTTCTGTCCCTTCTCGCTTCTCTGCATATACTCCTTCAGGAAGGTGACAAGGCGCTCGGCTGCAAGGTCTGCACGCTCATCGAAACCCTTCACCTTACTGCAGCTTACCAGGAGTCGGAAGTTTCCGTCCGTAATGGTGTAGTTGCGCTGGTCGTCATTCTTTACCTGTCCATACTGTCTCATGATGGCCGTGAATGCCTCCACTTCGCGCTCAAGCCATTGTTTGAAGCTCTTGGTATCAGACATTACCGTGATAAGATTTTCCTCCACACGGTGCATAAAATCGGCTCGCAGACCCTCATAGGCATCACGCTTGTTGATACGTTCATTCTTGACCTCTGCGTTGAGTTGCTGGCGGAGCGCCTCTTTCTGTTCGTCACTCAATGATGAGATATCAAACTGTCCCTGCTGAGTATTGCCTTCAGCTGGGCTGATTTTTTCGTTCTTTTCCATAACCTAATAGTATTACTTGTGATTGATTAATATTTTGTTCTTTACTCCCAAAGGATTCTTTGCTCTTCACTCTTTCTTCTTCCCTCCCAAGTCCTCCCTTGCGCTTGATGGCTCTCAGTTTGCGTTCGAGAGCTTCGAGGTCAGGGATATCCAACTGGGCAAACACCTTGCCGCATATTCTCGGGTGAGAGCAGAAGTCATTGATGCGCTGCCAGTCTCCGGTGTTGACCCCTAACTCCTGCATCAGACGCAGACAGATGGAGCGGTGCCGCTTGCGCTGATCTCCATACCCGCACATGTTCTCGAGAGCCTTGCACATGTCGGTATATTCTCTCGTCGTCATCTCGCGAAGATGTGAGGTGCGACCCTTCGTGTACGTTGAGACGAGGGATTCTTTCTGCTCTTCCTCATCTCCATAGTGCGGTACTTTCTTGAAGGCGGCATAAAAACGCCTGTAGTTCTTAACTGATCCTGCCATCCGTATTTCCCTTTAAATTGTACTACGTATATCATTCGAAAGCCGTTTTAACGCTGTTCTTACATCTACGAAACCGTTTACCGCTAAGATTGAACGGTTATTGATCCGTCGTTCAGAAGACGGTACTCTAAGTAATGTTCACGGGCGATCTCGAGTATATAGCCCACACCTCCAGCCAGGTCCATCTCTTGAAGGATTGGTATATTATCAAAACAGAGGTATATTTTGCCCTCAAATTCTCTCGCCTGCAAGCGGCTAAGTGCCTCACGTTTGATGTTTCGCTCGTGCTTGAGCATCTTCTGACGGTGAGCTTCTTCTGAGATCTTCTTCCACCATGCCTTAACGGCAAAAAACAATTTCTTCATAATTACAAGTATTATTATTAGTTTATAATTTTGTCGCAGCTTTAGCGCTGCATTGCCTTTATCAAATCCCGTCGAGTATATAGTCCATACTGTTCAGGTATTCATTTTTCATCGCATCTGCATTCATATCGGACACCTTGCCCGCTACTTCCTCATAGATCTGCGACTGGTCCAGATAAGAGAAGTCTTTCGTCTTTCTCTTGATGTATTCTATGATTTCATTTACTACCTCTTCCATAATTCTCAAATATTATTACTTGCCTGGATGAGTCCATCCTCCCATACTCTGAAGGTAGCTCCGGCTTCTCCGATGAATCGACCCTGGCAGACTGCCTCGTAGCCGACTACTCTCACTTTCACGCCCGCCATATACTTCAGCCTGACTGCAGGCTTGCCCAATGGCTGGCTCTTCGCTTCCTGCGAGATGAAGATAAAACTCTTTCGGGGAAACTCATTCACCAAGGCTTCTACCTGTGCGTATTCCCAGTGAGAGTACTGGAAGGAGTCCACGATGATGAACTTCGGACCCTTGCGCTGCTTCAGCATTCTTTTCAGGTTCTCCAGGTCCGAATCGATGCAGACTCTAAACCTGCCTTGCTCTTCCTCCATGTGAAACCGCTCGATACGCTTCTTAAAGCTCATGCTCACTTTCTCTTCATAAGAACAGTAGAGCACCACGCCGTATTCGCAGAGTTTCTTGGCGAGCTGCATCACGAAAGAGCTCTTACCACCAGCCGAAGGTCCCGAGATAAACCAGGTATCATACGTATCCGGCTGCCCGAAGCACCGCTCCCATTCTCCACCCCAGGGTATCGGCTTGTAAGTCATCTTCAGTATCTCCCTGGGACTGTATGCTCTTTTTGCCATATTTATCTAAAGCAAGAATGCTCTTTTTACTTTTTTACCTTTTTACTTTTTTACCTTTAAGAGATTTTCAGCTTCTCTATCTCGGTATATACTCGTCTCAATCCGCCTCGGGTCTGTCTCACGATGGTGGCGACGTCATATCCCTCCGGGGCATTCACCTTGGCCACGATGGCAGCCTGCTTCATCAGGAACTTCTCGCGCTCCTTACCGTCGTCGGGTGTCACCTTACAGTATCGCCCACCGTAACGGCTCAGCATCTCGGTATATCCCACCTTCTTGCAGTCGATGCTTCGGTTGATCTTCTCCTTCAGTCCGTCGGCTCCCATCATATACCAGCCGCAGCAGTGCTCGGTGGCGTTCCAGAGTGCCTTCAGTTCCAGGAATGCCTCATACTGCAGATCGCCTGCCTCGTCGAGGATAATAAGCGGTGAGTCGATGGAGCGGAGGTAGTAGGTGAGGTCTTCATATACATCTCCGTAGGTTCCCTTGCTGTCAAGTCCGAACTCTGCCGCTATCTTGCGTATCAGGCGGCGCTTGGTCTTCACCTGAGAGCAGTCTATATAGGCTGCGTTCTTGTGGCTCTGTACGTAATACTTGGCGGTGTAGGTCTTGCCGATATTAGGCTCGTCGCAGAGGATCATCGAGAGAGCAGAGCTCTGTGCGGTCTCCAACTGCTTCGTCACGATGAGGAAGGTGTCGGTCTTGCCTGTCTTCCATTCTATCTCGTGACGCAGACTTACACCCAAGCGTCTGGCCAGGCGTATCCAGTTGCCGTCGCTGATGGTGCGGTCCGTCTGTCCCTGCTTTACCATGGAATAGACTGAGGTGGCCAAACCGAGCACCTTTGCGTGCTTGCTGTCACTGTCGAAGCGGACACGGTCTTGGGCCATCGCCGCCAAAATCTTCTTTTTCTGTTCTGTTGTTATCATTGCCATAAGTTTTTGAAGTTTTTTATATCATGTCGATCGCACGCTGCAGGATATCTTCCTCGGTCTCGTCGTCCGTAAAGACGTCCATCGGTTCCGTGTCTGGTAGTTCTGCAGTAAGTTCCTGTATCTCTTCCGGCTCATCTGCCTGGCTGTCGGTCTTGCCTATATCCCTTTCTGCCTCCATCGTTCCGAGAGCGGGAACCATGTTGTTATCTACGTAGGTATTGAACTCCCTTACCTTCTTCTGCTGATGATAGAACTTTCTGCGGTCTTCCTCGGTCTGTTCTGCCATCACTCGGTTGTAGGTTTCTACCTTCTCCACCTGGTCGATGAATCTGTCGCCCTGGAAGATGAACACATCCTGTGGCTTCCCGTCCTCATCCGGCAGATAGTAGGCGGTCACCTTGTAGTTGTTAGGCGCTAAGCGCTCCAATACTTCGGGCTTGCTCAGCCACCAGTCTGCATAGGCTACTCTTACCGTAGAGTTTCGCCTTACCGAGGTCTCCACCTTCTCGCCGATATATCGGGCAAGGGTAATGGCATCGAATGGGCGCAGATTCGGGTTGATATGCTCCATCAGCACGTCCCATCGGGTCATACCGGGATATTTCTTCTGATTAGGGTGCAGTGTATGGTTCCACTCGTAGTTGTCGCGGCGGTCGTCCGCCACAAGCTCATCGAATGAGTAATACTGCTTGTCTTCCCAGGTATCATTGCTCGCATCGCTTATCTTCTTGGATTCCACTCTGTATTTCCACTTGCCGTAGAATCGGCCGATACCTACGTGATTGCGGTGGATGATGCGCCGCTTCTTGGCTCCGTTGAGGTTTTCCGCCTGTTTCTCCTGCGAGTTGAGAGGCGCACAGTAGCGCACATAGCTGAACACCGTTCCTTCCTGGAGCAGGGTGTACTTGTATTCAGACATCAGGTGGTTCTCTACCTCAATACCTGCCGGAATGCCCCAGCCATGCTTGGCTATCAGCCTGAACATCTCTCTGAAGCATTCCTTCACCAGGTTCTGGTCCTTGTCCCTGGAATAGCTGGCGCCTAACACGCACTGGCTCACCGAATCATAGGCATAGTAGGCTTTCACCCTCAGTTTCGTATCCTTCAGTTTGCGGGTCAGATCCACGTCATCCATGGTTATCTGGCTCAGCGAGTATTCTCCGGCATGGCGGTGCATGTGTGGCATACTCTCGTGCATGAAGGCGCTCCAGCTCAGCTGACTCTTATCCCAGATAAGCCTGTTCTTCGGCTTATTCAGGATGTTTCTGATGGTACTGTCGCTCAAACTCTTCGGATTCCCATCCTTGTCACAGAAATCTTCCGGGTCGAACAGCTCTCCAGTCTGAACATCATAAACATCAAGCTCGCCGCATACGAAGGAGTCATACAGTTCCTTTACCTGGGAGTTATAAGGCTTATTAGGAAGGCATTGCAGGCCGATGACCAGCTTCTCCGTCTTTACGTCAACCTTTCTGGTGTTCTGGTTGCCGAACTTGCCACTGATTAGTACGCCGTAGCCGCCAGCCTTATACTCATTTACCTTCTTCCTGAATCTCAGTGTCGATTCGGGTAGGGTATGATGATAGGTCTCCTTCAATATCTTGATGGTACTTGCCATCATGTCCCAGTCGTAGCGTTCGCCCATCAGCTTGCGGTAGGCGGAGGCTCGTTCGTAGAGCTTGATACAGGTATTGAGTACCGAAGCATTCACCACATACTCCTGGATCTTCTCCGCCGACAGGTCTAACCCTGTCTGCTGCCTGCTCTGAAAGTAGCACATGGCGTGCTGATCTACCTCATAATTGGAAGTAATCCATCCTCGCAGCCTTACTTCGGGACCTCCGGGGAACTCTACTTCCACCGCCTTGCGGTATTTGGTAGGCAAGCTATCTACGGCAATAAGAGCCGTGCAGCCGCTTGCGCCACCGCCTCGACGTACCACATTTAATCTCTTGCGATTCACCGAAGAGTCGTAGCAACTCTTGCTCATGATGCCCGTTCCAACAAGTTCTGTCGCAGATATACAAAGTGTATTGCCGTAATATTCCATAACTATAATTTCTTTGCGTTTTGATTTTCGTACTTGCCACTTACGAGACAAGCATAGCCATTTCTTTCGAACAAATTCATCTTTTCGCGAAGTCTCAAAGGAGATGCCGGCAACTTATGATCATAATCGGCTCTTAGCTCTTTTACAGCATCTGCCAAAGATATCCAGTCGAACTTATCTCCCATTAACGGCTGCCAATATATACCATGATAATAAAGCTTTATACAACATCTCAGCATTGACGCATTTGCTATGCATCTCGCCTTCGCTTCAACTGTCAGGTCCTTATCGAAAAAGAACTCAGAAGCTTTAGAGTCTATGCAAAGGTTTTCCTTAAGCCATTTTTTATTCTAAGCATATTGCCGCTTGGAATAACCGCTTCTAGTTTAAGGCGATACTTTACAGGTAGGCTATCAACTTCAACGAGAGCTGTATTTCCTTTTGCGCCACCGCCTCGACGTACCACGTTAATGCGGTTTCTTGTAGCCATCTTTTTGTAATTAGCCGGACTCATAATGCCCGCCTCACAAAGTTCTGACACAGATATGCAAAGTGTATTGCCGTAATATTCCATAACTATAACCTTTCTTTATTCTTCACTGGTGAAATAATCCCAGTTTCTACCCATACAGATGCCTACAGAGAGACATACGATGACTGTAATCAGATACCAAGTAATGTCCATAACTCTATCCTCCAACTCTAAATCCACGTTCCAGACGTTCTCTCATGCCAGGATTGCCGATGATTTCGGCATCCTTCTGCTTCCACCTTGCTGCCATGATCTGAAGCGACGGCATCTCTCGGACCAAGACATTGTCCGCAGATACCATTTCCTTACCCTTGAAGAAGATGGTAGCATTACCCGTCTTCTTGTCGAACTCCAGTACCGCTCCGTTGGAGAAGTATTGTCTGAAGCTTCCTTCATGGTCGAAAAGCAAGGTATCACCCTTTTCGGCAACCACCGTCTCCACGCCACCGTTGATTTTGGCGTACTGGCGGATACGCTTTGCCTTGTCGCTCATGCCCCGCTTGGGGTCGAAGGTGAGAGCAAGCCAGATAGCTTGGTCTGACACCTTGAAGGTCTTGCGTATTCCTTCGCGTACCTTCGTGCTTACGTCTATTGCTCTTTTCATATTCTAACAATATTATAATCCTTTTCTAATGGTGGAGGAAGGCGGAGTCGAACCGCCTTTCTGGCAAATCTTACTATGCAGTTATCATGTAAGCTTATCCGTGCCTTTAATCCATTTTCGCTCACTCCGTGCGTCCTGCATTCCAACTACCTCCAAGTTGCCGGGATACGTTGCCCGGCTCGTTGTTAATCCTGATTCTTTCTACCTTATAAAAACTAAACTTATGGCAAACATTAAGTATTTTTCGCTCAAAATGCTTATCTTTGCATCGAAATACATGTTTCACTAAAAATATATATAGCTTATGACAACAAATGAAATGATCCTCCAGGCACAGATTACTAGCCTGCGCCGCGTTGCAGATGTTCTTCTTCTTCATTTCTGGTCCGATGCGGAGAACAAGACTCAGCTTATCTGGTTCTCTCGCTATTTAAACTACAAATACGAGAGAGATATTCTTGCTTCTTCTGACTTCGGGCTAACCGATTCAGGACAGCAGCCTGAGCTTCTTGCTCGCAGACGTTACCATTTGCAGGTTCTGATGGACATTGCTTATCTGCAAGGTAATCTTGGAGAATTGAACATAGTTCGTCGAATTGCTCCTCAAGACGCTGCACTCGCAAATAAAGTTTTTGAGAGCTACGATGGTTTCGACGAATCGCTTTTCCGTGCGATTGACGAAATTGACAAATAGACTTTTTCATCTTAATCTCTTTTTATCAGGAGGAGAACCTATCATTCTCCTCCCTTTGTTAAACACTCTATTTCTTCTCAACCTTGTAGCCCTTACCTCGAAGGTAAGTCGCTACATACTCATCATCGCCCACATCTTCGAGCACATCGAAGAGATACCCCTTCACATATTCAGCAACTGCGCTTGATGATGCAAGCTCGATGTTCTTGGAGATAAACTCCACTTTCTTTGTTCTACCAAGGCCATTGAAGGCCTTCTCTACATTTTCCATCATTATAACTTTTTAAGTTCATAAATTTGCCCAGCTCGCGCTTTTTTAGTATCTTTGGCGCGGTGTTTATCTTAAACACGGTGCAAAGATAAGCAATTTGCGAATAACTACCAAATTTTTTGGGAATTATTTTCGCATTTTGAATAAAATAATATCGCAATATGGATAAAAAAGGCATTTTAGAGGCATTGATCGCCCATTATACAGGTGGTAATAAGTCGCAATTTGCGAAAATGTTAGGTGTTAAACCCCAAACGATTAATACCTGGGATTCTCGCAGTACCTTTGATATTGAGTTAATATACTCAAAGTGCGAACATATTTCAGCAGATTGGCTCTTGACAGGCGAAGGACCAATGCTCAAAACGAGTACTTCCGGCGCTGATGAAGCACTATGTCCTGAAGAAAAGGAGAGAAAAACGGAGAAAAATGGAGAAAAACAGAGAAGACCAGAGAAAAATAGAGAATATTCTTCTCGAATCCATAAGCTGCCGGAGGGAAGCATTGAGGGAATTCCACTCATACCAGCTAGCGCAATGGCAGGAGCATTCACTTCCGACGTGTCTATAATGGAGTACGAATGCGAGCACTATATCATACCAGACTTCAAGGGCGCCGACTTCCTTATCAGGGTAAAAGGCGACTCTATGCAGCCTACATACTACTCTGGCGACCTCGTGGCTTGTCAGAAGATACCGATGAACGACGTCTTCTTCCAATGGAACAAAACCTATGTTCTCGACACCAACCAGGGACCAATCATCAAGCGAGTACTACCGGGCAAGGATGATGATCATATCTGCATCGTCTCTGATAACGAGAAATACCCACCATTCGAGTTGGAGAAGTCATATCTCCACGCCATCGCCCTCGTTAGGGGCATCATCCGTCTGGAGTAACCCCGTTTCATACCCACCTCCAGGATGCGTATCATTTTCCCGGCTCTGGGAAGATGGTACACCCCCAAAAAGTACCCCCAGAGTGTTCCCCCTCCCCCTGGAAGGCGCTAAAATAGGCTTAAAAGCCCCTATATACTATATATAATAAGGTGTAAGCGCTAAAAACCGAAGTTCAAAAAGGGTATGTTTCCTGCACATAAAGTGGCAAAAGTGGTAGTTTTCCTACCCAAGCTATCGTTATGCCGTTTTACCCACTTTTGCAAGTCCAGTTTTTGAAAAATGCAAGTCCAGTTTGCAAGTCCACCTGCAAGTCCACTACCCAAAAATGGCCATTTCGGGCACAAAAAAGGGGAGCCGTAAAGCTCCCCGAATAACCCAAAATAATCCCAAAAATACCCCCAAAATCATCCCCGGCTTATAACATCATTCGAACACCGTCCGAATACCCTGTAATTTGCGTTCTAAGCCCTCATTCTTCCTCAGCTGATACATCACCCATTCGACCACCCGAAATGAGCGTAGATTGCTTTATTATAGCGCGTTTCGTGCATACTGTCCCGTTTCCTCCAAGCCCTGCGTGGAGCAGATATCCCTTGGTTGCACCCACCTCTTCAGCCGTCAGCACGGTATATACGGCCGAGATGGAACTGAAATAGAAGTCTTTCCGTCCTTCATGCTTGCCCACCAACAGGTGGACGTGTACTACTTTTGCCATTTCTTATCGTTTAAAGTTCCACATCGGGAGCCATGCATCATCTAAGCGCATCGCCCTCGTTATCGGTTGCAAATATACCAAATATTTATTATTTGGAATGTTTTTGCGTCTTAAATATTCCTAAACCCCTTATTTTTCCACACCATAAGGCACAAAAAAAGCGGCTCACAGCCGCCCCGTATCATCATTAAGCCCTCACGCTCTTACAATCTTTCCTGCATCATCAACCCCCACACAGTCCGCCCCGGTACCTCAGATCCTCAAACAGGTCATTTACCCCATGTTAACCCCATGTTAACCTAATGTAAACTTTCGCCCTATCTTTTCCACCTCCAGGCACTCCAAAATTAAACCAAAATTAAAGCTATGTAAACGTTTCGTTTTGCACCCTCTTTTCCTCTCTATCTCTGTAACTCTCTGTTATTCATCGTCTTACCTCATTTTTCCTCTCATTCTTTTATATACGCTTCGTTTTGTGCCCTTTATCTTCTTCAATACTGCAATATTACGATACCCTTTCTTGAAATTGCAACTTCTGTCTAGAAGCAGCGCAGGCTTTAACTCCAATGTTTGGCTATTAGTGGCCTTCTGCTGCTTCTTGTCCATGAGTTTAAAGCGCAGCTCGTCAATCTCGAATGGAAGATTTGTTTGATTTTCTACCGAGAAATCAACAAAGATATATTCGCCAACCACGTAAATGTTGTTAAGGCGCATCAGCATCTTGTTATGTTTAGTGAATGTACTTCTATATCTTGCTGGTGAGTTCCATACCTTCATGGCATAAGACACCATATCAGTTGTGGACATGGAGACCTCAGGGTTATGGAAGGCGTTGCGCTCAATCAGTTCTACCTCTTTGTCCGTAACAGCCTCTTGCAGTTTACTTGTGTAAACAAGGGCGTATTGAACTCTGTAGCGTTCCGTTATAATGGTAACAATCCCCATGAGCTCGCCATCTTTGTGATAACTTGAGGTAGGCTTGAGGCGTATGACATTTTCCAGAGGCTTATCACCCACAATGGAGTCTGTAGAGATGTCCACCAGGCGAATTGGCTCAGAGGCCGTGATAATAGTGGATACATGCTCATTCACTGTAATTTGCTCCATGTCATAACTGGTTTTCTGTGCTTGTGCCGTAGCCACCGAAAGGCATGCAAACAGCAATGCCCATGCTTTATTCTTCAATTTTTTCATATTGTTCTACTTTATAATATGCGACAGAATCGATATCTTGTCGCAATTGATTTCAATTGATTTATAATTTTGTCGTATTATTTATGAGATGAGTCTATCAAGTAAACCTTGGTACCATACTTGAGACGGATTCGGTTCTTCTTGATTCCCTTTCCCAGGGCACTCATGGCTTTTTGGGTAGCGTTAGACATAGCTTGGCTTGCCCAACTCTTGATACCAGCGCCTCCAGTACTGGATTCCGTCAGATTACTTCCCTGGGTGGCAGACGAGGCTATGTCCTTGGTTGTTTCACGAAAGTTACTTTGTGGAACATAAAGTCCTTCCAATCCATCAGTATCATAAATGTTCAAGCTCACCCTATGAATCTCTTCTTCGAAGAAGATGTTTTCTACCTTTCCCTTGACCCGTTGCTTGCCAAAGCCACTCATTTGAGCATATAGATAGGTTCCTTTCTTGACCGTAAGGTTACCTATTTCAATGTCATCCAACAGGCGAAGACGGACGCGACTTCCATCCACGGCTTTCACATCTTCATCAATAATGGCGGAAATGAGCTTGGTTTTTCCCTTTTCCATACCCAAGGTATTGAAATACTCAGATACCTCCTTGGTCTTCTTTGCAACTTTTTGAGGTTTCTCCTCATCTGTTTCCTTGCTCTTTGGATATGGTGTATTTGTATCCATGCTTTTTCCCGATTGATACGTCTGTTCTCGTTTGAAAGTCCCTCTATCATATTTGTCTGCCACATGGCTTGGATAGTTCTGTTCATCCAGTTCAGAATTGGTATATCCGGCTAGGTTCCGATTCATTTCCTCCCATTCTCTGTTCCTGCGTTGTCGCTGAAGCCTTGCGATTTCAGAGTCACTTACAGGAGCTACAAACTCATTAGAGGATGACGAATTTCGGCTTGCATTTTGACGAACCTTATTCTGCATGGCACGAAGTTTCTTCAGTTCTTCCTGTTCTGCCTGCTGTTGCTGGATAAGTTCAGCCTCCTTCTCGTTATATTGACTCTCATAGTTTTCCTTCTTATTGACGGAATCACGGTCGTTTTCAACACTCTCAATACCGGAGAGGTCTGTTATCTTACCATACTGTCGCTCCGTGTTATCCATCTTGCTACCAAGCAGTGAGTCTGTCTTGGCATCTGGAAGCGCACTGGATAGGTAGTCCGTGGTCTTGAGATTGGCATTGCCTGTATCCTTAATATCCAAGTTGAAGGTATCGATTACGAAATATCCCACGAAGAGAGAAAGTACGTAAACAAGAAGGGGCATCCAATACTTTCCTTCCTTAAAGTTTATATTCTTAACTTTCATCATTGCAATGCGTATTAATTGTTATGCTGTGGCTTATGCAAGGCTGAATCTACCTTTTCTACGGCCGTTATTCGTTCATGACTTCGTTGCTTGTAAGACTTGACCAGATTCACCACATTGATGGTAAAACATCCAATGACTATGGTAAATACGGTAGCAAGAAATCCAATGCGATGTTTATTAGCCGTCATCTGTAGGCGAGCTGCCAAGAAATTGATTCCGGATTTCTCAGCGAATTTCATACCTGCTCGTTTTTCCTTTTCGTAACGTTCCTTATATTTTGGATCGTCCTTGCTGGGCATTTGCTCGCCCAAGACCATTCTCTTTAAGCTCATATATTTTTCATTTATATGTTAGTATTCCGTTTTCTTTTTCTCTTCCAAGTCCTTGTTCAGAAGCGTTCTCCAGTTGGTAATCAAAATGCCATGAGGATTATTCTCCGTTCGGGGAACTTTCTTCAAGCTGCCAGCAGTCACAATCTGGCGCATCAGGATATTGGTTCTTCGCTCTATTCTCTGCCTGCCATAGTAGGTGAATGAAAGTGAGTCCTTGTTGAGTTTGATGCTGTCACAGAAAATACTGCAGATGGTGGAAGTACCAATGAGATTATTGTAGAATCCCTTTTCCTTGAGCGCATTATATTGTGCCAAGCCTGTTTCGTCAATGAGATACATGGCTTTCTCCATAGTGTATCGAATGTACTTATCGTCAGGAGCGAGCGTAAAGAATAAATGATGGAACATCTCAATATCACTCTTGGCTTCCACTTCAAAGGTCTCTTCCATGGATGTTTGTCTAACCAACACTGGTACATTTCCATCCAGCACATATACTTTTTTATGGGCATCGCTGACCATGCCTCTGGCTATGATGATGCTGCCCAAGCTGATGACGATACAGCCCATGAGAAAAAGGCTGCTGATGATCATCACCATCTTAATTTTGTTTTCTACGTTTTTTAATACTGCCATAATAGTATTTTCGTTATTAATCAAATTTATCCCTTTGGTAATAGGCTCATGGCACTTTGCTTGGCCGACGCAGCCACACCCTCACCGAAATTTCTGGTACTGAAGGCTGTGTCACTTTCAGGAATCATCCAAGCTGCCAGGTCTGGAACCAGGTTCAAGCACTTCAGCGAGACAATTGATGCCACAAGTAAATAGCCGCAAGTCATAAAGGCATTATGAATGTAGCCTGTCATCTCACCCTTACCAGCTGTTATCACGGTTAAGTTTTCCACCTGAACGCTGATGACAATGTCAAAAAGCAGAAGGACATAAAAACCTACGAAGTAGAGGATATTATGGCATAAAACAAAGTCGTAATAAATCAAAAGAAACACACGTTATCCAATTGATACACAGATACTTCTTTGATTTGATTTCTTTTATTTCCTTGACTGTTAAAAATCTATTTTTGGTGCATTTTTGTTGCACGTTTGTTACGCGAAATAAAATAATCTTTATAACTTTGACCTCAGAGAAACCCGAATGGGGGCATAAAATAGAAACAAATAAAAGCATATAACAGCATGGGAAGACAAAAGAAAGTATCAAAACCAAAAGAGCCTGTTCGCATTCGTCAGCGCAAGTTGAAGAATGGAAATATCAGCCTCTATCTCGACATTTATTCAGATGGTATCAGAAAATACGAGTCGCTGTCGCTCTACCTCGTTCCTGAGAAAGACCCGATTTCAAAAGACCAGAACAGACACGCTATGCAGGTGGCAAACAAGGTGAAGTCAGAAAGAATATTGGGGCTGCAGAACCGTGGCATCAAACAATGGGAGAAAATCAAGCAGGAGAATATGCCACTGCTGACTTGGCTCTGCAAATATGAGCAGTCGGACGGCAACTTTGCCAAATCCACATTGAAAGGCAGAAAGGAGATGCGCCACAAGATAGAACAGTACCTTGCCACGACTGGCGACATCAATATCTGTTTGTCAGAAATAGATGTGGATTTCTGCCGTGGCTTCGTGAAGTTTTTGAAAACGGCACATCATGGAGTGAAGAAAGACGCTACAGCTGTAATCAGTCAAGGTTGCGCCCATCATCATCAGGCGGTATTCAATGGAGCGTTGAACAAGGCGGTGCGTGAGGGTATCATAGCAAGCAATCCAATGAAACTGTTGGATGCTAAGGAGAAGCATCAGCCAGCCGAAAGCGTAAGAGAATATCTGACCATTGACGAGTTGAAAGCCATTATGAAAGCGGACTGCGCCAACACGGAAGTAAAAAAGGCTTTTATCTTCTCTTGCTTTGCAGGATTGCGCTTGGGAGATGTACGTGCGCTCACATGGAACAAGGTGTTTCTCGCATCTGACGGAAAGACAAAATTTGTCCGCACGATCATGGAGAAGACAAACAAGCTCGTTAATGTTCCACTATCAAAAGAGGCTCTGAACTGCCTTAATGAAAAGGAAGACCCGAACGAGCCGATATTCACTTTGCCAGGCACTCCAACGGTATGTCACGACATCCGTAAATGGATGCAAAATGCTGATATTAAAAAGCACATCTCGTTTCACTGCTCACGGCACACCTTCGCCACGATGATGCTGACACTTGGAGTTGACATCTATACAACAAGCAAATTATTGGGGCATAGCAATGTCTCTACAACACAGATATACAGCAAGATAGTGGACGAGAAAAAAGTGGAGGCAGTCAACAAGGTTGATAATCTATTTGATTAGCACTAATAAAAAAGGTAACTGAAAATGAGTATAGAGATAAGAACAAGAGTGTTAAAAAATGGTAGTCAGTCGCTATACCTTGACTGCTATGAGAATGGTAAAAGGGAATATGAGGCATTGCATTTGTACCTTATTCCAGAGGTGAACGAAGACGCAAAGCGAGAGAACAAGAACGCCATGAAAAAGGCGGTCGCTATAAAGGCTGAAAGACTCCTTGGTATTCGTAAGGAGGCAAAGTCTCCAGATGAAACGGCATTAAGAAAGGCATCGCCTGTTTTCTATGAATGGCTGCTTGATTATCACAAGGGATTGATTGACAGCCAAGCGTATTCTCAGAACTACATCAAGAATGTATGGAAGCTGATAGCCATCATGCACCAATATATGAAATACAGCCATAAAAGTGGCATACGATTGATAGACTTCAATAAAAACGTATATATGGGCTTCTTGAACTACATGAGGGACATCTATGTTTCGCCAAAGTCTCCAAGCAACCCTCAGAAGTTGGCACAGTCCACCATGCACCAAATGCAGACCACACTCAACACCATATTGAACAAGGCGGTCAGAAACGGTCTGATAAGTGCAAATCCTTTTGCTTCATTGGATATAAGGGAAAGGGTCAGCAAGGCAGAAAGTAATATCGTTGCATTGACAAAAGAAGAGGTCATGTCATTGGCTTCCGTAGAAACAGGCAGTCCTGCAACTAAACAATGTTATATGTTCTGTTGCTTTACAGGTTTAAGACATAGTGACATATCCAACTTAAGATGGAAGGATATTCGCCAAACTGATGCGGGATTGGCTATCTATCTGCCTCGTATGCAGAAAACCAAGCACCCCATTCTGATACCATTAGGCAAAAAGGCATTGGAATGGTTGCCCGACAGGGAAGATAAAAGTGAAGATAGCCTTGTGTTTAACACACCGCAAATCTGCAACTGTGACAGAGCCCTGAAACACATGGCAAAACGAGCTGGCATTACAAAGGTTCTCGGATTTCACACAAGTCGGCACACTTTTGGAACATTGGCTATCCTCGCAGGATGTGACATCTTGACTGTGAGCAAACTATTGGGTCATAAAAGTGTTAAGACAACACAGATATATGCTTCCGTAGCCATGCAGATGAGAGCGGATGCCGTTAAGCGAGTGGAAAAAGTATTTGGAAATTAGGGAAGAAAAGAAAGGGAGTAAGGAGGATAAAATCTCTTTATTCCCTTATTTCGTATCAAATGGGTGTAAAAGTGTGAAATATCGTTATATTTTTGCCTATTAGAGCCACATAACGAATTATTATCGCAAAATTTAATGTATATTTGCAGTAAAATTCGGTGAAAATATGAAACTGAACAGAATAAAAGATACGTTGGAAGAAAAAGGCATCTCTCAGACATGGCTTGCAAAACAGCTTGGGAAGAGCTTTAGTACAGTAAACTGCTACGCCAGGAATAAATACCAGCCAGATTTGGAAACATTGCTTGAAATATCCAAAATTCTACAAGTCGATTTGAAGGACTTGATAACAGACGAGGACGAGCGAGAGTAAAAACGCCAAATGCTGGATTTTTAGAACTGGACAAAATAACTTCCGATAATAAAACGTTATTTGAACATGGGCATAAGCAAAGAACTTACAGAAGAGGACATCAAGTTCCGCTATATCAACGAAGCCATCACAAGCAAGGGATGGTCAAAGGATAGTATATTCATGGAACAGAAGGTTAAATTTACTGACGGTAAAATTAGCCTTCATGGTAATCTTGTGCATAGAGAGAAACCGAAGTTTGCCGACTATGTACTTTATGCAAATAAGGCAACACCCATTGCTATTGTAGAAGCAAAGGATGCCAATCATTCTGTTTCTCATGGATTGCAACAAGCCATGACCTATGCCCAAATGCTTGATGTGAAGTTTGCATACAGTTCAAATGGTGAAGGTTTTGCCGAACATGACTTCTTGACAGGCAGGGAACGCACTTTTGCTATGAACGAATTTCCAACAAAAGAAGAACTTGTCGAAAGATATAAAAATGAGGCTAACGATGGAAACGGACTTAACGAACAAGAGCTGGCTATTATAGAGCAGCCTTTTTGCACTGGTCAGAATATATTTCCGCCACGATATTATCAGCGCAATGCAGTAAACCGCACAGTTGGTGCCATTGCCAAAGGACAAAACCGTGTGCTCCTTGTCATGGCAACTGGCACAGGCAAGACATATACTGCATTTCAGATTGTATGGCGTTTGCTTAAAAGTGGTTTGAAGAAGAAAGTGTTGTATCTTGCAGACCGAAACATATTGGTTGACCAATCCATACAGCAGGATTTCAAGCCATTAGAAAAGGTGACACACAAGATTGACTACTCAAAAGATAAGAACCACTTGGAAGAACTTGGCTCTTATCAAGTGTTCTTTGCACTCTATCAACAGTTGATTGGACAGAATGATGCCAAAAACTATAAGGAGCTGTTTCCTAATCCAGACTATTTTGACCTTGTTATCGTTGATGAGTGTCATAGAGGTAGCGCAAAGGATGATAGCAACTGGCGAAACATCTTGGAATACTTTTCTTCGGCTACTCATATAGGTATGACTGCCACACCTAAAGAAACAAAATATCAGTCAAGTATTGGCTACTTTGGTGAACCAGTCTATACTTACAGTCTTAAAAACGGAATTGAGGACGGTTTCCTTGCTCCTTTCAAGGTTATCAACATCACAACGAACATCGGTGACGAGTGGAGACCGACAAAGGGACAAAAGGATATATACGGCAACGAGATAGAAGACCGCATTTATAATAACAGCGACTATGATTATAACATTGTCATAGAAGATCGTATAAGGGAAGTTGCGAAAGAGATAACCAACTATCTGAAAAGTACAGATCGCATGGCTAAGACCATAGTGTTCTGTGCTGATGAAACTCATGCGGAACGTATGCGTATGGCTTTGGCTAATGCCAATGCTGACATGTGCAAGAAAAATCCCGACTATGTGGTTCGTATAACTGGTAGTGACGAATACGGAAAAGGCAAGTTGGATTATTTCATTTCTGTTGCCGAGAAATATCCTGTCATAGCAACTACAAGTAAGTTGCTTTCAACAGGTGTTGATTGCAAAATGACAAAACTGATTGTGCTTGACCAACAAATCGGCTCTATGACAGAGTTCAAACAAATAATTGGTCGTGGCACTCGTCTTCGTGAGAAAGAAGGAAAGACATACTTCACAGTAATGGACTTCCGCAACGTAACACGATTGTTTGCTGACCCTGATTGGGATGGACCGATTGAGATAGACCCGAATTATCCGCCTAAACCACATATTTGTCCTGTATGTGGACAGAATCCATGCGTGTGTCCCAAACCGACACCAGAACCCTGCCCAGTATGTGGTCAGATACCATGTATTTGCCAACAACCGCCCAAACTGCCTAAGCCAATAGTCAACTCGGACGGTTGTACAGTAAAGGTCATTAACAAGGTCGTTTCTGTCTATGACACAAATGGTAAGTTGCTTCGCACGGAAAGCATTACCGACTATACAAAGAAAAGTATCATAGACACATACGCTACGATTGATACATTCACTTCCAAGTGGCAAGAAACCAAGAAAAAGTCAGATATTGCTGAAATGCTTAAAGACAGTGGTATTGATCTTGCAGCATTGAAGCACGACCAAGACATGGACGATGTGGATGATTTCGATTTCATCTGCCATATAGCCTACGGCAAGAAAACACTTACACGACATGAGCGTGCCGAACAAGTGAAGAAACGAGACATATTCAGCAAGTATGGTGAACAGGCACGACTTGTGCTTGAAGCCCTGTTGGATAAGTACACCAAGGAAGGTGTGTCTGAATTGGAAAGCCTTACTGTGCTTGAAAATGACCCATTCCGCAAATTGGGCTCAAAGGCAAACATCGTGAAGTTCTTTGGTGGCAAGCAAGGCTATCTTGATGCCGTAAAGGAACTGGAACAATACATATATAATATAGCATAAAATAGAAACAAAATATGAGTTTATCAAATTTCGTAAAACGAGTACGCAATATAATGCGCAATGATGCCGGTATCAACGGTGATGCGCAACGCATAGAACAAATGGCGTGGATGCTGTTTTTGAAAGTCTATGACGAGAAAGAGAATGACTGGGAGTTGGACGATGATGATTACAAGTCTATTATTCCAGAAGAATGCCGTTGGCGCAACTGGGCGCATGACGATGGAAGCGGTAAAGCCTTGACTGGTGATGAGCTACTTTCGTTTGTCAACAACACATTGTTTGTGGAACTCAAAAACATAGAGATAACACCAACTACCCCTATCCGTCAGGCGATTGTAAAGACCACATTTGAGGATGCCAACCAATATATGAAAGACGGAGTTCAACTTCGTCAAGTGCTGAATGTGATTGACGGTTTGAACCTTGGTGACTATGAGGAAAGTCATGCTTTCGGTGAGATATACGAGACTATTCTCAAAGAAATGCAGTCGGCTGGTTCTTCTGGTGAGTTCTACACCCCAAGAGCCTTAACCGAATTTATGGCAGAGATAGTCAATCCGCAGATTGGTGAGAAAATGGCAGACTTCGCTTGTGGTACAGGAGGTTTCATCACAAGTTGGTTGGGTGAATTGGACAAGAAGGTAAAGACTGCAGAAGACCGCAAAGAGTACAATCAGTCTGTATTTGGCATAGAAAAGAAACAGTTCCCATATATGTTATGTGTAACAAACCTGTTGCTGCATGGCATTGATACACCATTGGTATATCACGACAACTCGCTTACAAAAGATGTACTCAACTATACAGACGGAGACAAGTTTGATGTTGTGTTGATGAACCCACCATACGGTGGTAACGAGAAATCGGATGTCAAGTCACACTTCCCTTCAGATATGCGCAGTAGCGAGACTGCCGACCTCTTCATGGTGCTTATCATGTATCGCTTGAAGAAGAATGGTCGTGCAGCGGTCATTGTCCCAGACGGTTTCCTGTTTGGAGCAGACAACACAAAGATAGCCATCAAGACCAAGCTGCTTAGAGATTTCAACTTGCATACCATTATCCGTTTGCCAGGCAGCATCTTTGCGCCCTACACTTCCATTGCCACGAACATTCTATTCTTCGACAATACCAGTGCGGAGGGTGCTCCAGAGGGCTATTCTACAAAGGAAACGTGGTTCTATCGTTTGGATATGCCAGAGGGTTACAAGCATTTCTCCAAGACAAAGTCCATGAAGTCGGAACATTGCGACCCAATCCGTGAGTGGTGGAACGACCGTAAGGAGATTATTATTGCTGATGGTGACGAGAAATCTCGTTGCTATTCAGTTGAAGACCTTATCGCCACCGATTGCAACTTCGACTTGTGCAAGTTCCCGAAAGAGGATGAAGAAATCTTGCCTCCTGCCGAACTGCTTGCCGACTATTTCAAGAAGCGCAAAGCTCTTGATCATGAAATTGATAAGACATTGGCGGAGATACAGCGTATCTTGGGAATAAATGTAAATGTGGACGAATTGTAAAATGTGGAACGGTGTTCCACAAATCTAAAAGATTGGCATGGAGAATAAAGGTTTGACAAACATAAATGATGCTGCCTATCAGAAGTTGATAGACAACATAACCACGCTATGGGGTGAGGCGAAGTCAAAAGCCATTGCTGCGGTCAATACGGAATTGCTTGATGCCAACTGGCAAACAGGAAAGTATATTGTTGAATTTGAACAGGGTGGTAAACAAAGAGCAGAATATGGCAAAAGGTTACTTGTAAACCTTGCAAAGGATTTGACAGCAAGAAACGGAAAAGGTTTTAACCGAACAAACCTTACCTATATGCGCAAGTTGTACTTGGCTTTCCCAAAATGTGGGACACTGTCCCACAAATTGACATGGAGCCATTATTATGAACTGTTGAAGTGTGATAATGCGCTTGAAATGCAGTTCTATTATAAGGAATCCATCAAGGAATGTTGGAAAGTTAGGGAACTAAAAAGACAGATGAAAAGTTGTCTGTTTCAGCGACTTGCACTAAGCACAGACAAGGCTGGAGTTCTTTCTTTGGCAAACGAGGGGCATCAAGTACAAACACCGCAAGACATCATCCGTGACCCTTTCGTGCTTGAATTTGCAGGACTTCCCAAACAGAAACGCTATAAGGAGAGTGACTTAGAAAAGGCTCTTAAAGACCACATGGAGCAGTTCCTTTTGGAAATGGGACGTGGTTTTGCATTTGTGGGCAGACAATACTCCATGCAGATAGGAAGCCGACAGTTCAAGGTGGATTTGGTGTTCTACCACTGTATCTTGAAGTGCTATGTGTTGATTGATTTGAAGCGAGCAGAGATAAAGCATGGTGATATTGGGCAGATGAACCTCTACTTGAACTACTTCAAAACAGAAGTGTGTCAACCTGACGATAATCCACCCATTGGCATAGTTTTGGGAGCAAGAAAAGACGAACTTCTGATGGAGTATGCCTTGGAAGGCATAACCAATCAATTGTTTGTAGCACGTTACCAACTCTATTTGCCAAAGCGTGAAGAACTGCAAGCGCAACTTGACAAATTATTGGACGAAGCAGAGTAACAACAATAAAATAAGGACATTTCGATTTTATAGAATAATTATGAAAAGTAACATTGGAATACTAATCATTTTGTCTATTGTACTGACTATGTGCAGTATCAATATAAATGCACAAACGGTTGGATATACATATCGACCTTTGGCTGCCGAGGGATGCAATATGAAATATAGCGTTGCAAAGCAAGATACGGCATATTACATTATCGCAACCGTAAAGTCAGACAGACTGAATTTCCTGAAAGAATCAACCATGTTGTTGAAAACATTCGATGGTGAAGTTATTAAACTTTATGGTTCTCAGATTGGTAGCGGTTCCGAAACGGCAGGTATTGTTTCTGGCAATATAGTCCTTCCAGTGACAGAAATCAGTTCTACAGCTCAATTCAAGATAAGTCCACAACAATTTGAGTTGTTGAAAAAAGGCGTGGCTAAGATAAGGTTATCTACCATACCTATTGAGCATGAGCGGACATTTGCCAAAGATAAAATAGGCAAGAAACTTTATCAGTTCTTCTTGAAGCAGAAGAATAAGGACAATGATTTCTAACGATAGAAAATTACAATGAACGGAAAGCAATTAAAGAATAGCATATTACAATGGGCGATACAGGGAAAACTTGTGCCGCAAGACCCTAATGACGAACCAGCAAGCGTTTTGCTTGATAAGATTCGCCAAGAGAAAGAACGCTTGATCAAGGAGAAGAAAATCAAGCGTGACAAGAACGCATCCATTATCTACCGTGGTGAGGACAATTCCTATTATGAGAAGATGCTCGCCACAGGGGAGGTGAAGTGCATAGATGAGGAAGTGGCGTTTGATATACCACAGGGGTGGGAATGGACTCGTATAGGCAATATATTCAACCATACAAGCGGAAAGCAACAGAGTAGTAGCAATAAAGGTGGTGGAACCCCACAAAAGTTCATAACGACCTCTAATCTATATTGGGGACACTTTATCCTTGATAATGTAAAGGTTATGAATTTTACTGACGAAGAGATTAAGACTTGTTCGGCTACAAAAGGAGATTTGCTTGTTTGTGAAGGTGGTGCTGGTTATGGACGTTCAGCAATATGGAATGAAGATTATGATATTTGTCTTCAAAATCATGTTCATAGATTGCGTCCGTGTGTTAGCGGCATATGTGAATATGTATATCATTTCATTTACCTATTGAAAGAAAGCAACAATTTGGCATCTGTTGGAACTGCCATGCCTGGACTGTCTGCAAATCGTTTGAAAGGATTACTTTTGCCTTTTCCACCTCTATCAGAACAAAGAAGAATTGTGGCAAAGTTAGCTGAACTATTACCACAAATAGAGAAATATAATAATGTTCAGAACAAATTGGACGAACTGAACACTACTATAAAGGATTGTCTTAAAAAGAGCATCTTACAAGAGGCAATACAAGGTAAGCTCGTTCCGCAACTTGCAGAAGAAGGCACAGCGCAAGAACTGCTTGAACAAATAAAGACAGAGAAGCAGAAACTCGTTAAAGAGGGCAAACTAAAGAAGTCTGCCCTCAAAGATTCCGTTATCTTCAAAGGTGACGATAACAAGTATTGGGAGAAGTCAACTGAATGTATGGAGTGTATTGACGATAAAATTCCATTTGAAATACCTTCAACATGGTGTTGGGTTAGGCACAATCAATTGTTTGAAATATCAGGCGGTTCACAGCCTCCTAAATCTCAGTTTGTTGATAGTCCTAAATCAGGATATATAAGACTGTATCAAATCAGAGATTATGGTTCAAATCCTATGCCTGTTTATATACCACAAGAAAAAGCAAATAAAATAACAAAAGAAGGTGATATTATATTAGCAAGGTATGGCGGTTCTTTAGGTAAAGTCTTTTGGGCTAAAGATGGAGCATATAATGTAGCGATGGCAAAGGTAATTCCTCTTTTTGACTCTGAGTTCGTGAACAAACAGTATTTATTCTTGTTTTATCAGTCAAGCATATACCAATATTTAGTAAAAGATCATTCTAGAAGTGCCCAAGCAGGATTTAACAAAGACGATTTGAAGGATTTGTTTTTTCCATTGCCTCCTTTAGAGGAACAATCTCGAATTGTTGAAATATACAAGTCTGTAACAAGTATTATGAGTTGATAGACAACAGCCCTGTTTGTATAGACGAGTTTTTGCCGTTCCAAATACCCGAAACATGGGCTTGGTGCAAGGTCAAAGACCTGTTGGAAATACAAACAGGGGCTTCGTTCAAAAAAGAACAAGTAAACGCAAATAAAAAAGGCATTAGAATATTGCGTGGGGAAAATATTTTGCCCAATAAGTATATATTCAAAAATAATGATGTATTTGTGTCAGATGAGTTTGTCAATACGAATACCCTTCTGAAG
This sequence comes from Segatella hominis, assembly GCF_019249725.2. NCBI lineage: Bacteria > Pseudomonadati > Bacteroidota > Bacteroidia > Bacteroidales > Prevotellaceae > Segatella > Segatella hominis. The sequence goes on from NZ_CP137560.1 coordinate 140,592, forward strand.
AAGAATTGCATCATTACTCCTGCTGTAACCAGTTTGGAGAATATTGGTAAAATGGCTGTGATAGAAAAAGACTACAATAATGTTAGTGCTGGCGGTTTTGTATTCATCTTTAGCCCATACATTCAAGACTTTAATCACTCCTTGTTACTTGCGTATTTTCTTCAAAGTCCATTTCTGATAGAGGCTATGCGAGGAATAACCAAGAAGTCTGGTGCTGCTTTTTATAATCTTGGGAAAGAACGACTGAAAGAGCTGTATCTACCATTGCCTCCAATGGCAGAACAAAGTAGAGTAGTAGCCAAAATAAAAGAGGTTTTATCAAGTATTATGAGCAGATAGGGAGCGAAATAACTGAGATTGACCTTCCTTTTGAGTTTCCAAGTTCTTGGTCTATTGCTCGATTAAATGCAGTTTGCCAACTTACAGACGGCTTGAAAACCACAGGCAAGCAGTGCTTGTTAGATGCTAAATACTTACGTGGTAAAAGTTCTGAAACTATTCTAGAACATGGTAAATTTGTATATAAAGGTGACAATATAATGCTTGTGGACGGTGAAAACTCTGGTGAAGTTTTCATCGTTCCACAAGACGGTTATATGGGTAGTACTTTCAAGCAATTATGGATAAGTTCCTCTATGTACGAACCTTATATTTTGGCTTTCATACAGTTCTACAAAGAAACTTTGCGCAATTCTAAGAAAGGTGCAGCTATACCACACCTCAACAAGGAATTGTTTTATGGGCTTATTATTGGTATTCCGCCACTACAAGAGCAGAAAAGAATCTTCCAAAAGATAGAGGATTCATCACAATTGCTCAAATAGAGTTTCAATTCTTTCGACAATGCGTTTCTGCTCATTTAAAGGAGGTAAAGGTATCAAGTGCTCAACTAATTTGACACGTGATATGTTTGGTTGGGCACCACCTTCACCTTTCTTGATAAATGTATCTCGACTTGCCATTAAGAAATAAAACAAGAACCAATTATAAACAATATAGGGAGTACAGCCACAACACGCTTGATTGGTAGTTAATTCCTTGCCTACAATAGCCAACTTTCCTATTGTAGCTCCATACATAGCAATAAGAACGTCACCTATTTTATTCATACGTAGAGAGCATTCTTGAAAAGCTCTCTGCGTTATTCTTTCTTCAGTATCACATATGACACCATTGTTCAACTCCCCTGTTTTAAGCCACAAAATATTGCCTCCATAATAATCTTGGTTGCTGCGCTGAGGTGTAGAACCTGCGCCCCAATCTCCAATCTGTCCCATTCTTGTCCAAGTCCAACTATTAGGGATTTCAAAGGGAATTAGCTCTGTTATATCCAAGCATTTTTTGCCTATCTGCTCATAATACTTGTTATCGTCACCACGGAAGATAACGGAATCTTTGAGGGCAGACTTCTTTAGTTTGCCCCCTTTTACGAGTTTCAGCTTTTCTTCTTTTATCTGTTTGAGCAGATCTTGGGCTGTACCTTCTTCGGCAATTTGCGGAACGAGTTTGCCTTGGATGGCTTCTTGCAGAATAGCCTTCTTCAAGCGTTGGTACATATTAGAATTTAACTTATTAAGTTCTTCTTGCTTATTGCTGTAAATACCAAGAAAATGTGTTAACTCTGTAATGTTCGCAACAATTCTTTCCTGTTCATTTATTGGTGGTAAAGGGAACAACAAAGTTTCCCAATTACCCCTATTGATTATAGGGGTTGCTGTTCCTGTAGCCTTATCCATTATTGCCAACCTAAAGTATTCTGAATGCAAAACTATATGGACAAACTCCACATTACACAAATAGGGCGTTATAGAATTTATCTGCTGATTAAAAGTAACAGGCTTGTCTGTTATGGCGCATTTACCAATAGAACCTCCAATGCAGACTTGCAAAATAGTATTCTTTGGTACAATACGCCCATAATCAACTCCAATATCTGACAATCCCTGTGTTACACTTACAATTTTGGAATTTAGTATGTTTGCAGGACCTAAAAATGGAATATAATCACCAAAGTATTCAGGATGAGATTTGGATGGTGTTGTACCTGTTTCTGTTTTTCCAACCTCAACTAATCTACACCATTCCCACCCCTGGGGTACCTCAAACGGTATCTCCTCATCAATACATTTCACCTTCCCCGTAGCAAGCCACTTCTCATAATAGGAACTCATAGAACAAATCCATGCCTATTTATTAGGACAACTTAATGTTTCACTAATAAACGAATAGAAATGGAATTAGACAAATTTGAAGAGTTCCTAAGCCAAGGCAATATGGCTAAGAACACGATTTCGGCATATCTGTATGCTGTGAAGGAGTTTGGCTCTCGACACAAAGAGTTGAACAAGAGAAACCTGTTGATTTACAAGACCTACTTGATTGAGACTTACAAGCCCAAGACGGTGAACCTCCGTATTCAGGCGATGAACAAGTACCTTGTATTTGTAGGCAAGACGAAACTCCGCTTGAAGTCGGTCAAGGTGCAGCAACGTTCTTATTTGGAGAATGTCATCAGCAATGCCGACTACACCTTCCTGAAGAACAAGTTGAAGAAGGAAGACAACTTGGAGTGGTACTTTGTGGTGCGTTTCTTGGCTGCGACTGGTGCCAGAGTGAGCGAACTTGTGCAAATCAAAATTGAGCATGTGCAAGTAGGCTATTATGACATCTACACCAAGGGTGGCAAGATACGGCGTATCTATATCCCCAAGACATTGCGCACGGAAACAGAAAAGTGGTTGCAGACACTCAACCGTACAAGTGGCTATCTCTTTCTCAATCGCTTTGGCGAGCGCATCACGACAAGAGGCATATCACAGCAGTTGAAGAACTATGCGGTGAAGTATGGCTTGAATGAGAAAGTGGTTTACCCTCACTCATTCCGCCATCGTTATGCCAAAAATTTCTTGGAGAAGTTCAACGACATTGCCCTGCTTGCAGACCTTATGGGGCATGAAAGCATCGAAACGACACGTATCTATCTACGAAGAAGCAGCATTGAGCAACAAGAGATAGTTGACAAAGTGATAACCTGGTAATCGGAGCATATTCTATATCTTTTGATATGTTATCCATGCTATTAAACTATGCAAACGAGTATATGCTTTTTACAACAAGTAGAATTGATTATCAGCGTTTTGCATTACCTTTGCACTCAAAAGGAAATACGCATGGGACTATTCAAGAAGATAAAAGACATATTCAGCAACGACAAAGGCAAGGAGACAAACACGCAAGAGAAAGTTTCCTTGCCTTCTTCTATAAATGTACCTCAACAGTCCATCAAGCAGCCTTTGGTAATGCCTGGTGTTACAGAGGTTATAAAGGCAAGGTCATATCTGAAAGCAAATGACACAGAACAGACTAAATGCCAATACGAGAGTGCGGTTCAAAAAGGATATTCATTGAACCTTGAACCCTATAATTGGCTACTTCGCCATTATACAAGCAAAGAACAATGGAGCGATGCCAAGCGTGTTCTATTGCTTGTCCCTGCAAAATTCAGCCAAGATGCGCTTGTTGTCGAATTTAGGGAAGTAATAAGGCAACGAGAAGACAAACTACCCAAACAAGCCAATCTCCACAGAAACATTACCACCAAAGATACATTGGCAAACCGATACAAAAGTTTGATTGCTCAACTGCCCGAATTTGATTTCTATACAAATGGAAACGACACATTGTTTTCAGAAGACGTTCCAGTGTGCCATCAGATAGAAGATATAATCAGCCATATAGAGAATGAACTACGCAAGGCAAAGGTTGCCGAAAAAAGCAAGGATTACATCACTGCAACCAATATCTATGAAGAGCTGATTGCCAATGGCTATTGGAAGCCAGAGCCTTACAACCGTCTGCTTTATATCTATGATAAGGCAGGGCTTACAAATGGTATAAAGGAGTTGCTTATTCTTGCAATAAGTTTCTTTGAAAATCAGCAAAAGAAACAGAAACAGGAATTGTTACGCCTTGCCGACAAGTACAAAAGCAGAGCCTATGCAGAGGCGAAAATAAATCAAGGAAAGACAGTGGCATATTTCGATGGTTTCTTTGAAATATACATGCCTTTCCCTGATATTGATGTCTGGAAGCGAATACTCGCTGATACTACCGCTTAATGCCCGAACTCTTTTTGGGATAGTGTTTGCTGTGGGCGAATCTCATGCAGCGTCTGGCAAAGCTGAAAATATCCTCGTCCTTATCCCTCCAAGGCAATTCCGAATTGGAGCCACCGCCACCTCCCGACTGCGTGATGCTTGTTGCCCCATTGATGCCCTCAATGAACATCTTGACGGCTGTGCCAAGTACATCTTTGAAACGCATATCGCACATATCTTCAATAATGGTGTTCTCTGCCATTTTCTTGGCTTCGGGTACATTGGCGCAAATTCTACTGCTCATCGTCAGCAGTTCTTGAAAACTGCCTGCAAGGATAGAGGCTTGGGCGTATGTTTGCAATGTCCGTGAAGTCTGCTCCTGCACGACACGCAAAGTTTCAGCCTCAGACTTCTGCGCCCTTGTCATGGCTCTGAACTCGGCAAGGGCTTCATCGGCTGCACTCAGTTTTTCTCGTTTGTCCGTCAGTTTGAACTCCAAGGTGGACAACTGACTTTTGAGCCGTTCCAGTTCTTTTGACAACTCGGAATGTTCGCCATTCTGTTGTTCCAACAATTTCTCAACCTCATGAATTTTATTCTCCACCTCGGACTTCTGGTGAGTGAGGTTTTCTATCATCGTTTTCAGACCTTTAACGGCATTCTCCTTTCTGCGAATGTCAAGTTCCAGTTTGCCATTTGCGATTTCCAACTCACGGCTTTCGGCTTGGAGTTGTCTATACCATTCGTCACGAGGGACATGCTGGGCATTGGTAGCCGAAACTGATTCGCCACGTACCAAGCCCCACTTTTTGTTGACCTCTGCCAAGTAGTCGTGGATAGCATCCAGTTTGTTTGCGTCACCACCAAAAGTATCTCGGTATTTGATACGCATCTTCTGTTTCTTTTCATCGTACATAATTGGCGTGACAAGGCAATGGATATGCGGTGAAGACTCGTCAAGATGAACGGAAAAGTCTATGATGTTGTCTTCGCCCCATGCATCGGCAACAGCCTTGTAGATGTCCTTTGCCCACAATTCTATCTCCGCTTTGCGCTTGACATGACTGTTGTCTGCGCCTTTCGCTCGCTCCACATTTTGGTCTCCGAAAGCCATTTCTCGCATTCTGTCGGCATCGCCCGAAAATATCATGTTGCAGGCAATGCGATATTTGGGCGTTTCAAGCCCTTTGTTAGGGTCTTCCGCACCAGTGACTTCCAAACGGTCTTGAAACCGCTCCAAAATGGGCTTAGAAGAGCCGAGAGGTACAATCTTACCGCCCTTGACTATCTCAAAGTTGAGATGCGCACGGCTCTTGTCGTAGTTAAACTTCTTGTTGGAGGCTTTTGCTTCCCATTGGGATTCCGTCCAACGCCTCTGATGTTCGTTATCTTCACCTGCCGAAAACGACTTGACGGCTTGTTGGTGAAACACTTGGTATTCTGGCATAATGTTATTTCTAAGATGGGGTAATGAAATTTATAAAACGAGCTTGCTCTGGTGTCCTCCTAAGGGCTTGCCCGATGGAGCATAATTCGGTTGGTGATAACCATACCGAGGATTATGTTCCCCATCTACATTATGCGTACATATAGGCAAGCCTCTTCTGTTGTGTACCATCACTGCTCTAAAACGGTTTTGATGAAGTCTTGGCATTGCGTTCTTACTGGCAAACTGACATCATGAAGGCAAATGCCAAGACTAAAAATGAATGAACGGTAGGTTACATTTCACGTTGCTCGTGGAATTGCTCCATATCTTCCGCCAACAACTGCTCTCTCACATCATCAGGGATTTCTTCCAAGGAATGGATTTGCTCCATTTCCGAAGGAGTGATTTCTGATGAATCGGAAGAAGGCAAAGGCAAAGTTGAAGAAGTCGGATCTGAAACAGACTTGTTCGGGTTCTGTTCCGACTTCGCTTTGCCGTTGTCTCGCTTATAAAGGGCATTGGCTGTATAAACCGTTTCACCCTCATGCTTCCACGCTGCTATGCACCTCATATCCATAATGGTGGTAAGGCAATCAGTTTTTATTGTTACGATACCCAACTGTTCCAACTGTTTCAAGAAGCGGATAACTGTCTTTCGGTTGCAGTTCCATTCCTTTGAAAGTTCAAGGGCAGATACACAAGTTTGTCCTTGCATTAGTGGTTTGGATATGCCACGCTTGGTATAGGTGGTATCGGCAGTTGCCGTGTGGTGAAGCAGTCTGCGGAAACATTGTATTCTGTTGATGCCTCCCTCGTTGCTACTGAGAAAATTCAGTTGTTCGTCCGTCAATGACAAATAGTAAGTGACAGGGCGAGTTTTGTCTATCTCTTTTCTTTCCATGTCCGAATGGTTTATAAATGGTGAATGACTGAAAGGACAACAAATCATCGGTGAAGACCATGCTGTTGCCGTGGCATATCCTCACTGACAATCTTCATGAGTTTTCTATCCAAGCGTTGAAGTTCATCTTTGTTAAGACTGTTTATTGCCTCTATGCTTACTCGTAATGCAACGGCACGTCTTCCATACAAAATGGCTTGTTCGTCATTGTCTATGGCATGGTTTGCACCAGTTGCTTCAATGTAATCATTGACGGCATCCCTCATGGATAGTTCACGAAGTCCTGTCTTAGCCCAGAGGACAGACAGTTTGACTGCCTGTTCCTTCTTGGCTTCAAATTCTGTTGTCCTCATGACTACTTGACACTTAAATTTTTCAAGATACGGTTGGCTTCTTCTGAAACCTGCGCCTTTGACGCAATCGCATTTCTGCGAATCCATGTCAAGAGTTCCGCTTTCTCGAAATACACCATCTTGCCATTCGGCTTGTAATAAGGAATGGTCTGCTCATGGGTCATCTTGTAGAGCGAACTTTTTGTCACTCCCATAAATCGGGCAGCTTCTTCCAAAGTCAGCACTTCCTTACCTGCTGACAGGGTATTTTCAAGCACTTCTACTCGCTTGGCGAGTTTTAGGTTCTCCAGCATGAGCGCTTGAACATCTGGAGTTACACTTTGATTGGTTCGTGATTCCATAATCTGTTGATGTTTTAATTTGACTATTTCATCATGACCATTGTTTGTGATTGCAAGTTGAAAGTGGTGCAAAGGTATGTAAGATATTTCTCATTCTGTTAGAAATGCTTGGTCAATGACGAAATCTTAAGCTATATTATAATAATGAAGTTATTTCATACTCTAAATCATACTTGGATGAAATAAAGTGAGGACAAAATCAAACTTAGAAACGATAGTAAGAATACAAGAGAAACGCTGTTTTTGGAACTTGGTTGTCAAATCCTCAAAACAGCCATAAAATGCAGAAATGGTGCTTGGGCTGTAATTTTATAGTTGCAAATACGCAATTATCTCTTTTTATTTGGAAATTTTTGTTGCACGTTTGTTACGTGGAGGTGTTTTGTGAAATAGCAACACTGATAATCAGCGAGTTACATAGCGAAATAATCCCACGAAGTAAAGCATTGCACCATAGAAATGAACCGTCAAATACCTAGTAAGCCACTTAGCCCAGGCTCCCTCCCATTTTGGAAGGACAGAAAAAGCCCATTGGATAGGGCCAAAGATAGTGAGCATACCCAACAATATCTGCTGACAGAAGATGGTACTCCACCATCCTACACGATAAATGACGAGAGCAAAGAACATCACTATCTTATCCAGTCCTATGATAAGACCTGCAAAAACGGAACGGTCAGCGGCCTCCTGCACCATGGCTTCTCCTTCTTGCTTACTCTCGATGTCTTCCACTTGCATGGAGGCATCTTGAACGATTTCACTTAGAATCAATTCCTTGGCAACCTCTTGCTTGGGTGCTATTTTTCGATAGAGTGAGTCACGTTTCTGTACCAGCGGCATCAACTCATTATATTTCTCACTCACCTGTATGGCCTCCGCCTCATATAGGTCATGTGTATAGGAACCTATGCAGTTAGGTATAAATGCGAGGGCATCCAAGATGCTTCCATTATTGTTGGTAGAAGAAGGATACCAGAAGCACATAACCAGTGCGATACCCATCACTTTCATGATTTTGATCACGTCAATGGGTTCCCCTTTGACAAGCATCTTGTAACACATGCCACCAGCCACAAGAATGGAGAAAAGTGCTCCAAGAGCCATGCACATCTGCAAAATCCACCAATTATCCCAAGCGGGTCTAACCATCGGAAATGAAAGGATAGTAAAGTGATGTAATATCGCTGATTTACAGTCTATTAGGAATGAAAGCCGGTTTTGGATTGGTTCGTTATTCTTTCCTAAATTAGCGGATTGTTTACCCACTTTTGTCTCGTTTTTGTCCCTCGTTGTATTATCTTTGTATCGCAAGTTAAATGCTTGATAATCAGTGATAAAAGAATATATTAACATCAGAAAAGAAAGGAAATAAAATGGGACGAAAGAAGAAGGAAATCCGTTTGAAGGAGCCAGTGCGCATCCGAGAAAAGAAGATAGCTGGTGGCAACATCAGCCTCTATCTTGACATTTACCAAAAGGGATTGAGAAAGAAAGAGACGTTGAAACTCTATCTTGTGCCAGAAATCAACGCTGCTACCAAGTTGCAAAACGCCAATACAAGAAAGTTGGCAGAGCAAATCAAGGCGCAGCGCATTCTTGACATCCAGAGAGAGGGTCTTGTGGATTGGGACAAGGTGAAGAAGTCACGCATGACACTTACCAAGTGGATGGATGACTTTGTGAAGTACAATGCCGAGTTGTCTGAGTCTTCCATGAAGACAAAGCGCAACACTCATGCTCGCATTGACCAATACCTATTACATATAGGCAAGCCAGAGTTTCTGTTGAAAGACGTGGACAAGGAGTTTTGCAAAGGCTTCATTACTTTTTTGAAGACTTGCACCTACAATGATGGAAAGAAACAACTCAGCACCACCACTTGCCGTATGTTCGTCAACTATTTCGGCTCGTCATTGGCAAAGGCAGTAAGGGACGGACTGATTGAGCAAAATCCATTCTTGCTGTTGGAGGCAAAGGAGAAGCCACAGAAGCGAGTGGCTGAGCGTGAGTTTCTGACGATAGAGGAAATAAAGAAGGTGATGAACACACCATGCCGTTATGAACTGGTGAAGAAAGCCTTTCTATTCTCCTGTTTCACCGGTCTGCGATATAGCGACATGAAAGCCTTGAACTGGAGTGAAATCCACAAGGCTGCTGACGGCAAGACAGAATACATTGACCATATCCAAGTCAAGACCAAGGATAGAGTAACCATCCCCTTGTCGGAAGAAACAAAGAAGTGGATGCCTAAAAGAGAAGAAGGCATAGACAACATCTTCCACAACTTGACAATCACATCTACAACTGTAGAAGTGGTGCTGAAAGAATGGATGGAGGCAGCAGGAATAACCAAGCATATAACCTACCATTGCTCACGACATACAGCGGCTACGATGCTCCTGACTCTTGGTGCAAGTATCTATGTAGTAAGCAAGATACTTGGACACAAGAGCATCAAGATGACGGAGATTTACGCGAAGATAGTTGACAAGAAGAAGTTGGAAACCGTGAACCTCGTGAACGGAATGTTTGACCAAATACCAGTAATACAATGAAGATAGAAATCAAGGAACGTAAGCTGACGGAAGGCAAAAGAGCCTTATATCTGGAATACTACGAGACTGGCTTCCGCAAGAGAGAAAACCTGCACCTCTATCTCTTGCCCGATGATGCCGTTGGTGCTGCAAAGCACAATCGGCTTACATACAACAAGGCTATGGAGATACGAGCAGAGCGCATCCTCACCCCTCCTGTATTGGAGAAAGAGAATGCCAAAAGCGAAGAACAAGGCAACGGCTTGACTTGGCTGCAATGGTGCGATGACTATATCAAATGGTCTGTTGATTGTGGCAACTGCAAGAAGATGATAGGTCATAAGAATGTTGTCCGTAAGCGTATAGCCACTTATCTGCGAAGAGTAGATAAGAAAGAAATCCTGCTGAAAGATGTCAGTAAAGATGAAATTTGCGGTCTTTTTGATTATATGCGCAACAAGTATCGCAACAAACGCCAAATCAAGACCAACGGAGGACGGTTGGCTGATTACACATTACTGTTGTTTGAGGAAACTGTCAAAGCGATATTTAATAAGGCTATGCGTGAAGGACTTGTAAAATTCAATCCTGTACACAGTCTAAACAAGTTGGAACGCTTCCATGCTCCTGACAAACACAGAGAGTATCTTACGCCCGAAGAACTCACACGTTTCCTGGCGGTGGAAGCTGAATGCGAGAATGAACGAACCGTACAACTCGCATTTGGCTTATCATCCATGACAGCCCTTCGCCTTGGCGATATGCAGCATCTGAGGTGGTGTGATATTAAAATGATAGATGGCGTACCGACAATCAGCATCATACAGCGAAAGACAAAGCGTCCTGCCATTATTCCGCTCAATGAAATGGCGCAATCGTTGTTGCCACCTCGGGCGGATGACAATCCGGAAAGTCTTGTGTTTCACCTTGTCAAGAAGTCAGACAACGTATCTAAATACGTAAGAAGACTTAAAGAAAAGGCTGGCATAGAAAAGGATTTGACCTACCATTGCTCACGGCATACGACAGCATCGTTGGCTATCTCAGCAGGAGCAGACATATCAGCAGTGAAGGATGTTTTGGGACATGGAAGCATCACTTCAACCGAAGTTTATGCAAAAGTGGCTCTTGAAAAGAAGATAGGGGCGGTCAATCTGTTTAATGGCGTGTTTGATTGAGACATACAGCAGGGAGCGAACAATGGGGAAGTCTTACTTCTTCCCTTTTGTTGGTAAATTGCCGTCAGGCTGTATTCAAAAAACGCTTGTGTTCAAATAAATCTGCAAGACTTATCTGGGCACAGGCTTTTTCATGTTCTATTTAATCTTTGATAAAGATGACAACAGGGGTAATATACGCTCGTGTCTCCAGTATTGGTGACAGACAGAGCACGGAAAGACAGATCAAGGACTTGTCGGAGTATGCAAAATATAAGGGTATAGAAGTCCGCAAGGTCTTTGAGGAACACATTTCTGGCGCAAAGAAGAATGATGAGCGTCCAGTGTTGTGTGAAGCAATGGAATACTGCAAGGCAAACCGCATTGGAATCCTACTTGTCAGTGAACTGTCAAGATTGGGGCGTAATGCGTTTGAGGTGCTTGCCTCTGTCAAGGAACTCATAGACTGTGGCATTAACCTCTACATACAAAAGGAACAGCTTACATTATTGGACGAAGAAGGACATCCGTCCCTCTTTGCCCCGATAATGATAGCCACGCTTTCGACCTGTGCGCAATTGGAACGTGACAATATCTCATTCCGATTGCAGTCAGGAAGGAAGCAGTATATAGAGAAAGGTGGAAAACTCGGACGCAAGATAGGCTCTGTAAAAACGGAAGAACAGATGAAAGCCGAATATAGGGAAGTAATAAGTCTGCTTCGCAAGGGATATTCAATTCGGGATGTGGCGAAGTTGAGTGGTAAAGGGGTAAGTACCGTACAACGAGTTAAGCGATTAATAAAAGTACAATCATCGCAATAATACTATTGATTTTACGTTCTTTTCAAAGAAAGGGGTTGTGCAATAGTGGCTTAAAGGCTAAAAGCACTACCTTTGTATACAATAATAAGTAACAACACGTTTAAGGTCACAAATTGTGATCTCAAAAATAAAGATAGAAATATGGCAGATAATATAGAACATCAAGATAAAGGAGAACTGGTCGCAAATTGTGACCAGTTACAAAATGATGAAGTCGTAGTTACCACTCCTGTAGAAAGTCGAATAATGTCTATTCGTGGAAAGCAGATTATGATAGACAGAGACTTGGCTGAACTTTATGGAGTGGAAACTAAAAGATTAAACGAGGCTGTAAAACGTAATATAGAACGTTTCCCTGAGCGTTTCCGTTTTCAACTGATTAAGGAGGAAATGGCTGAACTGGTCGCAAATTGCGACCGGTTCAATAGTTTGAAGCACTCAACAGTTCGTTCATATGCTTTCACGGAGCAGGGAGTGGCTATGCTCTCCACTGTTCTTAGAAGTGAAACCGCAATTCGTGTAAGCATACGAATTATGGATGCATTTGTTGCAATGAGACGCTTCATGGTGACAAATGCAGAAGTTTTCCAACGTCTTTCAACAATGGAGTACCATCAACTGGAAATGCAGCAACATCAGCAAGAAACAGACAAACGCATAGACGAGGTGTTTCGCAGATTGGACGAGGGCAACGCAAAGCCGAAGCAGGGTGTGTTCTACAATGGGCAAGTTTATGATGCCTATACTTTCGTGTCCGACTTGATTAAGAGTGCGAAGAAACGTATTGTCCTTATCGACAACTATGTTGACGAGACTGTACTGACATTGCTCGATAAAAGAGATAATAACGTGTCTGCAATCATCTACACTCAGCAGATAAGCCGTCAGTTACAACTTGACATAGACCGTCATAATGCTCAATATGCACCGATTGATGTTGAAACATTCCGTTTATCACATGACCGCTTCCTTTGTATAGACGATGATGTGTATCATATAGGAGCATCCATAAAGGACTTGGGCAAAAAGTGGTTTGGCTTCTCAAAGATGGAGATTCTTACACCAGATGAATTGGTGGAACGAATCAACAAAGAGTAATCAATACGCAATATTTCAAGAATATAAACATTAAAAATTACGAATTATGAAAAGCAATTTAGATATACTATTAATGAAACGGATAGTATTTTTATTTTCCATTGTTCTCATGCTTTGCTCATGCAAATCATTTGAAGACCACAGCAACGAAAAGGCAGTGGGTACTTACAAGAATGGGTATATCCTCAATCTAAACAAGGAGATTGTTGCGACATATAGAAATGGATATGTCTTTAGTGAAAAGGCGTTAGGAACTCCTAATGATTATGGTTTGGGGTTGGAACAAGACATATATACAACAGGAAAAATAGATACCCTAATGCTGAAATCAAAATATTTTGATTTCAAGCGTAAAGTGTTTGTATATTTGCCTCCTTTCTATCCTTATTTTGATGCAAATGACTTTGATGTGGTTTATACAACTGATGCACAAACAATGGAACAGTTTTTCATGACTTGTGCATGGCCTTTGTTTCAGAATAAGTATAAGTGGTTTATTGTTGTTGGTATATGCAGTCCACAGACAGAAACGTATAGTCGCCAAGATGATTTCTTGCCAAACGATAGCGCTACCATCAAGAGCTACGATGGACATGGAGGACATTCTGAGAAATTGATGAATTTTGTTAAGTATGAGTTGATACCTTATATCCATAGTCATTATAGGACTACAGAACGAAGCTTAGGTGTTGGGCATTCTTTGGGGGCTTCTTTTATGATGCAATGTCTCATGAATGGTAATCCATTTACAGATTATTTTTTTCTTTCTCCAAATTTGACTTTTGGCAATGATAAGTTGATGCTTGCCTCGCAATTTTGCAATTATAAATTTGATGTAAACAAGCGATGCTATCTCTTTTTCAGCGATGCGGGAGAAGAAAGACTGTCTCATGGGTGGAGAGCATGGAAACCTGCACGAGAAATGGTTTATCATTATCTTGACACCCAACAACTACCGAGCAACATTGTATGGAAAAGGAAATCATATTTGAATTATAACCATCTCACCTCATTCCCTATGGCTCTTCATGATGCCTATCAAGGGTATTTTGATTATATTGACTCTATCAAATCTTTGGCTCCAAACGATACGACTACGCTTTCAAAACAAGTATATCGTAAGCATATTGAGATTGTGGTAAAAGATGCCAAGCAAGAAGTTTATATCACAGGAAACCAAAAGTCCTTAGGTATGTGGAATCCAGGCTTGATTAAGCTAAAACATATTAATGACTCTATCCGCGCCATAGATGTTGATTTGCATTTGCCAGCATTATTTAAGTTTACTCTTGGAAGTTGGAAATACGAAGCAGGCTTTGAAAATTCCTATTATGGAGATAATCTTGAAATAAATAATACTGAGCGGAAGAACTATCGTTATATATTGACTGAGTGGATGAACATAGAAGATGATGAAAATCAATAATTATTAGTTTACTTCACCTATAGATTTGGTAGAACGAATCAATAGAGGATAATACTTACGAAAATTTCAAGAAAAAGAACTTAATACATAAATATAAAGTAAGCAATGAAAAGGATTTGGATTTTTCTGATGGCGATGCTCTGCATCGTTTCTTTTACAGGTTGTGATAAGACTGAGGAACCTAACGGACCGGTTATTGACTATGACAATCTGTTCGATAGAACTTATTCTATTAACGACGATGGCTGCTGTGTGCTCGAAAGTTGCGAGCCCACAAGAGCTACAGTTATTGAGGATGAGGTAAAGGGATATGGATGGAAAGTCATTGGCATATATGAAGTTCAGAATGACGGCAGGCTTTCACAGAAAGATTATCGCGAAACAGTTTGTGGTGGAGGATATGAAGATTACTGGTTTGAGTCAGACAGTCGGCTTGTCGTTTTCCACCATAGTGACATCCCAGGCAAATTCTATAATAAGACAACGTGGCGCTACGATGCTACAAAGGGTTTCATCATGCGTGGCACAGAAAGCGAAAGTTTGCAAAACCGCTATATGCAAGTGCTGGCTTTGACCACTCTCCAAGGAAAGAAATTCTATATGTACACCATGCAAAATATTGGTGTCAAATTCGACGAACACGGTAATCAGAAACCTTTTTATTGCATGGTTGTCTATCAACGCATGACCGACAATGAACTTGCCAAAATGAAGAAAGCATACGATTATGATGCAAACTTTGATTTTACCGGTGCCGTTCCTGACGACTGCAAGTTCCGTGTAAGTGCAAGATACTACAATCCCGACGATTTTGAAGAAGGTACCAACGGAAGTGTCATCGTCGCTTTTGGAAATGTAGAATTCTCACTGACCGACCATCTCGGCACGGCAATGCTTCCAAACCCAGCATTGGAATATTTCGACTCCATCGTTTGGAGAGCCAACGACAGAATTGTTCCAGACAGATATGTCATACACCGCAACAATCAGAGCAAGGCGCAGACTGTCCTGACATGGACTACCCGTTTCTTCTATACGAACCCAAACCTGACCACATACTTTGAGGGTTACAAGAAAGGTCGCATCGTCTATACATACACGATGCACCACGACATCTACTTCGACAAATTCTTGTGCTTCGATTGGGGAAAGTTTTCGATGAGCAAGCCAAGAGAGTTTACTGCTACATGTTTGCTTGACAAAAGCCGGAGTTTCACCGTTTACGAACCAAGGACATACAACAATGATATGAACAAGGTGTATGCCGAACTGCGCTACAATTCCGAAGAAAAAGGCAAGGGCAACGATATTGCCATCCTGGAAAAGGAAATCAGTGAACTGACGGAACTTATGATTAACCATTATGGCAAGGGAACCGAAGTGGGTAAGCAGGTAGAGCATTACCGCACCTTATTCAAGGCTCTTCCTGAAAAAGCGCATATTATTACATACTGGGCAACTGCTGATACAAGAATTGCACTTGTTTTCAATCGCGACGATGCTGACTCCAAGAATGATTACTATTACGTTCATGCAGAACCAGTTCAACAATAACAAAGCAATCCATTCACAACTGGAGGTTTAATCCGCAAAATAGTTGATGGAACGAATCGCTATAGTATAGTGGTGAATTACATTATTAATACGGAACTATAAATCAAAATAATATGAGAATAAAAAAAATATTGCCTTTTATACTATTGGTATTCTTATTTATTTCATGTGAAAAAGAAGACTTTGAAATAGAAACCAATAATCAAAGAACAGTTTTTATGTATCTCCCATGGTCAACAAATCTGACAAGTTATTTTTATAATAACATTTCTGATATGGAAGAAGCTATACAAGAAAAAGGATTAGAGAATGAAAGAATTATAGTGTTTTTATCTACAAGCCCTTCTGAATCGGAGATGTTTGAAATAACTTTAAATAACGGTTCGTGTAAAAGGACTATCTTAAAAGAATATGTAAATCCTTCTTTTACCACAGAAGCTGGTTTGACAGAGATTCTCGGAGATATGAAAACATTTGCTCCTGCTGAAAGTTATTCAATGATTATCGGTTGTCACGGCATGGGCTGGCTTCCTGTTGTACAAAGCCGTAGCAAAGCGAAGGAAGATTTTGTTTATCATTGGGATTTTGAGAATGTTCCTATGACACGTTTTTTTGGCGGATTAACAGCAGAATACCAAACAAACATAAGCACTCTTGCTCAAAGCTTATCTAATAACGGATTGTCAATGGAGTATATTCTATTTGATGATTGCTATATGTCATCGTTGGAAGTTGCCTATGAGTTACGCCATGTAACCAACTATATGATTGCCTGTCCAACAGAAGTGATGGTCTTTGGTATGCCATATTCCACAATAGGCAAATATCTCTTATCAGAAAAACCAGATTACAAAGCTATATGTGAGTCATTTTATCAGTTTTATTCTAACTATCAATATCCTTATGGAACGTTGGCTGTAACAGACTGCTCTTACTTGGATGAGTTGGCAGAACTAATGAAATATATTCACTCTAATTATTCTTTTGATAGTACACAAGCTATAAATATTCAACGTATGGATGGCTACTCCCCTGTGATATTCTATGATTTCGGAGATTATGTACAGACTTTATGTGGTACAGACACAGAAATATATAATAATTTTAAAACACTATTGGAGAAAGTTATCCCTTACAAAACTCATACCAAAGAATTCTACACGGCATCAAGAGGTCCTATTACAGTTGAAAGATATTCAGGAATAACAACCTCTGAACCAAGTACAAATAGCAAGATGGTAGATTACCCAAAAACATCATGGTGCATTGACACACATTAAATTATCACTCTGAACCAAGTTGTGATATAGTCCAAAATCTCCAACGAAGTAACTATCCGTGGGGGGCTTGACCCTTGCACATATAAAAAGCAAAAAGAAAGCGTTATCGGAGTATTACACAAAAAACAGCTGGCTATTACATAATGAAACAACATACTTGACTGATTGGTACGCTTCTCCTACCATGCGGACAAATCCCGGTAACAAAATGACAAAGCGGACAATGTTCTTAACATGCCAACTTGTAAATGGGATGAATGATTTTCGTTTTTCGCAAGTTGATTTTATAAAATTGCTGCCAACAGTTCGTACTTTCGGAAAAAGATGTTATATTTGCAAATGAAAGAGTTATTTGACAGCATAGCAACGCAAAACGCTGAAATTCGCACAGTTGCCAAATCGTTACCTCTATTTCTCAAATAATTCGCTAATAGTTTATTTCTCAATCGGTTAAGTCAAACCGATAAAAATCTAAAATAAACTGTGTCAGGCTATAAAAGTTATAGTTAGACACGGTTTATTTACATTTCTATCCTTTCCTTTGCAGAGTATAATTCTTCCCATCCTCAGCTTACTTGTCTATGTATGATGCAACAAAATATACAATCGAAATGACCGTATAAAGGAAACACGGCAAGAATATCCAAAGCAAAGTCTTTACCCAACCGTTTGACAACCACACACCTTCATTCCTTGACATCATATTAGACATATCATAGAAATGGCGAGTGAGGATTTCTTTGTTTTTCTTTCGGTGGTCTTCAAGAAGTTTGGACTCGTTTTCAATGAGTTTCTTCCTGTTGTTGATTGCCTGTTCCATATCGGCATCATCAATCTTTGCTTTGACAGTTATGTCTTTTACTTTGCCGATGTAGGCTTCAATAGCTTTGGTGACAGTATTCGCTTTATCTGAGGCTTCACTCAATTTGTCTTTTGCTTCATGCATGGAAGCAGTAGCCATTTCAACGCCACTTTTTGCCAAAGTCAAACTATTGCCAGCATCCTTGTAGGCTTGAAGTTGTTGGTCAAACTTGTCCGAGGTCTTGTCCGTTTCGATATTCTTGTCTATCGTGTTCTCGAAAGATCCGAAATCCATATCTGAGATTTTACTTTTACCTATTGGCATAATATCAGTGCTGTTGGTTGAACATTCGGTTATCTGCCATACCCTTGCTTCTTGCGAGGTCTGCACAGTCGATTAGCCATCATAGCGCAACGATACGCCCAAGACAGTTCATCCTCGTCCTTGTCACGTCCCCAACCTGAGGTAGCACCACCTCCGCCACCGCCAGACTGGGCGGCAATGGTTGTGGCAGCATCAATGTATTCAGCAAAGAGAAGAATGGCGGTCTTCTGCACATCACCTATCTTGGCAAATACATTGTCGGCATCCAAAGCTATATTCTTATCGATGATATCCAGACAATTCTGAGGAATATCAACAGGGTAATGATGAAACTCGTCCGTATAGAAGTCGAAGTGACGTATCTTTGGAGAGTTGTCCGCAGTAGGCATGGGTTTGGGTACAGTCATAATCTTTGGCTGTTGGGTATTCTTTGTTGGAGTTGAAACTGGTTTCTCCAATTCTTGATGATGCAGTTTTGCCCAAGTACCTTCAATCTTTGAGGGCATCAGACAACGACCTTTGCCAAGTTCCGAGGACTTATAAATGGAGTTACCACGCTTGATGGCATAGCCACGCATTTGTCCTTTATTGTCAGATTGTAGTTTGACATCATATCCCATTTGCGTGAGGCATTTTGTGTATAGTCCCCAATCAAAGTACGACATCTTAGCCAAAACGGAAAGGCAATCATTGGTTATCGCTTCCTTATTTTGGCGGCTCACCTCTTGTGCATCTTTCCATCCACGCTGTTGCCCAACCTTGGCGGCAGCAGCCATCGCTCGCTCATAGATATAATGGGCATCATTCACGTTGCCCCTTATGTCTATGCGGTTCGCATCAATGTGAAGGTGCATAATGCCACTCTTGCTGTCACGATGAAGCGCAACAACATATTGGCTGTCTTTGAGGTTGGTTGTCTTTGCACTCTTGCGCTTCGACTTGGCTGAAAGGTCAACAGCATCAAACTCACGGATAAAGTCATCCGCCAACCTCTGCCAGTCCTCCATTGTCCAACCTTGCGTTTCCTCCGAGGTTGGGGAAACCTCGATACGTATCATGTTCCGTTTGAGCGGATGATAACGGTTCAACTTGTCCTCAAACTTCTTCTGCAAGGCAAGCATTCTCGCCCACATTGCCGTTGGGGAAATATCATCGGGCAAGAGATTGGTCTTTACAATCTCTGCCTTGTCCTTATCTACTGAGTAACGTATGGCATTTGCGCCATGACTTATTACCTTTGCTTTTGCTATCATATATGTCGTATGTTCTATTGTGTTAAGTATTTCTCTATCTCAATCATGCGGTTCAAGATAACCTCTGCGCTTGTTCTCCATCGTTTCATGAAGATTTCGCTGCGGAGAATGTTCTCACGTTCCGTAAGCGGACGACCTTTGAGGAAACCGAACAATTTCTGTATATCGCCCCTGGCATCCGATAGGCTGTTCAAAGCCTCCATTTCTTTGTCTGTCAAGCGTTGTTTGGGGTATTTGCCCTCCAACCGCTTGCGTGCGTATGCGCTTGTGGTTAGTCCGCAAAGAGCAGCATATTCCGCTATCTCCTTATGGAGTTGCGGTGTCAGCCTTACTATCAGGCGGCTCGTGTATTTCGGAGCCTCCTTATCTATAATTCTCTTATTCATACCAAGTATTGCTTCTATAAAAGTGTGCAACCCAATGCGAGCTTGCGAGCGTTCAAGAAGTCCATTGGCATACGGACAAACGAAGTGCGTTTGTATGACATTGGTATTTCTTGCATAGCACTGCCATCAGAGTTTACGCACAAGCACGCTACGCACTGCGATTGCACCAGTTCACAGACTTGTTGTATAACGGTTCTCAAATTACCCAAGCAACAGCAATTGTGGGGCATCCTCCGCTTCCATCTGTTCTTTGAAGAATTGCCTTCTGGCTTCTGCCTCCAGTTCCATGTCAGAGACGCTTGGCGGTGGAACATCTTCCTCCTCTCCATTATTGCCATTTCCTGAAGTTAGGGAAGAAAAGGAACTGTTGGCAAGTTGTGTTGGAGAAGTACCGCCATTTTTGATGGGTGGATCCTCCTTGTTAGGGAATGCGGTTGTGGAAGTCATAGTATTAGACTTGCCGGAACAGTCTCTTTGGTTGATGGGAACATAGTGAGGATTGACATATTTCTTGCCGTCAACAATCCATGCAGAAATGCAGAGCAATGTGTGAACACTTCCTCGTCTTGTCTGTACAGAAGAAAGGATGCCCAATTTGTTCATGTGGTCAAGCATCTTGGAGACGGTTTTTCGGTCACACTTCCATAGTTTGGATAGAGCCACCTCTGACATGTTCACCTCCCATAATGCGGTTGTGGATTCCCCAACCTCATTTGATGTTTCAATCTGTCGTGTCACAATCTGAATGAGTTGATAAAGGCATGAAAGGCGATTGATGCCAGCCGTGCCACCCATCAGATAGTTTACTTGTTCATTACTCAGGATAATGCTGTTGAAAATATTACTGTTCATCGTTGTTTATTTTTGTTGTGTGAATTTTTTCTTGCTGTTATGCGGAAAACTCTCTGCCGTCAAAAGAGAAGCTATCGCCTCATGCCGAAGCCTCTCTCTGGCATATAATACTCCTTGTCGTATGCGATATGGTCAAGCACACGTTGCAGTCGGTCAAGTTGAAGACTGTCAAGCACTTGTATGGCATTGATGGTAATTTTCTGTGATGCAATTCTTCGATGCTCACAGTTTCTTTCAGACATGGTTCCGTCACCGTCAGCATAGACCGAATGAAGATAGGTATTGACTGCTTCCGTCTGTTCCTTGCTTGGGTAAGCAGCAGGAAAGCGGTCGGAAATGTAGTCTACCATATTGCTGACCGCATTAGCCAACAGAGGGTCACGTTTTTGCAGACTGTTTACAAGTTCATCTTTCGTCATGATGCTATGGTCTATTGTTCATTTCATTCAGACGGTTTGCAGCCTCCAGTCTTATCTCCTCCTCCGACATGGCTCTTGCTCCTCGTACCCAGTCAAGCAAGGCTTTCTTCTCAAAGAAGATGAGCTTGCCAGCAGGCTTGAAGTACGGCAACTGGTTAAGATGCGTCATCTTGTAGAGCGTGCTCTTGGCAATGCCGAGAAAGGCGGAAGCCTCTTCAAGGTTCAACACTTCCTTTGTCATATAGCAAAGGTTCTCCAACTTGTTCACTCTCGACTGAAGCTCCACTATCTTGCGCTCATGGTCGAGGTTCATCTTTAATGCGTTTTTTTCTGTCATAAATCTGATATTTTGTTTATTTTGTTATCGATTTCGGCTGCAAAGGTATATTGTTGCCAATGATATTCAAGCAGCCGTTATGGTTTATTAAAAGTGCTGATTTTCAATTCTTTGGTTCTATTTTACCATG
This sequence comes from Segatella hominis, assembly GCF_019249725.2. Lineage (NCBI taxonomy): Bacteria > Pseudomonadati > Bacteroidota > Bacteroidia > Bacteroidales > Prevotellaceae > Segatella > Segatella hominis. The sequence continues at coordinate 162,089 of NZ_CP137560.1, forward strand.
CTGCAATGTGGTAGATTGGTCGGACACTCACTTGAAATTCAGCATCTTCAAATGTCTATCGTTCAAACATTCACAAAACCAAGGATTGGACAATAAGGGTGGCAAATCTTTGGTTCTATTGCCAGTTCTCGTTTTTGAAAATGTCCAACAGAGTGAAAAACAAAATTTAACACCCGATATTTGCAAGTCATACTGTTTGAGGTCAAAATCGCTTGCAATAACCACATTTGGGGTACAATGGTAGGAAAATGAGTTGTGAATGAGAGAAATAGGGATTTCCCCTCGTTTTTCAAGGGACAAATTTGTACCTTTGCAAACGAAACAGAGGTATTCCACAAGGGATATTTCGGGCAAAGTGTTCTTGACTTTATTTTTCCGTGGTTTTGTCCCGTTTTTGTCCCTCGCTGATTTTGTATCACGAGACAAAAAATTATAAATAGCTGATTTACAGCGATAAAAGTCGTGTTTTGAAGAATTGGTAACGGCAACCACCAGTAACCACCAAAACGGACCTTGGGAACCAATGAAATCAGCGTTACAAAGGAACTCGTTGGTCTGAAATACAACGTTGTCTATATCTTCCTCGAATAAATCCACGCCTATGGTTTTTGAAAGGTCCGAGATATAATCGCCCATTCCCGTCATAGTGCTACCTACAGAAGTATCTAAGAATAATGATGTAAATGCCATAATGATATTTTTCTATTTTTTAAAGTTCTAGGGTTTTTCCTTAGCAAAGCCATCCACCGCCATGGCCGCTTGCCAGCGTTTATAAGCATCCTTGGCGATGACAACATTGGAAGAAAGTCGCTCCGGGGTGACGGCTTGCTCTGATATTTTTTTACTCTTTTTCAAGGAATTCCAATAAAGCAATTGTTTGACGAGAGTCAGATTTCTTTTGACCACATCCTGATAGATGGCCAGGTACTCCTTCTTCCTCTTACCCAAGTCCTGATAGGACTCATGGGTAATCTTGATGGCGGTCTCAAAGCAATTGTAGAGATTTCTCCAAGATTGGTAGTCATTGGGGGAACCACCATAAGATACAATATTGTTGATGTTCTTGTTAAAGATCTCCATCTTACCATCGAGTTTGCTTTTCTCCAGTACCCATGAAAGGTCACTGGCACTTGACCTTGAAACAATGTTGATAGCTTCCACCTTCGCTCGCTTGGTGTAATCAGAATCCACTTTCTCTGCCAAGTCTTGCTCCAGGGTTGTGTAGCCCATGACCTCCGTGCGGTAGAGCAATTTGTTTCTTGCATTGGCATCTTTTTGGTATTTCTTATGAAATGTGTTATAATACCAGGCAGGGGATAGGCTTCCAGCACCTGTCTCCATGGTAGTGAACTGGTTCATGATGTCACGTTCATGGACATAGGTCACTTCCTGAGCACCGGCATGTAGGCTCATTGCGCACAGCAAACCTAAAATCAACTGTTTGAATTTACGTTTCATATCTTTTAATTGCTTTTTTAAAGTTTAATCTTCTTTTCTTCCTCCAATCAAACTGCCGCCACCCAGGGGAGCATGGGTAACAGACTTCTTGTCTTGCAAGCAGTTATGAGCTTCATCACCAGCAGCCAACCATCTGGTATAGGAGTCCTTGACGATCTCTTTGATGGTACGAGCCATGAATATCTCCTTTTTCCAGTACCCAAGCCTGATGGTCATATAGGTATGAATGTCCAAATAGGCATGATAGATGGTATAGTCAATATGATCCATACTCTCGTTGATGGAATTAAGAATAACCATCAAGTTGGCTGTAGAACACTCTGACTCACCTGAAATAATCAAAGATAAATCCAAGTATGACTTATAGAGATTTAAAACGGACTTCTCAACCTCCTTGACGGCTCTTTTGCTGGTGTTGACAATCAGCGTATCAGATGACCAGATGGCACCATGGGAGAGGATTTTCTCATTGTATGTATCTATGAGCTTCCAATATCCAGTGATATTATGCTTGATGCTCTCATAGGTATTTACCCCATGAAAGGCCGTGGCAGTTCCCTTGAGAATCAAGTCCACAATTTCAAAGCAACGTTTATAATTATCGAGCTTTTGTTCTATCTCCCTATAGTCCGTTATTTTTTTGGAGGTTTTCTTATGATAGGTATATGCGCCTAGTTCAGAGATGGCTCTTACTTCCAATACGGTTCTTACCGTCTTGTGGTTTTTAATCATTGCCTCCAAGCTGCCAACGTCATCCTGTGCCCAAACATGAGAAGGCAATAAGAGTAGAAGCAAGAGTGTCAGAGGGTTGACTCTTGTTTTTATGATGGAGTATTTCATACTTGATACTTATTGTTTACTTTGTTTCAGACTGGTTGGCTTTTGTTCCGTTTCCAGGGGAGAGCACTTCTTCATGGCCTGAAGACTGGCTTCTTCCCATCTTTGAAGAGCATAGGATGCAATCGTGTTCCTCAATCTCCTGGAAACCACATCGAATATTTGTCGCTTGAGAAAATCCAGAACACATTCCCTTTGTGTCATCACCTTTTCTATGAGAACCAACTGAGCATAGATGCGGGTCAGTTCTTGCTCCACATAGCGAGCCACCTGCAAACGGTCACTGGCCAAGAGCAGATGAATCCCATCTTCATCATCCTCATCATCTTTTGTCTGGCTTTGATAGTTGTATCTCATGGAAATGCTACAGTTCGGCATGTCATCCATCCACTTGCGCATTCTCTCGTTGACTTCATCAGTCAGTTCCTTCTCACTCTTGTTCATGTCAAGCTGCATGACCTCCAATACATTTTCAGAGCTGCTACTAGAGGTTAGCTTAAAATCCACGGACAAGATTGCTCTATGGATGCGGATGCCCAATGCATAACGAGGCTTACGAGAAAGCTTCAACGTAGCTGTGTAAGTAACTTGACTTTTGGCATCCGGACAGTAAGCGTGTCTTACGAATACATATTCATCGCTCCCCTGAATCCATTCTCCTTCATCCGCCCACTGCAAGTGGTACATGGAAGCGAGGCTTGCCATGTTGGATGGGATGCGATAGGAACCAGAAAGATTGTCGCCCAAGTCCTTGTAATAATCATCCAAAGCCTGATTGAGCTCAGAAAGCATGCGTTCTTTCTGTTGCAAGTCCTGTTTAAGCAGGGCGTTCTCATTGGAAAGAGCATTATACTCATCATCCAACTTATTGGCCAGCGGATAATTCTTGCTAAACTTGGCCTGTTGGATCCTGGAAAGGAGATTTTTCTGCTTTGTATCATTCTCCTTGATTTCAGCTTTCAAATTCGCTATTTGCTGATTGAGCTTATTTTGTTTTTCAATGAGTGCCTTAGAGGAATCATCCGCCAAGTTGGGCGTTGCTTCCATGGCAAAGTCCTTGGACTTTGGCCATTCCAAGGAGCCACCTTGATTACCATTTTCTTTCCAATTGAAACTTCCTTCTCCCAAGGAGGCTCCATCCTCACAGGCTGCAAGGAAACTCACAGAAGAGCAGCCTTGCATCTTCCTTTCATCGGCCATAGTATAGTAGCGTGGATTGTCACTGCCTAGCTTGAAAGAGATAGTAGGGTGTTCGCCAAGAAACTTTTCATGCTCATCGATAACACCCTGAAGCCTTGCCTGCATTCTCTTCATGAAGGTGGTCTTGTCCATGGTCTGTGAGTCAAATATTTCCTCATAAACATCTTCCCTGATATCCCATTGGTCTCTCACCTTAACACGGTAAGAATGGAAACAATAGCGTTCATCATAAGAATGGCTGAACAAGCCTCCTCCATAGTGGCGGTTTCTGTCCTCATGTCTCTTAACATAGGTAATGGTGCAGTCATGACCAGGGTTTTGGATATTATACTCATTACATTTAGCCTCATTCCACTCACATCTTTGGAAAAGTTTGTCCTTGAGCTCGGTATCTTCCGCTTCAGTAAGATACTTGTAGCAAGGTATTACAGAATAGTTCTGTCGTTTTTTCCCACTGGAATGGACAAACCAATCAAGATTCCATCCTGCGTCTCCCCAATTGTTATATCCGGCAGGATTGTAGTCGCAAAGTACTCTGCTTCCAGCATCTTGCTGATAGATATACCAACGTTGGGTATAATACTGTCCTTGCATTTCTTCTATATAGGAGGAAATATAACCAGAAATATTATAATCACTGATTTGGAATAATTTATCCACTGTGGCTTCATCTCCTTCACCAATCACGGTATAAAGAATCTCCTTGACATTAGTAGCATTCTTGAAGGATTTGTATTTATCCCTGAAACTCTCATAGAGTCTGGCTATCTCCCTGGGCTTGGCCTTAAAGATACCTCCAATTTTGGTGACATCCTCCAGATTATGGTCAATGGCCACCTTACCTGCTTGCGCAATCACGCTGCCCAAATGCTTGAAATCATCAGCGATGTCATCCTGGGAAATTCCCTTGCCAAACTCTCCAAGCTTAGAAAAAAGACTCTTCCAGTCCACATCAGCAAGCTGCGCCAAGTCGAATAACTTTTGAAGCTTCTCATTGATTAGCAAGAATTGGATATCCTTGAAGGAGAACTTGCCATTGGTGACCACGCACTCAAACTGTTTGCAGAGGTTTTCGACATTATGGGTGGTCTTATACAGATAAGGTCCCCAATAGAGTGCATTCTCTGGCTGCTTGATCATTTTGCCAGCCACTGTGATGAACTTAGGCATGATGCCATCCTTTACCAATCTGAATATTCTATGGTAATAGTAATTTTCCTCCGTGGCAAACAAGCCTGGATTCCGGCGGGCCTCTCTCTCTTTCTTCTTGCTCAGGAAAATGCCGGCAGATGCGATACCTGCCGTTTTGTAATGCTCCAGTATTTTACTGATATGTGTAGCTGTGTTGCTCTCCTCCAAGGCTTCCGTAGCGTAGGCTGCCGACATGGCTGCCGCCGTGGTATAATCCACGTTGACTGCGTGCCAGCTCAAGGCCTGCGCCCGAGAGAACAAAAATATGGCAAAACAAACGAATGCTATGATTTTACGCATCATGATTTTTCTTGTCTTTAAAATTGAATACCTTTTGTTCCTTGAGAACAAGTTGGGCAAACTCCAGTGGCTTCTTTATGCCACTGAGTTTCCAGTCTCTGACGTAAGTCTCAAGTGCTACCTGATAGTTCGAACGAAGCATTTTTTTATATAGCTTTAGAGCTTCCTTCTCTTGCTTTTCAGTGGTATACGCCATGTAGCACTCCGGTGGTTCCTCCACGCCAAAGACATCACCCACCAAACCGCGCTTGATGAAAACTTCCATGAAAGGAGAGCGATTGTCCTTATTGTCCAGGGCATTGATGGTAAATATCTTCTGACAGTCATTATCTGTCAGCGCCAAGGCAGCCTTGATCTCCGAGAACTTGTCCTTGAACCTGCTCTGGTCCAAAAGCATGAACACATCTGAATTATTCACGATTGCTTCCTTAACAATAGGAGAGGAAGTAATATCCTGGATTTCCTGGGTAACAACACCTACCATCGCCCAATGCTTTCTGGCAGTCTTATAGAGATACTTGATGTAGTTGGCCATGACTGGAGTGGCGATGGCCTTCCATGCTTCCTCGATAACTAGGCATTTTCGACCTTTTTTAATACGCATTTTCTGCGTAAAGACATCCATGATGATGAGGACAATAATAGGAAAGAGCACAGGATCATCCTTTACCTTGTCTATTTCGAAGACTATGAACTTTTCATCGAAAAGTGTACTGTCCAAGTCATTGTTCAAAATGTTCTCCTGCTCGCCACCCTTATAATAAGGCTTCAGAATAGCCGCAAAGTCGTGGATGGGAAACTCAATGTTCTGCTGCAAGATGAGCTGAGGGATTCTCTCCAAGGCAAACTCATAATAAGAGTTGAAGGATAACTCCGCAACCTTTAAGTTCTTTCTTTGTCGTTCGATTTTATCAATCTTACGCTCAATCCTCTGCAAGTAGTTTCTCTCCACCAACTCCGGAGTGAGTCTTTGGAGCTGTTTTTGTGCAGCTTCCTTTTCACCCTCTGTGGCAGCACTGTCAACCACTAGGGCTTGGAGTTTACTTTTCAAACGTTCATTGCGTTCTATTGATGAATCCTGCTCCAGAGTTTGTTCCATCTTTTCTTCAAACTCTCTTTCATACTGGTCATATTTTCCATTCTTCTTATCCTCAAGAAGGATGATTTCCTTCATTTGCTTTCTTTCAATAGCATTGAAATGCTCAAAAGGATGGAAATACTCCTCATAATACTCCGTAATAGTCTGATTGATAATGGTATCTTCTATCTTGGTAGGATAATCTGTGCCCTTGAAGAGTTGGAAGATAAGGCTCTTGAGAAAATTCTTCTTCTCGCCAAAGTTCTCCTCATACTCTATCTTGGAAATTTTGAAAGGGTTCATGGAAATAGGTTTTTCCTTACTGTAAGAGATATAAGTTCCCTCAAAGTAATGACAGATACCCTCATAGCTATCTCCAGTATCCACAATTACGATATCTGTATCTTGTTCAAAATACTGTCTCATCACGGTGTTCATAAAGAAACTCTTGCCGCTTCCAGAGGGACCAAGGACGAAGAAATTGGCATTGTTGGTATATTTAACCTTACCTTCTTTTCCTGTGGTGTCTATAGGCAATGGCACTCCTTGTCGGTCAGTATAGTAGCATTTCAAGGGTGAATCATCTCCTTTTTGCTGGTGCTCCTTATACATCAAACATAAGGCTGGCTCGGACAAGGTGAGGAACCTGTCATAATCCGGATTCAGCTTGAAGCAATTCCCAGGAAAGCTTGCCACGAAGAGTTCTAGCTGGTTATAGGCTCTCTTGGAAATGTGTATGTTGTGCTTGGAAAAGAGATTCTCCAAGGCATTTGTAGCCTTTTGGAAATCCTTACCTCCATCCAGTTTGATGACCATGTTATAGTGGGCATATACAAGCGTCTTGCCGTTGCGGGCTATTTCAGATTGCACCTTATTGATGTCCTCAACGGCAATCTGATTGTTAGAATTAGGAATGGAAGCATGTCTGTTCTTTTTCTTGTCCAGTTTCATCATCTCCTTTTTTTGGTTAGGAAGAAAGATGACCTGATTATATACCAAGGTATCTACATCACCAAGGCTATCTATGTTAGATAGTAAGTCTTCTGAGAAAGACGCATTGCCCACTTGATTCTCAGAGAAAGGACGAATCGTGCCAGGAAGTCCAGCTTGGTCCACATCCAAAAGACTATAGACCTTGACATGCTCGTTTCCCATACCTATTTCCTCGTTGGTAACCTTAAAGTTACTCATGGCTACTGTCTCATGCTTGAAGTCCATGGCAAAAAAGCGCTCGGTAAATTCCCTGCAATCTTCTGCGCTAAGGAAACTGCATTCCACATTGTAACCTGTTAAACGGTCCGCAACTTTCTGGAGCTTGACCAAGAAATCCTTCCATTTTGCACTATCATAGCTATGAATACTACCATTCTTACCTTTTTGGGTAACAATGAGATAAGTGAAATGCTCCGTATAAGTGCGTCCATTGAAGAAACGGAAATAAGAATCAGAAAGGAATCTTTTCGATGGATCTCTATCCTCCAAGGATGATATTTTTTTCATATCAAAGCGCTTGCGAACAAATATATCTTGCTTATGAAGGGCATAGCCTTCACCCAATATTTGCAGGATAGAGGCAAACAAAGTTGTGAAATCATAATAGCTGCTCTTCTCGGCAGAATACTTTCTTACGGGATTCGTCATTTTCAAGATGGCAGAATAGTCTCCTCCCTTTGTATAGACAATTCCCATATCATTTGTATCCTCCACGCTGAAATAAATGTCCTCAAATATCTTGGCTCTTTTACCTCCGGTGCCAAAGGCATAAACAGAAATGGCCATACCTATGGAGATAGCCACGAGGATTGTTATCACTGCGATTGCAACCATTGTTAGTTATTTTATTTGAAATTTAAATTTAATATTTATATGAATGGGCAAAGATAAAAATGCCCTTTGGCGTCTTTTTGGTATGGAGTCCCTTATGCTGCTTGATGAAAATCATGGTTCCACCCACACCTACCATCGTGGTAAGGAGAATGAGTCCTACCAAAAAGCCAAAAACAATATAGCCTGCAAGAAAGGATAGCAGCCCTCCTCCCACGGCTCCTGCGGCCCAATAGATGTATCTTCCCTTCAGTCCCATGAATTCAAGGGGCTTTTGAAGCCCCTTGAAAACAGGGAAATCTGGGAATTTCTCCTGTTCTGCTGTATTCATAAACTAATGATTACAGACCAAAGAACAAAGGCAAGCTCTGAGCTGCGGCAATGAGGAAGATACAAGCACCTACTATCAGCATGATGCTCTTCTTGAAATCTTGCTGATTGTTCGTAACGTACTGATAATCAACACTGATTGGAATGATAAAATGACGAAAGAAACAAATTAGGAACAACATAATTGAGAAACCCCAAAATGAAAGTATGGGAAAACAAAAATTAACATAGAAAACAACGGAATTTTTCCGATTTTGGCATTCATAAATCAACTACAAAAGAAGAATCTTATAAGTAGGTACATCTGTTTTCATTTTAACAGAATATAGTGATATGCAAGATAAAGAGGGAAAGAGTCACTGTAAATCATACAAAAATCAATGGGATTTCCAATTAGACAAATTATTTTCGCTTTTTATAATGATTTTCGGATTTAACAAACGATATTTGGAGAAGAATGAGTATTTTTGCAACCGAAAACAAAAATAATATACGCAATGGCTTACGGAAAATCGTTTGTCAAGATTCCAAAATAGAATCACTCCGTCTTGGATAAAAGATATGGGGGAAAACGAGATTTTTGTGTTTGCCAGTAATGTCAACGGTTATCATGGAGGTGGACCTCATGTGAATTTTGAAACACTGAAGCCAAATCCCAACAAACCTGGAAAGATGATGGTTGATCAAAATTATCATGTTTTCATAACCGAATAATAGAATGAAAAAAGTCACATTAAATGTTCCGAATTATTCCCCTGATACCGGAGTGGCACTCAATTGGGAAGGTAATTTCACAATTAAGGTCTCCGATATAAATGGGAGCGTCTCAATTGAGGCTAATACCGAGGGATTAGTTTCTTTAGCAAATCACTTGCTAAATTTATCCCAATCATCGGTTCCTATAGGAACTCATCTTCATCTTGATGAGTACAACTCTCTTGAAGAAGGATCTTTAGATTTAATAATCGAAAAGATTTGATTCCAATAAGTCTGTTTATGGGTCTGACAATACGATCCATAAACAAATCTAATAGATTAACAGATGATTGAAGATATGTTCTTTTGCGTTCTTTCAATTGTAGTGGGAGGCTATTTAGTGTCTCAAAAATTAAGAGCTATTTATAATAGACTCCCCCTTTCTCTAAAAGATAAGATTTCTTTTGGGGAAGGACTCATCCTAATTATATCTGGGTTCATTGCATTATATGTGAAATCGGCTATACCAATTAATGCTTTGCTTTTTGGGTGTTTCCTACTTCCGAAAATGTATCAACAAGAAAAGTATTGGAATGCTCGTCGTTTTACAACCGCATACATAATGCATTGTAGCGGTTGGATTTTAAGTATAGGGCTTATTATCTATGGTATTCTCCAATTATTTCAGCCTATATAAATTGTAAGAACATAGATTAGTTCAACAATAAAACAAATTCAGTGAGGCTATGTTTAAAAAAAATTGAAAATCGAATTGTTATCACACCGCCTTCAGGCATGACTGTTGAGCAATTTGATGAGATGGTTATTAAAACAGGTAATAGCTTTGGAAATAATCCCAATATTACATACTGTTTAGAGCCATTCGAACAAACACAAGGTAATTGTAATTCAAGTTCAAGTACGTTGCTTTATAAAGCGGGGGTTCCTTTAAGTAGGATAAAGGATTTGAGGAAGCAAATATCAGGTTTTGTTTGGGGATTTGGTGATATTAAACCGTGGACAGTAGAGGAACAGTCAAAAGCTGTTCAGAGGCAGAGGGAATTCGACCAACTCCGTAATGAAATGATGAACACAATCATCCTTAACAAATATTAAATGAGAAAATTGAGTTTTAAAATGGTCATAAGAGCATATTTAATATGTGCTCTTATGACATCAATATTAGGAATTATATCATGCAGTGTTCATGACATAATAAATTGGTTTCCAATCGTATTACTTTATGCTTGGATAATATTGTCTCCAATATCTATTTTAGCATTGATAACTGTATATTTATTGGGAGTTCAAAGAGATTGGATTTGTAAGATACCGTTAATTTGCTTATGCGCATTTATAGTATATTTTATAAACCTAAACTCATCAGAATCTTATTTGATTAATTTTTTTGCAACCCAAACCGTACCATATGACCTTCTATATTACAATAATGGAATAGAGATAAGGGTCAATGACACTATTTTTTCTATTTTCACATGGGTATTATCGTATTTTATATTAGTATTGCTTATTGTTATATCTACAATTATGTATAGATTTTTTAAAAAGCATAGCAAAATAAAATTATTCTAAAATAAAGTGTTCTCATTAGTGATGATACTAAATCATTCTGTACAATGCTCACCATCCAGCACAGCGGCCCAGACGGTGAGATTACCACCACCTTCGAGTACGACGGCATACAGCGCCTTGTTCGTGTCACCGACATGGAGGGCAATGTAACGACCTCTACTTACGACATGGGTGACCGCCGTACTGAGGTGAACCATCCTGCAAGCGGCATCACAAGTTTCACTTATGATGCGCTCGGCAATGTGCAGACTAAGCAGACTGCCAACCTTGCCAAGGAAGGAAAGTTCATTACTTACGATTACGACTATCAGCGTCTGACGGGTATCAACTACCCAGACCATCCGGAGAACAACGTGAAGTATTACTATGGTGGTCGCAACGCCTCTCAGAACCGTATCGGTAGATTGATGCTCCGCGAGGACGGAACAGGTGCCATTGAGTATTTCTATGGCAAGATTGGCGAGGTGACGAAGACCCGCCGCACGATGATTGTGCCTAACCAGGCGATAGCAACCTACGTGACGCAATGGACTTACGACAGCCACAACCGTCTGTTGGAGATGATTTATCCTGATGAGGAGAAAATCACTTACTCTTACAATCTCGGTGGTCAGCTTGAAAAGGTCCATGGCTACAAGTCATACGGCTATGACTATGTGAGCAAGATTGGCTATGACAAGTTCGAGCAGCGCAGCTACCTGAAGTATTGCAACGGCGCGGAGACATTCTACACCTTCGACAACCGCCGCCGTCTCAGCAATCTCGCGGTCAACAGCGGCAACACGTCCATCATGGACAATGACTATACGTTTGACGCGGTGAGCAATGTCCTCTCTTGAATCTTGCTGATTGTTCGTAACGTACTGATAATCAACACTGATTGGAATGATAAAATGACGAAAGAAACAAATTAGGAACAACATAATTGAGAAAACCCCCAAAAAAAGTATGGGAAAACAAAAATTAACATGGAAAACAACGAAATTTTTCCGATTTTGGCATTCATAAATCAACTACAAAAGAAGAATCTTATAAGTAGGCACATCTGTTTTCATTTTAACAGAATATAGTGATATGCAAGATAAAGGTAACTATTCAGTTCACCACTACACAGAATGATAAGATTGCTTAATAAATACGAAATAGTATAAACTTGTTTAATAAAAATAACAACATGTTTGTTTTTGGACTATATTTACAACAAATTTTAAAATTTATCAATTATGTATATGGCTAATACTGCTACGGATACGTTGTCAACGGAAACCATGAATCCTCCAAAAGGTTCTTATGTCAATATGGTTGGTCAAGCGACAGGGAAAAGAGTAAGTGGAACTATCTCCAATGTTTCATATGATGTTCTTAATGCAAGTAAGAAAGTGTTGCTTCAAGATGTTTATCTTGCGACATATACTTCAAAAAGCGGTGATAGTGGGGGTATTGTATATGCTCTACGTTCAGCACACAATCAACGTCTAACTGTAGGTATAAATATAGGTTCTGCAAAAATTAACCGTACTACTTATGGCATGTGTGTAAAAGCATCGAATATAAATAGAATTTTTGGACTTACAAGATACTAAAGGGCTGTCATGAATTTCTTATTTAAGACATTTTGCATTATGGTCATATTCACGATGTTCGTGGATATGACCGCTCTAAGTAATAACATAACGAATAGAGATGGTTTATGGCGTGTTGATTCAGACTCCGTCACAATTACCACAAGCTATAGTGAGAAACAGCCAGAAAAATTAAATGTATGCATTTATAATCACAGCAATTCGACGATATATATAGGGCGAACTTATGGATTGTTGATGCAAGTAGATGGGGAATGGAAATACATTGCCAAAGGTAGAAATCAAAAGTGCATAACTATATGGCCAGCGTCAAAACGTAACTTTCAAGTCAGTCTATGCGCTAAGAAAATAAAAAGCTCCTCTGGATGGGCATATAGAACAGATTCACTTTACAAAGTAAGATTTGACATGTATGACAGCGATGGCGTTTTTATTGACAAAATGGACTCTGATTTCAAAGTTTCTGGTAATATTGTTTGGCATCTGACTGACGGATTAGTGATTATACATTTAGATTGAATATTCCAAATGCGACATCTCAATTCTTCAATATACGTAGATTGGTTGGATCCATCAATGCCCGCTCGTACATGTGGAAGAACAGCAGAAAATATAAAAGAGAAAATAAAAAAATATGATAAGTTTATACTTGTTGCTACAGAAGGTGCTATTGCGTCAAAATGGTGCAATTGGGAATTAGGCTTTGGTGATGCTCAAAAGTATGCTTACGGTAAAATAGCCTTATTTCCTATCCGTTATGACGAAAAGGATTGGTCAGAAAGTGAATACTTAGAACTATATCCTGTTATAGGATATATTGATAGTTGTCAATATTCGGATGAGTTTAATCAATCCCTTTTTACAGGTTATTATGTTTTTTGTCATTATGGCACGAAGAAGGCAATAAAATTGGTTGATTGGTTATCGAGATAATAATAGAAATCGCCTAACTTTAAGTGCAAACTTAATGTTAGGCAGTAACTCGTCTATCTCATATATAGTTCTGTGCAATTATCATTCCAACACCTCCTGCAACAACAAAGATACCAATCGTGAAGAAAAAACAAAAGAACCATTGTGCATAGTGACCGAGATAGCAACCATCATATTCCTTGTAGCGTTCACGGACTTTCTTCCGTTCATCGGCAAACATGGAATTGACCTCACGGATATGCATCTGCATCTGTGCGGTCATCCATTGGCGTTCTTTGGCAAACAGTTCTTGGATTTTCTGCCAGTCAGCATCATTGACATTTACAGACACCTTTAATTTAGTGGAAGCATTCTCCAAGACCTTGTCTATGTGCTGATTGATGGTATCTACCTTTTTGCCGATGGTAGTCACAGCACCACCCAATTGAACTTCCGAACGCTGATACTGCTGAATGGCAGACTCCAGTTCAAGTGTGGCATTGATGAAGGTGTCGGTTGCCTTATCAATGTCCTTACTCAACTGCTTCAACTCAGGAACACGGTTTACAAGTCCGTCTTCGGCTTGCTGTTCCTCGACCTCGTTTTCGACATCATTCATCATGTTGTCGAAGTCGGATCTTTCTTCTGTGTCTATGTTTATCTTGCTTTTTCTGATTGCCATATTGTTATTGATTTATCGGTGGAAACTTCTACTGCGTGGTTTAGGCTTGCACATGGAATGAGCCATCTGTGCGCAACGGTGGGCAAACTTCCAGTCATCTTCATCGTCTTTCTTTCCCCAACCAGATTCAGGAGAAGAACCGCCACCGCCACATGACTCAGACATGGAAGTGGCTGCATCAATGTACCCTGCAAACAACAGCATTGCTACATGAGCGACATTCTCCGTTGTCGCTATATCATTATCCTCTGGAATCTGAGCCTCATTAGTAAAGACATCTTTGACAGAGTTCGGAATCCACACCTTCTTGACTCCATCGCCAATGTTAATTTGGAATGCTGTTTTTGAAGGTTGAACTTGTGCCTTTGGTTGTGATGCTGTTGAAGTCTGAGCGACAGGACGAACTGGGCGAGGCGTTGAAGCAACGGATGGTGAAACAGGCTTTTCCTTGACCTGTGTAGGTTGTGGGTGCAGTTTCTTCCATGTGTCTTCAATCTTTGACACCATGTACTTTCTGCCAATCTCAGAAGCCTTGAACACGGAAGCGTTCTTGCCGACTGTATAGCCGACAAGTTTCCGCTGCTTGTCGTAACGAGGTTTAACCTCATAGCCTTTCATGCGCAACAGATTGAAATATCTGTCAATGTTGAACTGCTGCATATCTTTGAGGATATGTTCGCAATCCTCCGCAAGTTCAGCCTTTCGCATATTCCGAATCTCCTGCGGTTGTTCCCATCCATGGCGCTTATTGATGATTTCCGCAGCCTTCATTGCCCGAAGGTGAATATCGTGTACATCATTGGTCTTACCCTCCATATCCACACGACAACAATCAATGTGAAGGTGCAGCATTCCAGACTTGGAATCAGAGTGCAGTCCGCCCACATTCATAGAATTGGTGAAGTTGGTCTTTATTTCATTGGAGAAACCGTTGGGCGAAAGTCCAACAGAATCCAAAACTCCCAATGCTTCGTCTTGGAGGTTTGCCCAATCTGCCATCGTGAAGTTTGCAGACTCTTCCTTTGATGGGGAAAGTACAAAAGTGGTCATGAACCTTTCCAACTTTCTGCCAACCGTCCTTTCCGCCTGATGATACTGGCAATGATGCTTCATCATGTACCAGATGGCGGTAGGGTCAAGACCATCGGGCATGTTGTTCACCTTGACCGTCTTTGCCTTCTCCTTTTCCAATGCGTACCTTACGGAATTGCCTCCATACGATACGACCTTTGCGAGCATAATCATGATTGTTCCTTTGATTTTGTCTGTACGTTTGTTGCGATATTCTCTTCAATGCTATACCAATGTTGGATAAGTCCTGCAACGGCATCAATCCACCAACGCATGAACTTCTCATTCTTGAAGAACCGAGCCTTTTCCTCAGCCGTTTTCTTGGATAGCACGTTGCTGATTTTTATCAAATCCGTCCTTGCGATGGCGAGAGAGTTGAGAGCGTCCACCTCTTCCTTGGTGAGCCTCATGCGTGGACGGTGCTTTAAGCCAGTCTCAACGACATAGCGGCTCAGGCTTAACCCACACTCCTTGGCATGTGTCTGGAGACGTTTCAATTCCTCTTCCGTGCATCGGTAGGTATGGACTTCCGTAGGCGGTTTTCTTATGATGTTCTTCTTTCTCATTTGTTCTTGTCTCAAATTAAAATGGGATGATTACAAGCATCTTACAAAGGTGGTCACGACTGCGAGCCTGCGAGTAGTCCGAGAAACTTTTAGGAATACAGAAAGACGGACACGGCTTCTGTATTACAAAAGGATTTCTCGAAAAGTACCTATAAAATGACGGCACTTTTAACAGCCTCCGTCCCCAAGGCTGCTTAAACGTATAACAGTTGGGCGGTAGCCTATGGCGGTTAATCGTCCTTTGGGATGATTTTTATGTATAGTGGCTTATTTGCCTCTGTATGCCTATTGATTGCCGTTATGGTATTCGTTAGGTTTGTAGCCATTGGCATTAGAACCGTTCGACTGTTGTGTTTGACCTCCAAACTGATGCTGTGGATATGTGTTGTGCTCTCCCTCATTCTGTTTGGCATCTGCTTCTTGCAGGGAAGAAGGATTGCCAACAGACTGTCTGGAGTAGTTTTGCTGTGGAGAAATTCCACCAGTAATAGCATCGGAAAGATTGCCATTAGTTCCGATCTTACCCACGCTTCCATTATCATTAGATGAAGCCGAATTTAGGGAAGAAGAAATATCTGCCGTAGAAGAATTGCCCTTTTTGTCTGTATCGGATATTCCATTGGAAAAATGCCCATCTTCCTTGTCCGACTTTGTATCAACCCCCGTTGTCGTAACAATTACTCTTACTTGTGGAACTTCCGTGTGGATGATTGCAGAGCCATCAGTATTGCGCTTCAATGAAAATCCGTTCTTGAAAAATCTTCCGTCCACATACCAACCAGAGAGGGAATGCAGGGTAATGATGCGGTTGTCTCCAACTTTTTGTGAAGAGGAAATCCCCACAGCCTCCATAGCCTGTAAAAGTTTGGGTACGGTCTTGCGGTCTTTATCCCAGAGTTTGGCAAGTTGGGTATTGTCAACCATACATTGCCCACACAAGATTTCCACTTGTTGGGTCTTGCTGATAGGTACAAGTGTTGTTTCACGTTCGGCAAGAGAGGCAAGAGACATGAAGCATTCCATGCGGTCAATCTTGTACTTCTTGCAGCGAAGATACTCCATCTGTACATCGGACAGCGTGAAGTAGTAATGTATCTTTTGTTTATCCATCTTCTGTAAATTTTGAATATTATAACCATAAATGGCAAGACTGTTTTTCTCAGTAAAGAGAAAATCATCTGTGCCGTCCTCTCCTTGGGGAAATGTCCTCTGCTATAACATAGAGCTCGCCTTGCAACCTGTCATTAGAATGGCTGCTTAATCGTGAAATGCACTCAATGCAGACAGACTGGGCAAGAAGTTTTCTTCTTCCGACAGTTGCTTCATCATTGATGCCCTTGTTGGCTCCGCATTGTTCGGCAAGCTGATTGAAAGCATCACGCATCCGAAAGTAGCCGTTGCCAGTATTGATGTAGCTCACGGCAAGGTCAGCGACATTCGCCAACTTGCTTCTGTACTCCTCATGGGAAATATCGTCCTTCATCATCGCCATGTCTATTTACAAAGTTCACTCATGTGCTTGGTCGCTGCAGCCTTGGTCTCAGCCTCGGACATACTGCGGTTCTGGCGCATCCAGTTCAAAAGTTCGGACTTCTCAAAGTAGATAATCTTGCCGTTGGGACGGAAGAACGGAAGTTCATGCTTGTGTGTCATCTTGTAGAGACTACTCTTTGATATACCCATGAATAAGGCTGCTTCCTCCAGTGTCAATACTTGCTTGGCATCACGGAGTAGGTTCTCCATTATCCCAATGCGGTGCTCATGTGACTCTACCTTCAAGAGAAGAGTCTCGGTGTCGATAGTTTTGTTCATTATCCTGTAATTTATTGTTTGTAATTCGTTGTACTGCTTGTTTTGAAAGTGTAGTCCCCCAAGACAGAGAGAATTCCCTGCCCGAAAAATGGGGACTACAAAAGTGAAATTTACTGGTTGTTATCCTGAAAAGTTCCGTTTACTTGTTATCCTGTAAAAAAGTTATTCTGCGTGGATGGGTGTTGGTGGCTGCTGTCCGCTTTGTCCTCGGTATTTGCTTGTTCTCCTCACGCTGTTTGCGACCTCGAAAGGCTTTCTTCGTGTTGTCAACAGCCTTGACCTTTTCATTCGTCAGCACATCTGCATAGATGGCGGTGGATTTGAGCGACTTGTGTCCCATCAGTTTCTTGGTAGTCTCAATGTTGCCGGTAACCGCCTGCACCAAAATTCCGAATGTATGTCGGGAACAGTGAAAAGAGATATTCTTCTCAATGCCCACCTTTTTGGCTATCCTTTTAAGGGCAGCATCCACATTAGCCTTAGCAGGAAGGTGGAACACAAAATCATCATCACCTTTGGGTGGCATCCATGACAAGGCGGTATTGCCGATTGGTACGGCATTGAGAGCCTTTGTTTTCTTTTGGACGATTACAAGCGTGTTCGTTTCCTTGTTTCTCTTGATGTCACTCCACCGCAGAGCCTTGATGTCGCTTATACGAAGTCCTGTCAGACAGGCGAAACCGAAAGCCTTTTGTGTCTCTGCAACTCCTGGACTTCTCTCATCTGAAGCCATGAACCTTTTCAGTTCATCGGGAGTGAGATACTGCTTATGTGATGACTTTGGCTTGGGAAAGATGTCAGACTTCTCCAACAGGTAGAAAGGGTTAGCCTTCAATTTACCGAACTTGACAGCCTTGTTGAATACCGCCACTGTGCGCTGTTGAACATTGTGAAGCGAGCCTTCACACAAAGGCTTGGCTTCAACTCGTACATACTTCTGTGGTACATAGTCGTTCTTCAGCCAAAGGAAGAAAGCCTTGAACCATTCCTTGTCGAACTTCCTCAGAGTGATGTGAGGTCTGCGCTTGTTGGCAAGGAACTCGCTCATTAGGTATTTCAAATACTTTGACTGGTCAACAATAGCCTTGGAGTAGTCTGTATTGTCGCTCATCCAGTCGATGTAAGTCTGGATCCAGTCCATGACTTCGGGAGACTCGTCATTGGGGATTTCCTTCACAATCATCAAGTGACCTACCTCTGGGATGGTCTCTGGATGAAGAATACGCTCTGCCCTTATCTGGTGAGCACGTTGCAATGTTTCTTCGTTTCTTGCTTTGGTCTCTGCATCAACCTCTGGCAACAAATAGAGAGAAAGAAATTCAAACTTGCGCTTGCCACCATCGTAGATGTCAAGATACAAGCTTATGTTGTCGTTGGCAAGTGCCTTTTGTCTGATAGTTATTGTCATGTCTATATATATATTCGTTGTCAATGATTTATGTGAACATACCGTCAATGAGGTTTATGGCTTCCTCCTTCTTCTTATCCACGATTTTAGCATAGATTTCCGTGGTCTGAATGTTGGAATGTCCCATCAGCTTGCTTGTGGTAAAAAGGTCTGCACCGAGAGTGAGCATCATCGTTCCGAACGTGTGCCGTGAGCTATGGAATGAGATATGCTTCTCTATCCCTGCCGCTTCCGCCCATTTGCGGAGAGCCCTGCCTATAACGGTCTGTGTGGTCGGTATGTCAAAGAAAGGAATATCATTTCCTCTTGGCTTTGGCAACCACCGCTTAGCCTCTTCCGAGAGAGGTATTATAACTGGCTTCTCCGTCTTTTGCATTTCCATGTCTATGTATTCGCCCTTTCCGTCAGCGGTCTTGAAGATGTGCATCGGAGCAAGATGGTACATGTCACTTAATCGCAATCCAGTAAAACAGGCGAAGATGAAAGCCTCCTTGACCTCTGGGCGGTAACTGTCCGTAGCCATGAGGGTACGAAGTTCCTCAATGGTCAGATACTCTTTCTTGCCGTCCTTGGGCTGAATGCGCTCACGTGCATCAAGTTCTTTCATAGGGTTGTTGCGAATAATGCCTTGTCGCACAGCGTTATTGAGAGCAGTGGAGAACATTCCGAGGTATCGGCTTGCCGTATTCTCGCTGATTGGTCTTGGCTCGCCATACTTGATATGGGAGTTTGGGAAGTTACGCAAGAACTTCACATATCCACGGCAGAACTCCGCATTGACCTCTTCAAGCGAAATGAAGCCTTTGTTGGTCTCGTCAAGATACTTCTCCACGGTGTGCAGCATTTCCACACGGCAATGGAGCGTTGACTTCTTGATGCCGACACCACCTTCACAATACTTCTTTATCCATGTGGTAAGAAGCATCGAGCCTTGTTTTACTGTCTCCCAGTCCTGTATGCCGTGACCATGCAGGGCTTTGATGCGCTCTGCCTTGATGCGTTCTGCAACTGCCATAGTCTGCTTGTTCTGTTCCTTGCAAATGGGATTGATTTCGGGAACGAGGTAGAGTTTGAGGTATTCATACTTCCTCACTCCCTTGTAGTAGATGTCAAGATAGATACTCTTGTTGCCATCTGCGAGCGACTTCAACCGAATTTTAATCGGTTCTTTCAGCTTTACTTGTTTCTTTGGTCTTGCCATGATGTATGAAGTGTTATTTTGTTTTTGTATTCTGCTACATTGGAGGGTCTTTCTCCCTCTTGTTGAAAGTTCATGTCAGATATGGTTTCCTATGCTGACATTTGCTTTTCTTTCTCTTCCCTTACTTCGGAAAACTGATGTAAAGATAAGAAAACAAACCGAGAAACGAGAAACAAAACGGAAACAAGAAACAGTCTTTTATGTCTTTTTAAGAGTGAGTTTAGCAAACATCGGAAAATTCAAATTGTCGCTTAAAGCATTGATACTTAGCGCATTTACTTTCATTTGCTTTCTTGTCTTTTCAAACGCATTTTGTAGGACTAAGATATTCTTGACATCCTGCTCCTCGTTGTTCATCTTCACATACACGGAGATAGCACCGATGATAGCTACGATACCTGCAATGGCATAGCAGAGGTTGGTGACCACAGGCACATACTTCTTCAAGCTATCTGTAGAGGTCTCGATGGCTGCAAGACCGGCATCCACATTCTGTGCGAAAGTGGAAATAGACACCACCAAGAGCATCATGGTCAACATACCCATGCGTGGGTTAGAAACGAAAGACTTGGCTTTCTTCACAGTGGCTGTGGCGCAACGTTTTGCGCCGCAAGCCAAATTACTGATTACTTTGTTCATTGCTAATTGTTTCTTAGATAAAATTAAATGATTAATATTGTTTTTAAATGAAAATTGATTCTTACCACAAATGATCGGTTACACCATAATGGAAACCGAAGAATGATGGGAAGACCACCGTGGAAACACATAGGAAAATCAAACTTCCTATCAGAATAATCACGCTCTTGGTGAATCCTTCCTCTCCAGTTTGCATCTTAATGTAGATGTTGGTAGCACTATAGAGCGACAGCAAGGTGGCAATAGCGTACATGAGCTGAGCCACGTAGGAGCACATGGTCAGCACATAGGTGACCATATCATATAGCCTTCCGGTATTGCCGCTATAATCTGTTGTACCACAGTTGGCCATCGCAACCTGAGAGCATAGAAGCATGAGCAGGGCTAATGCCAATAGTCTAAAGTTATCCTTCATACTTTTAACCCTCGTTTATTTGACTGAGTGAACCCAAGATTTCAGAAGAAGTTTCATCAAATTGCTGATGACCAATTTGAAAATCCTCAATAGAGTACTCTTTCTCAGCATCTGCCTTATATGTTATCATTTCCTCTTTTGCCTTCTCTATCTTTTCATGAAGTTCTGAGGCTTTGAGATTGTTGATTTCTTCTACCGAAGCTTGCGCAAAGGTGTCCTCTGAATGAGAATCGTTTTCTTGACTTGGAGATTGTTCATCCAAAGTGTTTGTTCCATGCATGAAACTATCCTCATCAACATCCACAGGCTTTTCTTCTTCCAAAGCTTCCGGAGCTTCCTGCTCCGTAGTATGGATGATTTCCACATCTTCTTTCTTTTCTTTTCGGGATTCCTTATGACAATCAAGAGTAATGATCACCACGTAATATCCCAATAAAATGATTGTTGCTACGATAGCAAATATGCCAAATGTTCCCATTGTAATTTAAATTGTTAAATTCCTGAATACGGCTGCAAAGGAATAGCTTTTTTCCCTCATAGCGAGCAAAAACATAATAAAACTCAATTTTTAACTAAAATCGGACGTTTTGGGGCAAAAAACGTCTGACAAGTGTTAAAATTATCAAGATACCATTATGAGATTTTTATCACCTCCAAGAACGTAATGGGAGAAAAACTGTCAGATTTGATAGATTTTATCCTATCTAGTTCTTCGTTTTGTTCTTGGATGGTTCACCTCAATCTTCTTTTCTTGTTATCCGGGTCGCATACCCATTTACTACCTGCTTTTTTCTTTGCAAAGGTACGGATGCCTTGACAGACACCAAACACCATCCCCAAAGGGGATTATGGCATAAAAAACTATTTGGAAGCCTTCCCGATTGCCTTGCAATAGGGTATTCCAAAAGTTTTTAATGGCATTGCTTGGTTTTCTGTCATCATTTGGCAACCGTATTTTAAAGCACGAAAAAAGGCATAGTGGTAAAGGATACGCCGGAATGTATCTTTTAAAAAAAAGCTCGGATTCTCCAAGAACAAAAGTCTTAAAAAGGCAGTGGTTGCAGGAAATCCAGAATATATTTTATTGTTGAACTTTTAAATTTTATAGAAATGGAAAGATTAATTTCTGAAAATGACCAAGAGTTTGCGGACGTGTTCTCACGATTTGTCAATGGGAAGATGGGCAGTGCTCAGCGAGTAGGGGAAAAGTTGGCTGATGACCACAGATTTCTCGTGAATGAGAAATTCAAGGTAGTCATGGCGTTTATTGACAAACTATCCTTCTGTTATGGCAAGGGTCACTATGACCTTAGAGACGAGTGGGCTTGTAAGTTGGCGGCATCCATCATGGAGCATTTGGAAGAGCATGAATTGTATTATTCACAAATAGATAATCAGGAAGAATATGACATATTGGGCAAGTAACAGCTATCGAATCGAGGGTAAGCAAGAGGACCTTCAGCAGATTTATGACCTTTTCGTTAAGTTTGACAAGGGAAGAAGAAAGCCGTTTGATGAGCAGACATCCAAAGACTGGGAAGGTAACATCGTTTGGGCTTTGGGAGGTGAAACAAAGGATTATTATCTCCGTGGTTTCATCCAGACTTGTGAGATTTCAGAGGGACTTTTATGCATCGAGGCAGAAGAGGCATGGGGAGCCACAGACTTCCGCCATTTCCTTGAAAAGCATTATCAAGACATGAGCGTCTATTTCTGTGTGGAAGAAGAAGGTGAAGAGATTTATGCCACCAATGACATTGAGGGCAAATACTTCAAATTTCGCTATATGGTTAATTCTTGCATTGATGGAGTGGATGAATGGGAATATTTCAATACTTCAGAAGAGGCACTTCAATATATTGCCAATCGTTTGGAAATAGACTCCTTAACCATTTCTCAGTTAGAAACATGGCAAGAGAACCATGTGAATGAGGATGATTACATCTGCTTCAATGAATATAAAATAGTAGCATAAACATTAAAGGTAACGGAGAGGCTAACCACCTCTCCACAAAATAACTCATGATATGAAATACGTAGATTTTACCAAGAAGAGAATGGAACTTCACAAGGAAATTGAGAATGCCATCAAGGACTTGATGAAAGAAAAGGAAGTGAAGGAGATAGATTTAACCACAGACGAGGATACCTATGATACTGGATGGATAGTAAGGTGCTTTTACGGTGAAAGCACAGTGGAAGAGGTTCAGGTTGCAGCTATCAAGTTAGATGGTAACACATTATTATATAAGGGGAAGAATACCTGGATAACAGATTCCGATTGGCTTCCATTTGATGTATCAGACAATGTCATTGCAGGTACAATAGATACAGTTTATGATGCGGTTTTCCAGCGTATCTAAGAATTTGATTATGGGTGGAGGGTGGGGAAGATGGGGGTGGTTAATACGGCGGCGCAGGCTCATTTCTTTGGATGGAAGAAATGAGCCTGCGCGCAGTTTATATCTAAGATGTATTCTTTGCTGTTGTTTTCGTGTCCTCATGGCTACCTATAGTATGATACAATCTGATATTTGATTTAATTTAGTTTACTCTGAAAAAAGTAGTACTATATCAAAAGAGTTAGTTACTTTTATAATGTAATGAACCTATGAGACCAATGGATATAACTCTCCTATAAGGAAATATCCAAATAATTAATGGCAATGATATAGCAGTTGGTATAGAACAATATTTTATACGTATAACGGAAAATCGCAAATGCTTTGCTTTTCGTAAATTTGCAATATCGTTTAAGAAAAGTTCAGCGTTATGATTAATTTCAAGAAGTTCAACAACATCATCTCACTTACAGCATACTTCAAAACGCAGTTACATTCCCAAAATTAACTTTTTTGAAACTTTTTTTGTGCTACGAAAAAAGACTTCACTCTCCCTTTATACCTTTGCATCGTCAAAACAAGGAAGTATGGGTGAGCGGCTTAAACCAGCACACTGCTAACGTGCCGGACCGAAAGGTTCCGAAGGTTCGAAATCCTTCTGCTTCCGCACTTTGGCTCGTTAGCTCAGTTGGATTAGAGCACGACGCTACGAACGTCGGTGTCGGGAGTTCGAGTCTCTCACGAGTCACAACATTGGAGGTTTGGCAGAGTTGGTCTATTGCACCGGTCTTGAAAACCGGCAGGCGGCAACGTCTCAAAGGTTCGAATCCTTTAGCCTCCGCAAACTTGCCCTATGGTATATGGTAGCACAACGGGTTTTGGTCCTGTTAGCGAAGGTTCGATTCCATCTGGAGTTTATATGGAGTTTGTAGCTCAGTTGGTAGAGTGCCAGATTGTGGCTCTGGTGGTCGTGGGTTCGATTCCCATCAAACTCCCAAATGCTTCAATAGCACAGTGGTAGTGCAGCTCACTTGTAATGAGCAGGTCGTAGGTCCGAATCCTACTTGAAGCTCCATATAAGAAAGGCTTCTCTTCAGGCAGTTTTGCTTGAAAAGAAGCCTTTTAGCTTTTTTGTAAGACGATGTTTTGTTGATATTCGTTCATAATTTCCTCCTTTATCCTTACACGAAGTTCAGAATAGATTTGAGTCTGTCCTGTGCCTTGTTGAGCACCTGAATGGTGTCTTCGTTATTCTTATCCTTCTTGTTTTCAAGAAGAATGATAGCCTTCTTTATCAACTTGCAGTCCTCTATGGATAAAGGCATTTCAGTGATAGAATAGTCAGGATCAGCGTATCTGTAGTATATTCTATCATAAACCTCGATAGGAGCATTGTAGCCCAGTTTGTCAGATCTCATAATCTGTATATCCATCTGAACAGTTCTGGCGCATACTCCTTTGATGATTCCCTCCATGTCGTAGAGAGCGTCGCTACATGCCTCCACGAGATCTTCGAGAGTCCATCTTCTGTATCTGTTTCTCAAACAGTTGTCTATAGTTTTGTACCTTATTAAGGCATTCTTATTTGCTGGCATAGTTCTTTCATTTTAAGCGTAAAAAATGGTTGGATTTCATCCAGCTTTTTCTCGCCATGTCAGAGCAGATGCAAGCATTTGGCTAAAATGAAAAAGTTGGATTCTCCCGGCAAGGAAACTCCAACTCTTTCGTATTATCTTTGTTCTCTGTGGGGCACGCTGTTACGATACCCGATAGAAATAACTATGCGAATAATGATGTGGGAATCCTATACCGGCTGTATCTGATGTACTTGATGTATGTACATAACTATTCCGTTCAAAGCGTCGATAGCTCTGAACGAATGATTGTGATGTTATGTGCATATTTAAATTCATTTCCGTATAGGATTTTTATTGTATTTTACTTCTAAATTCTTTTAATGGGTGCAAAGATACAAAAATAGTGCGAAATCTTTTTGCGTAGCAACAAAAAAATGGTATAAACATGCGGATTTTAAGCAAAAAGAGCAGTTCTGATAGTGATAATCGGCTGATTTTCCCTGATAATGCTTCGCCCCTCGCCATGAAGGAAGCTACTGGAGTTCCACCTGATAGACTTTGCATTTATGTCAGCAGAGCATGACGTAAGTGCAAAGTCCCTCAGTCGGAAGGTGCCCACGAAACGACATCCGGTAGCTTACAAACTGAGTAGGTGGGACGCAAGCGATTCCCACTTAATCAGTTTGCCACTACTGCATGTCCATTCGTCGAGAAGGGCACTGGCTCACAGCATCCTCCTTCATTTTCCCTCCCTTCCACCTTAATTATAATATACTGGTCTTCCTCTTTATAAGCATTCTGTCTTTCCTTCTTACTGAAACCAAAATCTTTGATTCCGTATCGTCTTTGGGATTTCGGGATTCTTTTTCTTCAAAGTTATCGCATATTTGGCAAAATCCTTTTGGAGTTGTTAATTAACGCAAATATGTAAAAATACTGGACTTATTTTTCTTTCTTTTCTCTTTCTTTTATTATAATTTTCTTTATCTATTTCTTTCTTTCAGAAAGTTTTTTTTTTACCGTATAGGGTAATGTTAATGGACTTTAATGGGATTTGGTGCGTAAATAGAAATGCCCTAAATTTGCTGCCAAGAAAATTTTTGGAGTTATGAAGACAAACAGAAACAGAAATGCAGAACTCATGCTTAGAATATATGAGTCTGTCATCTTTCCTGGCAAATGCCAGCACCTATCAAGAAACGAGCGAGAAGTATTTCGCTCAGTGTGGTCATACGACATCACCTATCTATATCCGTCGGTATACAAAAAGAATGATACGGATTGGATGGAGTTCGGCTTATTCGATTCCAAGAAAGTGGGACGGATGGTGCCGTTCTATAATATACAGCAAGAAAGGTTCTTGCAGCTTTCAGAAGAATGTGTTTGGATAGAGAACTTTGTGGAGTGTCCAATGGAAATTATATATCAGGATGACTTCACCTTGACATTTACCCCAGATTATCTTCTGAAGTTAGCGGACGGGAGCATCGTCATACTCATGCTGCAGTCTTACAAGTTGTTCTCCACGCAAGATGTGCAAAAGAAATGGCATAGTCTGATGGAATATTGCAAGAAACATGGCTACGGATGCGTCATGTTTGACCTAATTAAAGGCATCAGTCTCAAATGGCTTCTTGGAATCTGGCGAAACAAGGACATGAGCAGGTTTGAAAATGAGGTATTATCTATGCTGGACAGCAAGAATAGTCATTGGATGGATGGGATTACCCTATCTAAAATCATGGATAAGCATCATGCCAACTTGTTCGACTTTCAAGTACTAGTGCTTAAGAACAATCTCTTGTTCCTCCCACAAAATGGAAAAAGAAAAGTAGATCTAATAAAGAGCCACGAACAAAACCTCTTTGATTCACAACTAATGATAGACAGTTATGCAGAAAATAATACAGCACAAAGACGAAACCATATACGAGTTAGGATGTAGTTCTGAAGACTTGGCTTTTTGGTCATCTTTTGGTTTTAAGCCATACCTATATGACAAGTTTAAGGACAGTTATTCAATAAGGAAAGTCTGTCCCTTTAGAATTCATAGGAAGGTTAGCAGCTTATCCGTAGTCTCAAATGGCAGCAAGGAAGGTCTTGCCGATAGATGGGGAAATATCATTTTGGCCTGTAAGTACGAAAGGATAGAATTATGTATCAACGATGAAGCATCAGGTATTCATGTTTTACACTTTATGGCATATACCTCTCAAAGGGTAGAAATATTTAGATATATTGGTGGAAATCCGAAGAAAGTGCTTCAATTAGAAAAACTTTGAGATGACATCTAAGTTGTCATTCTTTCTCCAGTGGGCAATCCTCACCTTTTTATGCTCTTTAAAAGCAAGTCTTTACCTCTTTAGCTTTTTACGTAGCAAAGGTAAGGCAGCTAGCTTAGATGCCAAGTACCACCGTAAGTTAGATAACAGAAATCCTGCGGCAGCCTTCCACAATCAAAGATTGGGTATTCCGCAGGATTTATGTCATCTTCCTTGGCTTTCTAAGGCATTAGCCGCCTTGTGATAGAGCACGTAAAAAGGCTATGGTGTAAACGGACATGCCGGAATATCATAAAAAAAAGTTCGGATTTACTGGAAAAAGAAGCATATAAAAAGGGCTGATGTACCAGAAATCCAGAATCTTTTTTTGAGGAGTTTGAGAGTGTGTGGATGATTGCATTCCCTTTCACTTACTTCTAAACTGAAAATGGATAGATATACGCTTTAGAGGATTATTCTTGCATATATGCAGCATATAACCTCCAAGAGTGTTAAACTGGAGCTTTAATTCTGCAGAATGAGGATACCCGGATGAAATCCATTAACTTTGTACAGATATTTAGAGTGGAAAAATATGAAAGCAACGGAGATTATATGGAAGGAAGAGAGCATCTTGCCACATAGTGCAAATGCCTATCCTAAGGGGAAACCCTATATGGTACAGATGGTGCAGGGCAATGTATTTCCTATTTCCAAGGCTCAAGCCATCAGTTTTGTCAAAATGGGATGCTGCTTGGGCGTATTGAACAGCGAAGATGTAAGAGTTGTTGAACTTTTGCTGAAGAGACATCAACTTGAAGTCTGTTATAGATATACCAAAGGAAAAGACTTTGTCAAGCTCATCAACCAGCGTGATTTAGACAAGGCCCTTCAGGCTGAGTATGGGTTTTAAAGAAATGCCCTCCGAACTCATGTGAGAACAGAGGGCTGCCAAAGGAATTATATTTCCAGAAGCAATGGAATTTCCATCGCTGCTAAAATAGATGCAAAAGTACAAAAATAATTTCCTCAGCACAAGATTTTAAGTGACATTTTAATAATTAAATAATAGAATTAGAGTATTAATAGACAAAAATGAAAAAGATTATGAAGAAAACAATGGTAGCAATGATGATGTTCATCATCTCCAGCAGTGCTTCTGCACAGAACGTGAAGGAGCCAGAGTACAATGGGCAAGTGGCAATTCTCCAAGCGGACAGTTCTTTGGTGGTGCTACAAAAAGAAGTGGCCCAAATGAAGACCAAAACCACAGGTTTTGGATACATTCCCATACCAGGCAGCAGCTTGCTTGACAAGGGTAAGTCATTTTTGCAGGTCAAAGGCAATGCCTCACCTAATAAAGTGACCCAAGGAAAGGTAACCTTGGTCATTAGAGTCAAGGACAATAATGAAGACCCGAAGAACGCAATTGGGGTGTTTCAATTCGAGGCCAAGAAGAAGGAACGCAGATATCAACTGGCTGAAGTGGGTGTGCTATCCGGCATGAAGGCTACAACATCCTTCAACACCGTTGACTATGAAGTCAAAAAGTGGGGAACAAGTTCTTATCTTATAGCCATCAAGCATCTGCAACCAGGAGAATATGGGGTGACTGCAGCCGATTTGGGCAATATCACAACATTATCAGTTAAGTAAAAATACCAATCATTTAAAATTCAAAAGTATGGGAGCAATATTTTTAGTTCTGTTTTTCGCATGGCTCTTCAAGGGATTTGGCAAAGCCATGAAGCATAGCGGCGATACCTTCAGACCAGACAAATAATCATAGGTAAAGTTCAACATTTATCATAACTCCAGCCCACCAAGCCATCGTGAGAAGGCAGGTGGGCATTTTCATTTAGTCACACTCAAAACATATTTTTTTCTTAAGCTCATAGACTTTTTCTTCGGACAGAGGTCCACATAGCCTTTCTAACAGTGGTACCATCTTGCTGGACTGAGGAACATATCTTTCATAAATTTCCACTGGGATAGTACATCGCTTCAAGAAGGTCATCAGCAAATCCTTCATTAGTTGTCCGTTTACAGTTGAATGATCATCATGATACAGGGGAATGGCCAATGAAGTAATTCCCTTGTCCTCATAGGTAGCCAGTAACTTATCAAAGCTTTGACGAATGACATCCAAATCAATGAGTTCATTGGAGTTACAAAAAGGCATCGTCATAATGAGATGCTCCGTACTCCGATATATCCATAGCAACCCAGGTCTCAGAAGCTCTCGCTCGCAGAGGCTTTGATATTTCCTAACCATTTCTGGATACTTACGAATATAGCGCAAACCGGCCTCGCCCAATATAATGCCGTGGCAAGAAACAGGGACAACAAGGGTCTGGCAATGACTGAACAGTATGTCTCCATACAGGATTTTCACATTTCCCATAAACACACTATTTGACCAATCCCTCACACATAGCTTCCACATACAAAAGAATATCATCAAAGAGTACTTTCTCATCTGAATGAAGATCAGCTTTTTGTAACTTATCAGACAATCTTTGGAATACCTCAGGTTCATACTCAAAATGGTCTATCAGGAAATACCGAAGAAACTGCTTATCCTTGGGATGTGGCAACTGAAGGAAGCGATAGACAAAAGCCATAAGCTTTTTTTGTCGAAAGCGATCCATCGTGAAACTTCTGCCTGTATCCCAGTCGAACCATACGGTCAATAAGACAGCTTCACTCTTTAATCTGTCCAACTGGATTTGAATGACTTCTATCTTAAATTTCTCTGCCAGTACGGATTGCAAGGCTATGACATCCTCCAATTTCACATTCGGTGAAATTGGAAACCGAATTTCTCGAAAGAGTACCATATTGGCAAAACCGAGATTGTTATTAAACTGTCTGGCTCTTAAGAGGAGCTCGCGATGCTTATCTTCTACACTTACCCCCATCCAGAATTCATCCGACAGAGACAAATTTTTGCTCTTTGGTTGGATATTGAAAAAATGCTTCATAATTTCTAAACTCTATAACTACTTTTTCCAAAGGTCACCATCCCTATACGTA
Source organism: Segatella hominis (assembly GCF_019249725.2). Taxonomy (NCBI): domain Bacteria; kingdom Pseudomonadati; phylum Bacteroidota; class Bacteroidia; order Bacteroidales; family Prevotellaceae; genus Segatella; species Segatella hominis. Next base: position 192,101 of record NZ_CP137560.1, read on the forward strand.
TGCTTAATCTCGTAATAAACCGCTACCAGAATAGCTACAATGACAATGCCTAAAGCTACTATCAGTCCCATAACTCCTACAAACAAGTTGGAATTTCAGCAGAGGATAACTCCTTGACGAACTCCATAAGGTTTCTGTGTCCCTTATATAGGACATCACAGTTCTTGGTTTTTTTTTTGGTTCCTTTGCTGAAGGGTCTTGGAAATCGTTTTCCCCAAATCTGTGTTTGGGAAGAATAGATAGACTTCATCAAAGTCATCGCTATCCACAACCATGTGCATGAAGTTAGAAACATGTGACATGATGATACAGGTTGCTGCTTGAGGTAGGCGGAAGTGATTCATACCCTTGAGTTCACAAAAGGCAAGATAATCCAAGAAATCATAAAACAAGCAGCACACGTGTGTTACATTCTGCCTATGTGGACGAAGTGTTATGGTTGCCGTTGTCTTCAATGAAAAAGGGCGTTGCGTATATTCAGGATTGAAAACTTCATATCCTCCAATATCATTTTTCATGCCGATTCCCTGATAGCATTTATTTACACAGAGAAACTCTACCCTTGACAGGCTCAGCGGTAATCTTGAAAAGCCCATATCCTTGAGCATTTCCTTGTCTGCTTTGTTAAGCCTCACAAGTCTTATGTCATCAGTAGTGTAAATAAATGATGAAATTTTAAGGTTGTTCATTGTCATGTTTATTTTGGTTGTTATTATTTTATATTGCATCTACCTGATGGAGCATTTCCCAGAGATTCTCAGAATTGCCTCCACCTGCAAAAAAATCACTCACGTCTTTTGACTGTTTACTACCTGGCAACAGTAAGTCTATCTTAGCTACAGGATACTTATCCTTCAATTCACGGACTCTTGAACTTGACTCTGCTTTACCAGTAGAGTCCGTGTCGTACAGGAATATTATCTTTGAGAAACGCCTGGCAAGATCATCCATGATAGATGCATGCATCTTGGCGGTCTCACTATTCAAGCATATGGCAGGAAATCCATGGGCAGCCAAAGCTAGTACATCCTTTTCGCCGCCAGTTACGATTACATATTCACCAGAAGAGGGCAGTTGCTCCTTTCCAAAGAGATAAGGCGAAGGTAGCTTTCCTGCATATAGAAAACGGTTCTCAGATCTAGGTCTATAGACCTTGAGCCCCTGACCACCATCAAAGAAATAACCATAGCAGGGAGTCAATGCAGTGGAATAGATTCCATATTGACCTCCAGATGGGTTAGTAAACAAACAACTCTTCAAACTTCTAACATGATATTTTTGAAGAGTATCTTCGCTTATACCATAATGTTCCCAATAGGAAAGTCCATCCTGCGAGAAAGTTTTCTCTTCCGTCGCAAAAGTAATCAAACCGTCTTTCTTGGAAGACGGAATTATACGAATTTCATTGCAGGTGCCCTTTATGGGAAGTCTGGAGGCATCATGCTGATCACCAAATACCCCCAGGCACATATCTTGGTCGATAGCCTTCAACAGTCGAACAAACTCCATCTGAGGATTGATGCCAAGAACCAAACCGGCCACAGCAAAGCAATTTCCTGAGAACCTGCCATCGCCAAAATCCTGCAAATAATAATAGGGCAGACCACCCGGTTTCTGATTACAGTAGAGCTTGCATGATGGACGAATATCATCCTCACGGAAAGGACTACGAAATTTTGGCTTGAGACATTCCTTACCCAGATAATGGACAAAGATATCCAAACCACCTGAAGTCTTTCTCAAGATTATCTCTTTTTCAGTCATACTAAAACCTTGCTAAGCAATTGTGAATAATTGCGATAGTTAGTATCAGGCATGGTCACGACCTCCATCATATGTTTCACTCTATCTGCCGCTCTATCGCCATAACGATTTCGAATAACATCCGATGGCAAGTTTGTGGTAACGATGGTAATCAGACGATTCTCATAACGAAATGCCAATAACTCTGCAAACGGGTTGCATTGCTGTCCATAGTTCAGAATCTTCTCTGGCTCCGCACCCAAGTCGTCAATTGCCAAAAGTGCCTCTCTTTGATATCTCTGGAATTTCTTAGGCTCATTCACATAGACATTGCAAAGCTGAGTGGCAGATATGACTACAAGACCAGCCGAAACTTGATGGGATGGGTTTGACTTGATAGGATCTTGTATATCCAATGATAAAACGAGTTTCTGAATAGCCTTGACTATTGTCGTCTTACCAGTCCCACCTAAACCACATAGCCATAACCCACACTTATAGCTATATCCCACAAGCCATCCTGAAATCATAGCCAAAGCATTCTCATGCTCAGGGCGATGAATGTAATGAATACTGGCATCATTCACGCAATTTACATAAGCCTCCGTCAAGGCATAGTGGCAGAATGATTGGTTAAGGGGCAATCTGAAAATACCTTCTGGGGTTCGTGTTGAACGAAGGCGATTCATAATCCCAATCTGCTTAAATGTCAAATTCGTTTCTATTAATTCCATTTGTAATTGATGTATAAAATGTTAGTTAGAACTGATTTGTGTATATCTTTCCTGAACTTGATGACTTTGGGGTAAACTTGGAACCATACTCCAGAGTACCAGTTCGCGCCTTCTGTTTGTTGACCCAATCACAGAAATGACTCATATAATCTTGAAAATTTTCATGGGAATCTTTTCCTCTGCACAGTATATCAAGCTCAAAAGATTCCAGTAAATGCCTAACCACTTCAACTGAATCCAGCCGATAACGCTTACAAATACCTGAAAGCCATCTGCTGTTTTGGATCAAACTATCGTAGTAGCTTTCTTTGCTTGGTTTCTTTGCTTGGTTTCTTTCAACCTCCACCAATCCAGGGCTTTCTTGAAAAGCATCATACGCACACATACACGCGGATGATGATATTTTATCTTTTTCTTCTTTATATCTTTCTATATTATGTGTCAGTTGTTCGTCTCCACTTTGTCGGAAGTTCGTCGGTCGTATGTCTGTGCTTTGTCGGTTGTTTGTCACCAGTTTGTCACCTCTAAAATTTTCAGTCTTATAACCGTATGGTACACAACTGGTTACAGGATTACACCCGCTGGTTACTTCTTGTCCAAAATCAACATTTTGGAAATAAATATTATTTTGTTGGACAAAGTTATTTTGGATAATGTTTGTGTTTGATTCTGTATTGTTAGAACTGTCTTGATAATGGCAATAATTAGAAATAGTGATAAGGTTGGAAAGGAAAGCAGAGTTTGGAAGGATTTCAATCTCACCTGTATTCTGTAACTTTTTGAGACAAGTCTTTATGCTTTGCACAGAAATACCAGTTTCATGTTGGAGGATATTCTTGCTGAGAGCCAGCTGAGCACGCCCAAGGGGACCATTAGGCAAATCTTGTCTCTGATAAGAGGCTCTTAAAAGCAAGTGAACAAAAAGGTGAACCATTTCAGCATTGGCATACCAACTCCAATCAAGAATCTTTCTATAAAGTTTAATCCACCCCACAGCATTGCTTTCTTCATCGAACTGCTGAAAACTACCATAATCCAGCATGGTAATAATAGTACCGCGGCTGTTGGAAACAATAGTAACTTCATTTGTTTTGGACAGCTTTTGCAAGCAAGTGCGCACATTACGTGGTGAAAGACCTGTTCTGCCTGAAATCTGAGCATGGCTTGTCACCAATTGTCCAGGCATAATGGTCAAAGTTTTGTATTCGGTCTTTTTCACATTAGCCTGGAGCAACAAATACAGATATAGGTGAACCATATTGGACTCACTATACCATCGCCACGAAGTAAAACTTCTTGGCAGTTTTAGCCATGTACCATTTGTTTGTATCATTTCATTTCATTTAAAAACACCTACTTGGTAGGTTGATAATTTATTAAGTTAGTTCCTGAACAATTTTAAAGGAGAGACTATTTCTACCACTTTTTGTAGATAAAACAAGACTATCATCCAGGACTTTAACCACTCGGATCTGTGTGAGGTTTCTGCTTCCACGATGCCATCTCACAGAGGTGTTCTCTATAATGTTTTTAATAATGGTCAATCGCTTCTTACAAGCGTCTGTTGAGTCTTGCCAATCATATACCGTTGGAGGAATCTTATATAGCAGACACACCATCCAGGTTGGTTTAGTATCACAATGTATTGTTTTCTTTATCTTATACATTAGGAATGCAATTTATAACACCTATTAGTCAAGAGCGTATATATCCCTTATGGGGAATCATTCTGAAAATACCAATGATACTCCTTACTTAATTCTACATAAAAAGTAACTTAACTATATTTCAATCCTATGTTGATTTGACACAATATATATTTGGCCTTATTCTTCTATTTATTGCATCTATTTTCTTCTAGGTGTTGTTGTTAATACTTCTATTCTTGATATTATTATAATGTCAAACTATAAAAGTCTAAACATTTTTCATGTTGCAAAAATAATAAAATCCTATCATATCTATAATAAATATGTAATATATTAACATATTTTATAAACTTAAAGATACATATTTTAATAGCTTACTTACAATATGATTATTTTACATGACTTTTTAAGCCTAATTTTAACAAACTGTTACTTTAGTATATTATAACATTAGTTTATGATATAATCAGTATGCGTAGTCATAATGTCAACTATATTTGCTAATAAAGAAAAAAATACAGATAATATGACACGTATTTAAATCTTTATTCGTACCTTTGCATCGTCTTTCGAGACATCATTTTCGTGGGAAAAAGTAAAGTGCCTCAACACTGTAAAATCGCCAAAATTTAACATTAATGCATGAGGCACGGAGCAACTCATATACGTGGGTTGTCTTTACGTTATTTGCTGCATTATGGGGTTTGGCGATTCCAACAGTGGGTATGGTAGGCAGCCCACTTTTTATTTTTAGGAATTTCAGTATTCAGAAAGGCTATAGGGAGGAAATAATTTTCAACAAAATAATATATATCCTTTATTTAATCATTTTTTTGCCAAATTATAATTTGACTATATGAACGGAAATGAACTAAGGAACATACTTGCAGCAAAGGGAATCATACATAAAGACCTTGCGGAGAAAATGGGCATCACACAATCTTGTTTCAGCCAATTGTTAAGAGCACAGGACATACGAACAGGATTGCTGGAGAAGATTTGTGATATTTTGAATGTTCAAATGGATTTCTTTTATGGAGACACAAAATATCTAGCACAAAACAATCAACTCATAAGAGAAGACATCAAGTCTCTAAGTAAACAACTGGACAAGATACAAATCCAGTGTTCTCAAATCATTTATCAAAATACTAAAGCCAGGTAAAAGATATATATAAAGACGCCCTCATAGCCAAGTATATCTCAACTTTAGCATGAGGGCTTACAAAAATGTTAGACAAAGACTTTTATCCCTTGATGACGGCAATAGGCAGAAGATGGGTTCTTATTTTAACCAAGTCCATCTCTTGTGATAGAACCTCCTCGATGTTCTTATATGCAGAAGCAGCTTCCTCCAAATCCTGCTGGCATCTGATGGCATGAACGATGCCTTTTTCTTCAAGCTTGTTAATCTCATCCTCAAGGTTCAATGTTCTCACGGCCTCGGTACGGCTCATGGCTCTACCTGCCCCATGGGAACAACTCATAAAACTCAGTGGATTGCCAAGTCCCTCCACAATGTAGCTGCTGGTACCTTGTGAACCTGGTATGATTCCAATTTCACCCTCACGTGCGCTAGTTGCTCCTTTTCTATGCACTATACACATATCGTCAAAATGGGTTTCCCATGCCGCATAGTTATGGGCAATATTAATCATGGACTCAAACGTCACTTCCGGTAAGGCATCAGCAATGACTTCTTCTATACGCTCCATCATCAGTTTTCTATTGCACAGTCCAAAAGCTATGCAGTATTCCATCTCATGCCAATAATCATTGAATTCCTGTGTCTTCAACGGAAGGAAAGGTAAATTGATCTCTGGCTTGACCACAGAGAAATATCTCTCATTGAGCACGGCAGCCTTATTGTTATAATAGTCACCAACTTGCTTGCCTAGGTTTCTGGAACCTGAATGAATCATAATCCAAAGAAAGCCCTCGTCATCTTTCTGCAACTCTATGAAATGATTGCCTCCTCCAAGTGTACCCACCTGTTTGGTGGCTGAAACATATTGACGCTTGACCACTGTCATATTCTCAATATCAAATTCTTGAGGCATATACTTCTCGTCCTGGGCCGTCTTGTGATGTTCCATTCCAAGAGGTATCTGCTTTCTGATTCCACGCATAATTTTCTTGCGTAGAACGTCCTGTGCTATGGTCTCTACCTTAATATTAGTCTTAACTGCACACATGCCACATCCAATGTCCACGCCAACGGCATTTGGTATCACGGCATTCTTAGTTGCCAATACTGAGCCGATAGGCATACCTTTACCACCGTGCAAGTCTGGCATAAGCGCCAAGTGGTGATACAAAAAAGGCAAGCTACAGAGGTTCGTTATTTGCCTCCACGCCGTTGCATCACAAACAGATGCCCACATCTTAACAGGGGTGTTATTAATCAAAAATTCTTTCATTACTATAGTCTCCTATTCTTTAAAATTTGTACTGCAAAATTAGTCTATAAGTGCGCAGTATTTTTGCGCAGTTGGAAATAATTTCTTGCTTGGGTCAAAAAAAACTTAAGTGCGCAGATAGATTGCGCAGTTTTTGTTTCTCTTTGCAGCTTAAGAACAAAAGAATAGGATTATGATATTATAAGGTGGAGAATTGTCTCTCCACCTCTTTATGTTTATACTCAAATCCTTTATATGTTATTGCATGGATATCAACTACTCTGTTGGGGAGTATGCCAATATTCCAACTTGCATCCTAGTCAGATTGTATATGTCCTCGATAACAGACCAGGAGCATTTGTCTGAACCAAACATCTTCTGAGCTTGAATCAGTTGATGCAGTTCTTTTTGTATGTCTCGCTTACCGTAAGGAATACGAAGCACCATGTTGATGGTGCTGGCCAGTCTAGCTGAAGGATTTAGTAATGCATGCATAAAGAACACATTCAGATCACTATCACAATCATTTATAGCGAACCTATAGTTTCCTGTTTCCAAAATTTTGCAGATGTTCGTATATCCTTGTGCCCCAGCAATGATTATATCACCATCAAAGAAGAAATCCAATATATCTTTTTTCTCTTCATCCATATAGTAATATTTTAAATCATCATGCTTAAAAAGGAATCACTATACCAGGATTGTGCGATAACAATGTTTTCTCCTGGAAGTATGAAGGATTGTATGAAATGATCCTTTTACCTCCATAATGCGTAGAGGAGAACAGAGACTTGCATCTATCTTCCCAGTTTTTGAAAGCCTTTTCCGAATATACTTTTTGTGGGTACAGTTCGTCGAGTTCTTTTTCCCGGCCTACTTTCTCATTGAGAAATGATGGTCGTGAATTTCCTTGCTCGTCATATTTGCTCTTGGAGCACAACACGTAGGAAGAGAATGGCATTTCCCTGGATTTTTTCTCCATCCAATCAACACCCTTAATCAGACTTTCCATGTGAGCTTCCCTTATTCTAACCCATGCTCGCCTTGTTGGTTTTGCTGTTTCTTGCATGAAGTCAGAATATGCCCATTTTTTAAGTGGCCCCAGAAATAATTTAATCATTGCCGACATTTTTGCATTTTTTTAGCTGGATTTGTACATTCTATCATATTATTTTGTATCTTTGCCAAAAGGATGGAAAGTTGCCATTCTTCTCACGCTTTTAGATATGAGAAAAATTGTTTTAGTCGTTTTATTAACCATGTGTATGATGATGGAAGCAAAGATACGTAAACCTGCCGTAGCAGGACAATTTTATGCAGGCGATACCCGGGAACTTCGCCATGACTTGAAGGAGTGTTTTCTGCAATGCAAGGCTTCACCCTTGAAACCTGTGCAAGCTATCATTGTCCCACATGCCGGTTATGTCTTCTCTGGCGTAACCACAGCATCTGCTTTTGCCTGCATCCAACCAGACGCACAATATGAACACATTTTCTTGTTGGGACCTAGTCATCATGTTTATCTTGACAAGGCTTCGGTGAATATTGAAGCGACAGAATATGCAACGCCACTTGGTAATGTCCCGGTGGATACTGCACTCTGCAAATCTCTGTTGGAACAGAGCGATGCTTTTACCTATAATAATAAGGCACACGACAGCGAGCACTGTCTGGAAGTGGAGCTTCCTTTCTTGCAGTATCACTTCAAGAAGGTAGTTCCCATCGTTCCAATCATCATTGCCACGCAAAAGTTGAGCATACTTCAAAAGATAGCCCGTGTCCTCCAGCCATATATGAACGAAAGAAATCTGTTTGTCATCAGTAGTGATTTCTCACATTATCCAGCTTATCTTGATGCCAAAAGGGTGGATGGACTTACTAAGGATGCCATCATGACGGGCAAGGCGGAAGCATTCGTAAAAGCCATCTTGCACAACCAGGAATTGAACATCAACAGTCTTGCCACAAGTGCTTGTGGAGAAGCGGCTATTGCCACACTCCTGATGATGACAGAAAATGATGCCAACATCCATCCACATCACATCATGTACCGCAATTCGGGTGATTCGCCCTACGGAGGAAAGGATAGGGTAGTAGGGTATCATTCATTTATCTTTACAAGAGATGAAGTAAAGCCGGTTGAATCAAGAGAAAAAGACGAGGCAAACTTTTCACTAAGTGACGAAGACAAAAAGATGCTCAAGGAGATAGCTTACGATGCCATCAGGATGACCTTGGAGGGTAGGAGTTATCAATTTCCCAGCCATCTGTCGGAAAAACTAAAGACCCTATGTGGAGCTTTTGTATCTCTGCATAAGCACGGCAGGCTGAGAGGTTGCATCGGACATTTCGGAGAGGATATGCCACTTTATAAGACGGTCTGCCAAATGGCGAAGGCTGCAGCCTTTGAAGACCCAAGATTTCCAGCAGTCAATATAACCGAGCTTCCAGACATCGACATAGAGATTTCCGTGCTTACCCCGATGAAGCGCATCCATTCCATCGACAAATTTCAACTGGGCAAGCAAGGCATTTACATGCGTAAGGGCAATCGTGCAGGAACCTTCTTGCCACAAGTTGCCGATGAGGTGTCTTGGACTAAGGAGGAATTTCTCGGACATTGTGCGCAAGATAAAGCTGGCATTGGCTGGGAAGGCTGGAGAACTGCCGAACTTTATACCTACGAGGCAATCATATTCTGATTTTAAACATCCAAAGAATTCAAAATCGTATGATAAAACAAAAGGTTAGGAAACATGAAGGAATGTAGATATTATACGAAGATAGAGGAGGGCAAAGATGGAGGCAAGAGCCTGAAGGTAAGATGCGAGCTTTGCCCCCATCGTTGCGTCATCCCGGATGGAAAGCATGGGATATGTGGAAGCCGATGGAATTTCAAGGGCAAATTGTATTCCATTGTTTATGGCAAGCCATGTGCCTTGGCAGATGACCCTGTCGAGAAGAAGCCTCTCAATGAGTTTCATCCCGGCACCCGATGCCTGTCCTTGTCATGTACGGGGTGTAACTTTCGGTGTCTTAACTGTCAGAACTATGACATTTCGCAAGCGCTGCCCTCTGATGTGAATTTTTATGAGCTATCACCCCATGAAATTGTTGACATCGCCATGCAGCATCATCTGCCAGGAATCGCATTTACCTATACAGAGCCTCTTACCTATTATGAGTATATCCATGACATAGCGAAGGTATCACATGAGTATGGGCTATGGAATATTCTCGTCTCGGCAGGTTACATCAATCCAGAGCCCTTGCAGGAGCTCCTTCCTTATATAGATGCCGCTAACATAGACATCAAGGCTTTCTCCGATACGATGTATATGCATCAATGTGGTGGACATCTAAAACCAGTACTTGATACCTTGCTAGCCATGCAGAAGTCTGATGTTCATCTGGAGATAACCAATCTCTTGATTCCAGGTGTCAATGATAGTGAGAAGATGATCAGGAAGATGTGCCGCTGGCTCGTCTCGAATGGCTTTGCCCAGAATCCACTACATTTCAGCAGGTTCTTCCCTCTTTATAAGATGCAGGATGCTTCTCCAACGCCAAAAGAAACCATATATTTGGCAAAAAGGGTTGCATTGGAAGAAGGGATGAAATTTATTTACTTGGGAAATATATAGCAAATATATGATACCTGCACCATTCCATTTGTACCGATTGGAGCTATCATTGGCAGCAGCCGTGACAAGCTCTTCGTTATCAGCAAGGTCTGGAATACATGTACACATAAGGATGATTATGATAAATTATCTTTACGCCCTTATTCCTTGAACAAATATAGAAGTTTGTTATGGATAGCTTATGGCTACGTATGATGATGAATCCTGGAGGCACCCAATATCTGCCTCAGAACATCAACGGCATGAATATTCTGCCATTGTTCTATGGTAAGCAGATTGATACAGACGACCGAGTTCTTTATTGGGAATTCCCAGGTAAGCAGCGTGCTGCGCGCCACGGTGACTGGAAGGCTGTTACCATCAAGCCTAACAAGCCTCTGGAACTCTACAATCTGCATGAAGACCCAGAAGAGAAGCATGATCTCGCCAAGAAATATCCGGAAATGGTAATCGGTTTTGACAAGGTGATGAAGGAAATGCGTACTCCATCAGAGAACTGGCCAATACCGGAAGATGCGGAAAGTGGGAAAAGTAATCGGCTTTGAGTAAATATCAGTCACGCTATCTTTCAATTTAACATTCAACATTTCTCTTTCAGCATATTCCAAAGGAACAGCGCAACCATGCTCCTACCACCACATTGGCGCACGCTCCACAGTACCAGCGAAGAAATCAAACACAGCGCCTATAGTCCCCACATGACAATGGATGTTCGAGAGTACGTCCATTTTCCTGCTTTGGCGCTGTCATACCAATCCAGAGGAGATCAGGGTTAGCCGCATTGATAGCATCAATGATAGCCTTATTATAAGAATGAGCATTTACAGTATTAATGAGCAATTTGCCCTCTGGCAGCGAGGCGAGTTCCGCCTTACTACCCAAAATATCCAAAGATTTTAAACAAAACATTATAGTAATTTTTTAATTATCAAATATAAGCGAAGCTAAAGGAGTCTCAATCATAAGAATTTTACAGCGCCTTTCCAACCTCCGATAGGGAAACACCACAAAAACAGCAATCCTCTAGCAAGGCGGTCCCATCCCGCACAAAAAACTGACGAGACCTCTGATGGTCCGTCAACCCTAAAGCGAAGCGGTTAAGAGCGACAGGAGGGAGCGGTTACATCCTCTCCCTTCTGAGAAGGGCAGAGGCTTGGAGAGGGATGTGGAGCCCTCTTTGGAAAGAGCGGGCACTGAAAAAGTCCCTTTTGGGGTTATGGTAGTTTAACATTCTGCTTTTAAAAGAGCCTCCCTAAAAGTTGCATATGTGCAATATTTTTTGTATCTTTGTAGGAAAATGCAAGGACTATGCTAGAGCAACAACAGACCATATCATTCAGTGATTATTCAAGTTTGTATGACTTGATTATCCCAAAAGACAACCTGCTCCGCCAGATTAATGACCTGATGGACTTTAGTTTCGTATACCAGGAATTGCAAGACAAGTATTGTCATGACAATGGTCGTACAGCAGAGAGTCCTATTCGTATGTTTAAGTATCTCCTTTTAAAGGTGATCTATAACATATCGGATGAGGATGCCCGTACAGGACATAAAACAGCTCATTCTTCATTCTTTGGCTATAAGACGCATATGGCTATGAGCGATGAGAGAATTATCACCGCAGCTGCTGTCACTTCCAGCGAGAAGGGTGATGGACAGTAATTGCCAGAATTGATAAAAAAGACAGAGGAAGCAGGAATGGAAGTTGATTCCATAGTAGCAGATAAGGCATATTCCAGCAAGGAGGATCTCAAAATGGCAAAGGAAAACAATATGCGCCTCTCTGCTCGTTTAAGCTCTGCAATTGATGGTAAACGAACAAACAAACTCCCTTTTGAATACAATAAGGATGCAGATCTGTACGTCTGCCCAGCAGGGCATCTGGCGAAATGGAAAGAGATGAATAATCGCAAAAATGACAAGCGTCACAGAAACTCCAGCATTTTATTTTGATGTGGACAAATGCAAGGTCTGTCCATTACGTGAAGGTTGCTACAAGGAAGGAGCCAAGACAAAAACATATGCGGTTATCATCAAATCGGATGAACAGTTGGAGCAAATCGAATATCAAAAAACAGAAGAGTTTATAAATCTTTAGAGGAAACGATACAAGATAGAAGCCAAGAACTCCGAACTTAAGAATGTCTTAGGATATGACAGAGCCCTGTCATACGGTTTGTCGTGCATGGAAATGCAGGGAGCTTTGATTATTTTCGCTGCAAATGTGAAGAGAATCATCAAGTTGATGCAAAATGCATAAGGGGGAAGCAGATTCCTCTATATATTGCCGAATTAAGCGCCAGAAAACGCTATAGAAAGCTATTTGGGGCTATATTCCTGTCCCAAAAAGTATTCCACTTTTTTTAAAAGATGAAATGCTTCTTGGTCAAGAATTAAAGTTCAAAAACAAGCTATGCAACTTAAAATTGGGTACCTTTTTCAGTGCCTTCACTGGGCTAGGAACTTTTGGGCCTTCAGCCCGTACTTGAACCACATGCGAAGCTTCGTGTTAATATAGGTTAACTTCATTAACAAAAACACTTCTTTTCCGTTTATGTAGTAGTTTTGAACAAATAAAACAAGTGAGAGCAAATGACAGAGAATGAATTCATCCATATCGTTCCGCAGTTGCGGCAGATAGCCTTGCAAATCAGTCAGGGTTATGGCGTTGGCTGTGATGAGGCTGAGGACATCGCACAGGATGCGATGCTCAAGCTCTGGGCTATCAAGGAAGACATTCTGTCTGCTGCTCATGCCAAAGGTTCGATGGGCTGCATTACCAAGCATCTTTGCATCGACTTCTTTCGCAAGCGAAAGATGATTTCGATAGATGCCCAGCCTTTCGATAAGTCGCCTAGCTACTATGCGCCGCCCGATGTGGAAGTGGAAAACTCGGAGAACGAACAGTGGCTCCAAAAACGCCTCAAGGCGCTGCCCTCCAACCAGTATCAGGTGCTTTATCTGCGGCAAGTAGAGAAGAAAAGCTCTGAGGAAATAGCGCAAATCGTGGGTATCACCACAGAATCTGTATCCGTGTTGCTTTCGAGGGCAAGAAAGCAGATGTTGCAGGAAATCAAGAAAAGATGTCGATAGCCCTTATATATAAAAATAGGTATAATTAATAAAGGAGGAAAAATTGATATGAAAGAAAAAGATATACGTTTGTTGCTCAATTGGTTTATGGCTGGTGAGACTACTCTTGAAGAGGAGGCTCTGCTAAGGGAGTGGTTTCGCCAGCATCCCGATGTGAGCGATGACCTGAAGGAATACCAGATGATGTTTGGATATTTCGACGAGGGGATGCCCCTCGAACATGAGCCGGGGATGCCCCTCGAACATGAGGCTGAGAAGTGTGAAGAAAATGTCGCCCATCCAAAGACTTCAAGGACTTCAATGTCTAAAGCGAGAATGCGCCGCCTATGGTTGCCGATTAGCATGGCTGCATCCATCGCCCTGCTCATTGCATTTGCTGTTCCTCGCATAGGGAAACAGATAGGACAACAGGCAGGACATCAGGATGATTCGAAGATGGCTCAACTCGAAGGCAGAACGACTCCGGAGGATACAGATTCAGCTGTTGTTCAAAAGGAAAAAACGCCAGATGCCGATCTCTCCATGCCTGAAAAGATAAAAAAGTCGGGTGATTCCGTATCTCCCAAAACAAGGAAGCACAAGCAGAGGAAATATCGTCAGCATCTGTTTGCTCCTGCTCCTCCAAAGCTTTGGATAGCTCAGAATATTGCTACCGATTCTTTGTTGGCAGAGCCGGAAAAGCTTGCCGATAAGCATCTCTGTGAGATGGAGGCACAGCAGAATGAAATGTTCTTCAAACTCTATCTCATCAATGCTCTTCAGACCCAGTTGCTTAATGCCGATATTGCCAGTGCCTCGTTCGAAAGCGAGGAGAATGTGCATGATGAGGACCATGTGAGTGATGACCAGGAGGTTTATTAACAAGAAACAATTAAAAAGAAGAAGAATATGAAAACAACTTTTAAATTAGCATTTGTGGCTTGCCTGTTGGTGCTCTCTTCAGCTTGCCATGCCCAGAAGCCTATACCGAACATCGACCAGGCTTTTGATAAATTCGTACAGGATTTGTCGCAAGACGACCTCGTTACTTCTTCCACGATGAATACCTATAATATAGGTATGATGAAGGGATTTGAGTTCGCCGTTCCCAGGAAGAAGCAGAAAATGGTGGATACTTTTCATAAGGCTTTGTTGAGCAATAGTCGTCTCGCTTATATCAGTTTTACCAAGAAAGCGGGTTCTGCCAGCATTGAGACGAATCGGGTGGGATATGGCAATAACAATTCCACGACCTACGAGTTTGGTGCTCACAAGGACCGCAACTATAACCTGCAGTATTTCCGTGACTGCAAGGATTCTACCATGCGATATGTTTATGCCTTGGTATGGTATCCAGGAAAGAATGATGTGGTATTGGGCAGTGTGTATAAGTTCCACTCCAAGGATCCGCAAACCTATAAGAAGCCATCCGCCAATGTGAAGTCATTTTCTTATACGCAGCCATTCTCTTATACGAAACCGTCTGTTCAAAGTCTGGATTCTCTTGTCTTGCTGGCCAAGAACTTCAAGTTTGACAAGAGTTTGGCTGGCAGTTATTATTTCGATGAGACTCCTCCCAAGGATGCGGCAGAGTTTATGATGCAACTCAATACGCTTCGCGCTGCCTTTAAGAATGCCAAGGATTTATACCCTTATCTCGGAAATCAGGTGTTTCGGCGTACCCTCCAGACGGGCATTGCCAACAAAATAGTCAAGCTTTGTAAGGGATACGGCAAGTTGCTGAATGCTGACGAGAAGAAGTTCTGTGCCACTTCGCTGAATAAGATGAAGAAGGATACAGACGATGAATATCTGCAAAGTCTTCTGGAACTGACTGCCAATTCTTTGAGAAAGTAGTAAGTTCTTGATGTATAAGCTTTGGAAAATGTGGAATTCTCTCTCAAAATATCGCTTTTAAACGATATTTTGAGAGAGAATTCCACATTTCCTAGACTATAGTCTTGCTATAATTTTGTATCTTTCCTCTATAAAACGAAAATGATTTCCCTCGCATAGGGTAACCTTCCAGTTGAAATGTTAAAACTCCGAAAACTTGCTCAAACAATTCACCATCACTGTGCAAAATACAAAGAAAAATACTATCTTTGTGCACGTCAAGACCACATACTGCTTTCATAAGCCTACATTTTTGAAGTTTAAAAAATCAGTTTACGAACACTGCTTCAAAGATAATTAATATTTTTGTGACTCAGAGCACGTTAGTAGGATTTTTTGCAGTTGTGGTCTTGATTTCTCAAAAAATAAGGCAAATCTCGCACAATTCGAGGGAAATCATTCAAGTTTTTTATTATACTGGCTTATAATTCAGAAATTTTATCTAAATTTGCAATGCTAAATGATATTTTAAATGTGGGAGATTGAATCTCCACTTAGAATAGGAGTTTTTTGATATGAAAAAATATTGAATCCTTATCTGAATAAGGAAGGTTACAACTGCGTTTGCTGCGCACCAAACAATCCGGTAGGATTGCACCTTGAGTTTTGGGAAGAGAATGAGGATGTTCTTACCATCTGGAATCCTGGTGAGAATTATCAGGGATGGGTAAATACCTTGCATGGCGGCATCATTAGTATGCTGATGGACGAAGTGGCAGGCTGGGTCATCAACCGCAAGCTGCAGACTACTGGTGTTACGATGCAATTGAACGTGAAGTACAAGAAGCCTGTGATGACCACCGATTCGCAGATTACGGTGCGTGGTCACATCGCCAGGCAGCGCCGCAACATCGTCACCATCCACTTGACCCTGGAGAACTCCAAAGGCGAGGTTTGTGATGAGGGCGAAGCCGTCTATTTCACTTTCGGATCAGACAAAGCCAGAGAAATGGGCTTCGAAGGTTGCAAGATTGAGGGGGAGTAATAGCCTTCTATTTGCTGATACCACTACACCCTTGCTTAGAGCGTTCTGTGGAATTGAAATATCAACCATCAAAATCAGTTTTTACAGCATGCTACTCAAATAAAAATAGAATAAATAATTTATAAAATATGATTTCATTTGAAAGTGACTATAACAACGGAACCTTGCCGGAGATTTTGGAAGCGCTAGGCAAGACCAATGACGAGAAGACTTCCGGATATGGATTTGACCCCTATACAGAAGCCGCCAAAGAGAAGATTCGCAAGACCATCGGCATGGAAGATGCGGATGTTACCTTCCTCGTGGGTGGAACCCAGACCAACACGACAGTCATCGATTCCGTCCTCTTGGGATGCGAGGGAGTTATTTGTGTGGAGACAGGACATATCGAGGTACATGAGTCTGGAGCCGTGGAAGCCTTTGGCCACAAGGTCATTACCTTGCCCTCCACAGATAGCAAGCTAAATCCTAATACATTGGCTTCCTATATGGATATCTTCCTGGCCGATGAGACCCACTCGCACATGGTTCAACCAGGTATGGTATATGTCTCCATGCCTACCGAACTGGGCATGGTATATACCAGAGAAGAACTTGAGGCACTCTATACCACTTGCCAGAAATATGATCTTCGTCTTTTTGTTGACGGAGCACGCCTGGGTTATGGACTGATGTCTGAGGCATGTAATTATGACCTGCCTTTCATAGCCCGACATTGCGATGTATTCTACATCGGTGGCACCAAGGTGGGAGCCATGTTTGGCGAAGCTGTGGTATTCTCCGGCATGAAGACTCCCAAATACTTCTTTACCAATGTGAAGCGACATGGGGCATTACTTGCCAAGGGAAGAATGCTCGGCATCCAGTTTGATACCTTGTTTACTGACAATCTTTACTTCAAGGTGTCTCGCCATGCCATTGCCATGTCTGAACGTATCCGAAGCATCTTCTGCAAGCATGGCATCAACATCGCCTACGACTCGCCAACCAACCAGCAGTTTGTCATCCTCTCCCCTACTCTTTATGAGAAACTCTCGCAAAAGGTGGCGTTTGAAATTTGGGAGAGAAAGAGCGAGACTGAAATCATCTGCCGTTTCGTGACCAGTTGGGCGACCCGGGAGGAAGAATTGGAAGAGTTGGACGAGATCTTACAGAATATCCTATCATAAAGAATATAACCGACATCAATATGCAAATACTCTTAGCATCAGCCAAAATCATGAATGCTGCCACATCTGTGGACATTCCGATGAAAAGCAAGCCTAAGTTTCAGGAACAAGCCGGACTGTTTGCCTTGGAACTTTCCACATGGGACACAAATCGTCTCATGAAGGAATTGAAATGCAGCCAAGCCATCGCCCTGGAGAATCAGCAACGATATCAGAGTTTCTGGAACGAGGAAGAACTGTTGCCTTCCATCCTTGCCTACTATGGCCAGGCATATAAATATCTCCAGGCAGACAACTTTAGCCAAGATGATTTTGCTTTTGCACAAGATCATCTCTTCATCACCTCTTTCCTATATGGTCTGTTGCGTCCTTTGGATATGATTCATCCTTATCGCATGGAAGGAAAGGTAAGGCTGGATGCTACTAAGGGAATGAATCTCTTTGCCTTTTGGAAAACTTATCTTACGAATATGTTGATTGAGGCTGTGAAAGCAAACGATGGCATCCTCATTCATCTAGCCACCGAGGAGTTTGAGCATCTCTTCGACTGGAAGCGAGTTTGCCAAGAGGTAAAGGTGATTCAACCTTTATTTTATGTGGACAAAGGTGACACCATCAAGATGTTATCCGTCCATGCCAAAAGTTGCCGTGGAGCCATGACTAAGTTCATCATTCAAAATCGGATAGACCAGCCTTCAGATATATTCAATTTCGAGTTGAATGGATTCAGATATGCTCCCAACTATGGAGATGAACTCCATCCTCACTTTATTAAGAAATAAATTTTAATTTACAAACGATAAAAGACTTACGATTATCGAAAATTAATCGTAGAGATAGAATATGCGTTCCATCATGTGCCACTTTTCATCGCTGGTAGCACCTTTGCCGCATTTTTGAAATTTGCCTACCACTTCTTCCCATTCTGCTTGTCTTGGGAGTGTGGCAAGTTCTGCCATTGATTTGTCCCAATCGAAATCTTCCGGCGCATCAACTATCATCACCAGTCTGTTGCCGAAGATGTAAATCTCCATCTCCAGAATGCCTACCTGTCGGATTCCATCTCGAATTTCCTTCCATTGCACACCCTCGGAATGCAATTTGCGATATTCACGGATAGCCTCTTCATCCGATTCTAACTCCAACCACTGTACGTAGCGCTTGGTGGCTACGGGATATTTCTTCTGTTTATAACCTTCCATCAATTTCTATATTTAATTCATGTTTTACGTTCGTATTCTGTTTATTTTTGCAAAAATATAAAAAAAGTATGAGGAAAACAAGTCAAACTATTGATATTTTGTTTATTTTTGCAATATCGTTTTGCAAATGCGGCATGATCACTAAGGAAATACGGCACATTAAAGCATATTTTAAAATATATCACCATAAAAATTATATCAGATGAAAAAACTATTTCTATCACTCGCCTTTCTGCTCCCTGCTATGGGAATGATGGCACAGACACAGGTAAAGACTGCTGAAGGTATCCTCGAAGGAAAGGATCTCTCTGGCATCAAGGTTTTCAAAGGTGTTCCATTTGCTGCACCTCCTGTAGGTAATCTCAGATGGAAGGCTCCGCAACCTGTACAGAAATGGGAAGGTGTGCGCGAGGCTAAGGAATTCGGAGCGAACCCGATGCAGGAACCTATCTTCGGCGATATGAACTTCGGAACAAAGAAAAATAGCGAGGACTGTCTCTATCTGAATATATGGACTCCCGCCAAGACGATGAAGGAGCATCTGCCGGTATTGATTTATTTCAATGGTGGAGGATTGATGGCTGGTAGCGGAAGCGAACCTCGATATGCGGGCGATGCGATGGCGAGAAAGGGAATCATCTCTATCACTGCCAATTACCGTGAGGGCATCTTCGGATTCTTTGCTCATCCTCAGCTCTCCAAGGAGACTTCCTATAAGGGCTCAGGAAACTATGGTTTCATGGATCAGGTGGCTGCTATCCAATGGGTAAAGAATAATATCGAGGCTTTCGGTGGTGATCCTAACCGCATTACTATTGTAGGAGAATCGGCTGGTTCCATGTCGGTTAGTGCCCTGATGGCTTCTCCTCTCTGTCAGGGGCTTTTTGCACAAGCTATGGGTTCGAGCGGTTCGGTGATGGGATTCAAGAAGATTGCTACCCAGAAGGAAGCCGAGGAGAAAGGCGTGCAGCTTGCCCAGAAAATAGCCGAGAAGATGGGCAAGAAAACGGGCAAGAAGGTGAAAAAGAACGTAGGTATGAAGAACCTCAACGAACTTCGTGCCCTGCCTGCCGAAGAACTGATGATGCTGGCGGGAGTAAGAGCGGTTCCTGTCTATAATATCGACGGATATTTTATGAAAGAACAGCCTGTAGATGTCTTCGCCAAGGGCGAGCAGACCAAGGTGCCTCTGCTCATTGGTGGCAACAACCAGGAGATGACTCCATGGGCGGTGTTGATGGGCAAACAGCCTACCGTTGAAAATCTGAAGGCTGGCGCCAAGGCTACTTTCGGAGAAGAGAACATCGATGAACTCTTCCGTCTTTACGGAATCAACAGCGACAAGGATGTGTTGGAGCAGCCGGGTGTGAATCTGGCTTCGGATATCTTCCTGGATTATTCTACCTGGAAGTGGGGCAACATGCACAAGCTGACCGGCGGACAGCCAGTTTACCGCTATCGCTATTGTCATCCTCGCCCAGCAATGGCCATCAAGGGCAAGGTGGCAGCTTTGGCTGGCGGCGTGGTAGATGCTAAGGAAGGTGCAGCTCCTGCTCCACAGGATAAGGGAGCCGTTCACTCTGCCGACATAGAATATGCAATGGGCACTTTGCCTACCAACCGCGTGTTCAACTGGCAATCGGAGGATTACATGATCAGCGACATCTTCAGCCAGTATTATGTAAACTTCGTGAAGACCGGAAATCCAAACGGTCTGGGTCTGCCGGAGTGGCCATCTACCAACGGCAAGTCCGTAGCTCCTGTGCTTCAGATAGATGTGAATACTGAGGTAAAAGCTGATGCCCAGATGGAGAAGCGCTATGAGTTTATTGACCAACTGTTTTGGAAAGAAAAATAATCTTTTTGCTGCATTCAAAAGCTTTATAATTTTGTCGTAGATAGAATGATAAGGCTGATAAAGCAGAATAAATAATAGAATTCATGTTTCAGAAATTCATCATCAATAGAGAGGGTGTACTGAAATTCGGACACGTCTATTTGCATCGTGATATGCTGGCTCCAGGAGAGCAATGCACATACGGTGGAGGACTATGGAAAATCGACGAAGGTCGGGGAGCCATAGTCCTCTATGGTCGAAGTTTCGATTTCGGTCCTCCCGATTTTGACTACGTGAAACAGATAGACTGGTCGGGCTTGGGGGGCACCCCTCGCCCACTGCTCTATCTGCCCCATTGGCCTAATGAAGAGGAGATTGTGCCAATCATCGTGAAGTAATTTACCGACACCAGTTATTACAAACCTATTACATTCCTCATTATTCACGTTAAATTCAATTAAGTTTCCACTTGGAACTTTCGCTATTTCGGATATTTTTCCTAATTTTGCGCCACGTTTCTAACGATAGAAATGAATATGAAAATTCTATGATAAAGAATCTGATTATTTTATGATAGGAATCAGATTCGCAGGAAAATAGAAATAATTAAGTATTATATATAAAATAGGTAAGAAAAGAAAAAATGGAACATGTTTTTACTGAATCGATGTTTTTGGTGGGCTTCGTGATATTCATTGCTGCCATTCTCGTATTAGACATGCTGGTTATCGACCGAAAGGCGCATGTAGTTTCCATCAAGGAAGCTGGCTCCTGGACAGCAGTATGGATTATTCTCGCTCTCGCCTTCGCCGTATTCATCTACTTCCATGGCGATATGGTGCACGGCATAGAGAACTTTGACGATTTGAAACTGATAGCCTCACGCTATGCTTCTCATCTCAAACTGGATCCGAATGACTATGAGGCAAGTCTGCAGCAATATCGCCACTACATGACCATCTCTTACATCTCAGGTTATCTGATAGAGAAGACGCTCTCGGTAGATAATCTTTTTGTGATGATGATGATCTTCAGTTCATTCGGAGTGGATAAGAAAGATTATCAGCACGTATTGAACTGGGGAATCTTGGGAGCCATCGTACTTCGCTTCGTCTTCATCTTTGCGGGTGCAGCCCTCATCAGCCGATTTGCCTGGATATTGCTCGTATTCGGAGGATTCCTGGTTTACAGCGGAGCCAAGATGTTCCTGAATAGAAATAAGAAGGAAGAAATCAATGCTCTCGATCATCCGGTGGTGAAGTTCATGCAGCGACGCCTGCATCTGGGTCCGCTGGTAATGACGGTAGTGTTCATCGAGTTCTGCGATTTGATATTTGCTTTCGACAGTATTCCAGCCGTATTCTCAGTATCACTCGACCCATTCGTGGTGTTCTTCTCGAATATCTTCGCCATTCTGGGCTTGCGTGCCCTCTTCTTCCTGCTGGCAGCGATAGCCGATAAGTTCCGCTATCTGAAGGTGGGTGTAAGCGTGCTATTGGTGTTCATCGGTATGAAGATGCTCATCCACGATTTCTTCGAGATTGATGCAGTAGCTTCTCTCGTCATTATCCTTCTCGTATTGCTCGTCAGCATCGGAGCATCGGTTGTAATTCCAAAGAAACAGGAAGCTTAAATTACAGAAAATTGTATAGCAAAATAAAAGGCTAAAGCAAAATTCATATTGATATTGCAATATGGATGAAAGAAATTCCCGATAAAGAAAGTTCTGTTTGCAAACGTTAAGTTGCAGGCAGAACTTTTTTGTATTGTTAAATCTAAGTATCCACCATTCCGTATAAGAACATATTTATTCCATTTATGAAGATATTTGTAAAGTTTATGCCAAATTTATCTGTATTTATGTTAATTCTGTGCCGTAGCTATGGCTATGGGAAGTCTAACCAGTTGCCATACGAAAGAGGCTTCTAAGGATATTATCCAAGACAACGTTGATAATGCTGTAGCTCAACTTACGCTACAGACCGACATTATCGAGAAGAGCGGTAAATTCCTCAATCCTCGTACGTATGAAAAGGGTAAGATGAACTAGAAGTCATCTTCTATCAGCCAGGCACTTTGGCTATAGGATCTACCACCTTTAGCTTGTCTGCCTTAAATGATTTCAAGTATTTGTTATCTATAATCTGCTGGATGGCAGCATTTTCTTGAAGCTGGTACGCGTCATCGACCTTCAGAATACAAAAAAGCTCGATAGTGGTGCCAAAAGTGCTTAAAAAAGCAATTTTTGGCACCACTATCGGCGCTTTTTGCGTATTTTCCATCGTTTTTCCATTATTTTACATTATCTTTGCAGAAGATTTGCTGCACTCGGCAATCTGAAAGCAAGCTTTCATTGCGCTCATTTGCAGCATCTTTTCCGCCAGATTAAAGAAATAAAGATATGCTACAAAATATCATTGGAAGAAAACGGGAAATTGAGCTAATCAAAAATTGCGTCAGTTCCAACAAACCCGAATTCATCGCCATCTATGGTAGAAGACGAATCGGCAAAACATATCTCGTCAAACAACTATTGGGCGAGAAGTTTAGTTTCTATATGACGGGTGTGTACCAATGCACCAAAAATGAAATGCTCGCTTACTTCAGCGAGCAGCTGTCGTTGTATTCAGGAAAGAAACAGGCAAGACCTAAAAACTGGTTCGAGGCATTCTCTCAACTGCGTGCTTATCTCTCCACCCTATTGGCAGAAAGAAAACAAATCATCATCTTCATAGATGAACTGCCATGGCTGGATACACCGAAGTCTAATTTCATCCGAGCCCTAGACCTGTTTTGGAACGGATGGGCTTCAGACCAGCCAAACATCAAGTTCATCGTCTGCGGTTCTGCTACCACCTGGATGACCAATAAGCTTTTGGGCGACAAAGGCGGCTTGCATAATCGGGTAACCAGAAAGATTTACCTCGCCCCCTTTGACCTTAACGAGACAGAGCTTTTCTTACAATCAAAAGGTATCGTATGGACACGCCATCAGATAGCAGAATGCTACATGATTATGGGAGGCACGCCATTTTACCTCAATATGATAGACAAGCAATATAGCTTGCCTCAAAATATTGATATGCTTTTTTTCGCAGAAGGCGCAGAACTCTCCAATGAATACGAGTTCCTGTTCCGCTCACTCTTCAAGGATTCCATACTTTACCGAAGAATTGTGGAACTTCTTGCCAAAAAAAAGATGGGTATGACAAGAGAAGATGTGATGAAAGCGTTACATCTCACATCAGGCGGAAAACTGTCTGAGGCATTCAATGATCTCATCAGCTGCGACTTCATCAGAAAATACAATTCTTTCGGGAACAAGTCGAACGGTGCCATGTATCAGTTGACCGACCTCTACACCTTGTTCTATTTACATTATATAAAAGGTAAAGAGGAGACCGACGAACATCTTTGGAGCAACATGATAGACTCTCCGTCCCATCGTGCCTGGAGCGGTTATGCCTTCGAACAGCTCTGCCTTCACCATATCTCGCAAATCAAGAAAAAGTTAGGTATCCTGGGAGTACAGACGAATGTTTATTCCTGGCAACAGAAAGCCAACAAAGAAAAAGGAATTGAAGGTGCACAGATTGACCTTATATTAGACCGCAGAGACCAGATTATCAATCTCTGCGAAATGAAGTATTCTCTCCAGGCATACGACATCACCCCTGCTTATCTGCAAAAGCTGCTGGACAGAAGAGAAATCTTCCGCCAAGCTTCCAATACTAGCAAGGCACTTCATCTTACTTTCGTCACAGCTACAGGAATAAAAAAGAATGCCCAGGAAGGCATGATTCAGAGCGAAGTGGGATTAGACGATTTATTTGGTGAGAAAGTTTGAATTTGTACTTTTGCCATGCCATTCAGAGTTTTATTTGTTATTTTTTACTACACTAAGATAAGTGAAATTTTAGACATAAAAATCCTGAGCAACTTATTGTTGCTCAGGCACTTATAAGATATTAAATTAGAGTGTTGCGAAATTAGGGATTATTATAAATCCTCACCATTAGCATGATTGTATTCATTGTCATAAAACATTGTTATGTAGTATTCTCCATAACTTTCACAAATTCTAAACCATACAGGTTTCATAAACATCATTTTCATGCCTATTTTTATTGCTGCATTTTGAATTTCCTTTGTCTTTTGGGTACAAAACCTTTACTTACCAGTTTTTGTTTCATCTCAGATTTAAAACTGTTATGCTCTTCAAGCGGTCCCTCGGGGATCACGTGATGGGGAACTGGTGAACAAGAGACGAGCAACGAGGGATCACGAGGCGGGCAACGAGTGCCCAAACAAATGGCTATGATTTGGGCAACGCATCTATCATCATCAGTCGCTTTTTTGACAGATTAATCCATTTAATTGAATCAGATTTGTTATTTTTTTGCAACAAGATAAGTGAAAGTCTGCTTATCAGTAACTATACGCAACAGATAGATACCTGCAGGAATGCCTTGCAGAGAAAGCGAGGCTTGATTTCCATTTATATTCTCAGACTGTTTAAGGAGACTGCCACTTATCTGATAGAGTTTGATGTTTCTCAAACCACTACCGGAAACTGATAGTTGATGACTTTCGAGACGGACATCAATGGAAGGAGCTGCATTTACAGAGGCTCCGATTCCTGTAGATGTGTCCTGGGAAATAGCGAGGAGGTCGCCTTTACGCTTCAGGTAATACACGGGTCCCTGCGGATTGCCAAGTTCGATTTCCTTGCCTTCTATCTCCCCCATCACCCTCATGCGATAAGTATGACCATCTACAAAAGCCAAATTGTTCTTGCGCAGCCAATAACTGTAAAGGGGAACCTCGAAGGTTGAAGAAACACTCACTTCATCATCGATTCCCCGCACCTGTATCTTTTCCTTTGTCTCTGTGTCTTCACCCATCAGCGTTATACGTCCTTCATAACTTCTGCCTTCGGATGCGAGCAGCGAGACTCCCAATTTGAAATTAGCATATTTCGTCATATCAATAGTGCCTGATTCTATTTTCTCGTGGGAATCATCAGCTAAAAAGACTTCTGCTTTCGCCATTAGCGGCTTTTCCTGCGCTTTCTCCACCTGGATAAATGCAGCCTCCCGGTCGTGGATTAGGTTGACAGGATAGAACATCGTTTCTGCTTCATCGCCTGAGATGATGAGTTTCACTTCGTAGCATCCTGGAGAAAGATTTGAAGGCAGAGAAAGCAAAATTGGAATTTCGGTTTCGGTAAAACCTTCGATTTCGCTGAGCTGATCGACACGGGTATCCATCACGACCTCTCGACTATCATTGAGCAATTGTACTCTCAAATAACAGTCACGAGGTACTCCATTGAGATTTTTCAGCGAGAAGAATGCCTGTACTTTTTCCCCCTGTTCTACGCTGCCGATGAGTCTTGGCTGCGCCATTAACTGGAAATGAGGTTCTTCCGAATAGATTTCAGATATGCGCCCAGTTCTATCCTTCAGTTCCACTTCTACCACAGGCGCCTTTTTTATCAGAAAGAACTCATCCCACGACTGATCTTCTTTTCTGGCAACACATACAGGAAGGAGACGATAATATCCATCCTGAAGACCTGAAAAATTCAACTTGACAGGTTGTGCTTCATTGATAAGATAGTCGTTCCCCATCCATCCGGCATGATCGGCACCATAGATTCGCTGCGTAAAACCTCCCAGAGCATGATCATCAGAATAGGCAACCTGCATGAGGTTCCCATCCACATCATAGACTGCTACACCAATATCTCCCCGGAAAGGCTTACCCCTGTTGACGAATGAATTCATTTCCACTGTAATCGTCTGTGATGGGTTGAAATTCTTGCCAGTTGCCTCTTTTATCAGTAGCGAACCACCCTCATTGAACATCAACTGTGGGGAATTTTCCAAGAGACTACGGTCTATCTCCGGATATTTCCCATTATCGGGATGTGCTAAGATAGCCATGATAGCACGGTTGAATGCCAGCGGCTTACCTTGGAACTCACTACCTGTCTGCGAAACACTGAGGTTGGTGAGTGAATAGTAGCCATCACCCTGTCCCTCCCAACCGAAATTCATGTGGAAGAGTCCATTTTCATCAAAACCATCTGTCACCCATGCATGTCCGGAAGCAGCACCAGCCGGTCTGCCTTCCAGATAGACAGGACATCCATTGAGGAGTTCCTGCCGCAGGATTTCTGCAAAACGGGTAGGCCCTTCTATTGCTTTGGTTGCGTAGGCAGCCGAATAATCAAAGTTTTTTAGCAGAGCCTGATAGGCAAATATGCCCTGTGTTCCGCTGGCATTAGGTGTATATTGCATGAAAGAAGCCACGCCCACATCACTCATCAGCAAGGCAACGGCATCTTCCTGTTCTGATGTTGCACGAACAGGATAACGGTAGTCGGGCAACATATTCGCCCAATCATAATGAGACTGACTGAAGTCTGCACTTTTCTTGGTATGATAATAAGTTACCTCATACTCATTCTGTCCCTTTCCCTGAAGAGGCCATTGATGGTAATACATCAATTGTGCGATGGCAGTAGCCACACATCCGCTATAGGGGTAACCTGTACGGGCATTAAAAGGATACGACTGTCCCCATCTGCTTTTCAGTAGAGGAGATACGGTTTGAGAAAACAGACCAGAGCGGGTTGCATTTCCGACAACTACCTTTCCTTCTTTCAGCACCTCGTATGTCTGGCGATACCCCTCCAAGAGGAGTTTTACGCAGGGGTTGGCATTCAGCGTGTCGAGTGTTCCCTCAGTACTGTAAGCCAAAATTTCCCCCATCTCATCATCGCCAGAGACAATCACAAATCCGCTTCCCCTGGCATCATTATATATATAATAAGGTGTATCAGCTGTTTGAGAGAAACCTTTAGATTTTGCCTTTACCTCTTGGGATTGAGGTAAGGTGACGTATCTTTGAGCTATCTTCGCTGCTTTGCGAGGATTGATATTTTTACTATATACTGCCGGACTAAAGGCTAAAAGGAAACAGACGATGGCCTGTGAAAGGGCTATCGAGGGGGAAAAGGA
This sequence comes from Segatella hominis, assembly GCF_019249725.2. Taxonomy (NCBI): domain Bacteria; kingdom Pseudomonadati; phylum Bacteroidota; class Bacteroidia; order Bacteroidales; family Prevotellaceae; genus Segatella; species Segatella hominis. Next base: position 219,462 of record NZ_CP137560.1, read on the forward strand.
CAGGATACTATGAATAACTTTCATGATGACTGTAAGTTGATAATTATTAAAATCTAATAGTTTTATTGATTGTAGAAATATCCATTTCTATATTTTTGCAAAGATACAAAAAATATTCATAATAGGCTCGTTTTGAACAATATTTTATAACAAACTCTAATTCCGCCGCCCTACACCGCACCCATATTGTCATGAGTTGTTACGTTAATACTGTGAGTCAACGTGTATTATTAATAAAGCATAAAGTGGTCAATTTTTTTTTTTAGTTTCTATCAGAATAATGCAATAGGCTTCAACTGCTTACGAAGCTGCTTTCATTGCTCTATGAAATAGGCTTCATTGACTATCGAAGCCGCTTTCGTATTTCGAGGCTTTACTATTCAAGTTTATGCTTTAGTAACGACAAGTTTTCAATAGGGGTGCTGAGTAGTTACTTATAGTGTTTGCCGTATAATGTAGGTTTTGTAAATTAAGTATTGGCATATCTGTTCTTGCCGATAAATTATCATTTATCTGACGATTGAGTTCTATTTTTGTTTCAATGGCAGAAAGGACAGATGCAATTTTTCTTTAGTATCATCATTATTTTTCTAAAATAAACATGTGGTAAGAGTGAAAAATAGCACTTACTTTTTGAATATTGCAGTTGCTGCAATATTCAAAAAACCTCCATTTTATTCTTCCTCCATTTTATTTTCTATTTCTTCTATCTGTGGCAAAGCCGAAGCGACATCAGCAAAGAGTTTTTCTGTTTCGTATTGTGCAATGCCCATTGGTTGAGTAATGCCACGAAGCGAGAACTCTGCTTTCTTGTTGCTCTTAGTACGGCAGAGAAGCAAGCCAATGGTAGGCTTGTCTTCAGGTGACTTTACCATGTCGTCAACAGCAGAAATATAGAAGTTCAGTTTGCTAACGAACTCAGGTTTGAACTCCACGGCTTTTAACTCCACAACAACATAGCAATGCAGTTTGAGATGGTACATCAGCAAGTCGATATAGTAGTCATCACCATCTACCGAAATGTGGTATTGCCTGCCAATGTATGCAAAGCCACGTCCCATTTCAAGGAGAAAGTCTGTAATCTTGCTTGTCAATGTTTTCTCAATGTCAAGCTCATTTTGGAGTGCCACTGTACCCAAAAAACTAAAATTGTATGGGTCTTTAAAAATATACTTCGCCAAATCGGACTGAAGAGGTGGCAAGGTTTGCTCAAAGTTATTGATTGCATGCCCTTTAGCATGGATATATCCATTTGCTATCTGCATAAGCATCACATCACGACTCCACCCATTCTGCGCAGTTTCTGTAATGTAATAAGCTCGTTCGGCAATGTCTTTTACTTTCGATAGAAGCGAAATGTGATGATACCAAGTAATTTGTGCAAGTGGAACTTGCACAAAGCCTTTGTCATCTTCTTTAAATTGGTCAAGTACCACTTGACCAATTGGAATATTTTCCATTTTTGCAAGCGGCACTTGCAAAAATGGAAAATCTGGATACGCTTCAGCGAAACGTCTCATACTTTTGAGATTACTCAAAGAGTATCCTCTATCATTAGGGAACTTTTGGGATAAATCAACAGATAATTTTGATATGATATTTGCTCCCCAGCCTAATTGTCTCTGCTGTGCTAAAATTCGTTTGCCCAAAGTCCAATATAACGCCAATGTGTCAGCATTGACATTAATTGCGGTACGTAGTTTTGCTACCTCTATAAGATGCTCTATGTCTTTGCGCCATTCTGCATAACCATCAGGCAGCAAATCGGTATTTGCGTTAATAATTTCATTCATGCCTTTATTCCTTTCCTACATTTCTATTAAAGCTAAGACTTCCGAGTTGCTTCATTATCTCATCTTCCAAACGATGACTTTCAGCGAATTGTTGTGCAAGCGTAGTTCTATAATCATTCATTCGCTTACTTTCAGCCACCATTTCCCCATGGTTGTTTGGCTTTTTTACCTCCACGAAGCAAAGAGGTAAACCATTGACAAACAAAGTGATGTCTGGGCGGAATTCATCTTGACCATTCTTGCAAGTGAACTCAGCCGTAAAATGAAAAATGTTGGTTTAAATCTTTCATAACATTCAATTTGTTGCTTTAAATGCAAATATAGTGATTTCTTTTTATAAATATATGTCAACAGATTAATCTTTAACAAGATATAACAAAGAAAGGATAGCCCGTGAAAGGGCTATCGATCTACACCATTTATTATTTCACATCCGGATATATCGCAACTTTAATGACTCCATCCTTTCTGTTTTCAAAGATATCGTAGGCTTCTTCGATTTTTGAAAGAGGGAAACGGTGGGTAATGAGAGGAGTGGTGTCTATCCTGCCCTGAGATATCAGATGCAGGATTTCCTCGCAGTCGCAACCATCTACACCGCCTGTCTTGAAGATGAGATTTTTGCCATACATATCTGGGAGAGGTAAGAGCTGAGGTTTATCGTACATCGCCACAATGGTAACTATCGCATTAGGACGGGCACATTGCCATGCCAACTGGAAAGTATCAGGACCGCCTGCTACCTCCATCACCACATCCGCACCACCGTGCAAACTCTGTTCCTTGACAAAAGCCTCGCAATCCTCTGGTTCTACCACCAAAACCTGCGGATAATGCTCCTTGATAAAAGCTCTTCTGGCTTCTGACTTCTCGCAAACGATGATTTTCTGCGGATTCTTCAACAACGTGCAAAGCAAACAGCACACTCCCGTAGGTCCTGCTCCGATAATCAAAACTGTATCTTCTTCCTTGATTTCAGAAATCCTTGTTGCCCAGAAACCCGTGGCAAGAATATCTCCAACAAAGAGTGCCTGCTCATCACTTACATTGTCAGGAATCCTATTTAAGCCCGTAGTGGCATAAGGAACCCTTACATATTCGGTCTGCCCGCCATCAATACGACAGCCCAAAGCCCAACCGCCATGAGGAGAAGTACAGTTGTTCACATATCCATGTTGGCAGTAGAAGCATTCCCCGCAGTATGTTTCCACATTCACGGTTACTCTATCGCCTGGTTTCACATGGGTAACCTTCTCCCCTACTTCTTCTACGATACCCACCATTTCATGTCCCACAGTAATTCCGGGAATGGCACGAGGAACAGAACCGTGCTTGATATGCAGGTCGCTGGTACAGATACTGCTCATGGTAACTCTCACGATGGCATCGTGTTCATCTATCAGGATTGGTTTCTCCTTTTCGGTGAACCCAAATACACCTTGTTTTAATATATGTAAATGCTTTCATTATGACTGTAAGTTGATAATTGTTTTTATCTTTGTTTATCGGACTATTTTTCTTTTTGTTATCTGGCCGTTTTGTCAGATTGTCGAAATATTCATTTCTATTTTTTTGCGGAAATATACAAAAAATATTCGGAACCAAGTATCAAACGTTTACCCAAAAGCAACATGCTCAATCGTTTGCACAAAAAAAAACAGATAAATGGCTGATATTCAGGATAACGACTTTAAATTTTAGATAACTTTGCAACCGAAAAAGATGAATAATAAACAATTTAAAGATTATAAAAGATGATAAAAATTAATGATTCCAAACATTTAAAAGCACTACTAGCGATATGCTTCCTGCTTTTACTCCCTTTACAACTTTTTGCAAAGGATATCACGGTTTATTTCCGTGATGTAAATAATGAAAAACTTTCCTTGTACATCTGGTGGTACGGTGATAATAATAAAGAAGAACATCCAGTTGGAGATTGGGATGCGGCATACAATCACCACTATGATACCAAAACAATAGGTGGTAAAGAATGGAAATACTGCACCGTTACCATTGATGACAATAAGACAATGAATGTAATTATCCGAAAGGAAGGAGTAGCTCAAGGAAAAACACAAACTGTTGATATCACTGGTATAGACAAGGATACGTATTTGGAAACAAATGGTCATTTTCCAACTCCATGGTCCGGAACCTATGTACAGCAGCTGGAAGATAGTAAGACTGAAGATAGGCATAAAGAAATCATGATTTTCAACGAACTGACTCGCTCTGAAGCAGAAGGCAAGACCATCAACTACGAGGTGCGCATGAAGGCAGGTAATACTACCAAGAAGTTCTATATGACCAATGTGAGAAATCAAGAACCAGGTATCCACTCTATCAGTTCCAGTCTCTTTATGGTAGGTATCGCAGACAAGGATTTGCCAGGCGAAAACGGTAATCAAGTTGAATTCTATGTAGCAGGATCTGATGACGGACAGAAATATGACGATGGTACAACCATTACCAATGTATTCAGACCATGGGATAATAATTTTGATTTTACACAGCAGAAAGATCAAAATGGCAAGATTAAGCCCTATGCAGATTATTACAATTGCAAAAATGAAAGCGACAATACCAATACTTTCAAAATCACTAAAGGTTCAGGTGTGTCATATACCATTTGCCTGAATAACAGCAATTGGACAAAATCAGATTTTGAAACCAATAGTATAGGAGGAAATTCTAACCAATATAATACAAATAAACCAGTCGGTGATGACGATCATACTCGCTATGGAATCCGTAGTGTCAATGTTTATACCAACAAGGGTTTGACAGAAGATACAAAAGGCTATACGCTGATAGGTAACTTCTTGAAAACCAATGACCCTAACACGGATAACCAGGGCTTAGATATTGATGATAATTGGGCGCCTGATAATTCAGAGCGACAATACAAAATGGAAAGGGCAGAAAAGTTTGACAGTTCTGTAGGTGATCCTGGTGACATTGTCTATGAACGCATACTCAACAAGCCAGCCAACGAAAGCAATACTATGTTTTTTAATATCTGTCCTACCTCATTGCTGGAAGAAACAAGTAAAAATTGGGGAGGCTCTGAAAACTGGGATGGTACTGAAGCAAATAAAGACAAAATTATAAATGATAAGTGGAACTATATTATTCGCCCACAGATACAGGCAGGAAAAGATGCCATCTCATTGCAAGGATGCGTAGAAATAACCCCGACCGACGTGTATAAAATCAAGAATGACAAAGGTGAGGAAATAGAAACCTGCATCATGAACCGCAGCCAGGCATTCAATGCCAACATGGATGATAACAACTATTCTCAGTTCACTGTCTATCTCAATGTCACTAAATCTATGTACACTATTGTTCCAATGGAATCCATCGACCTGATAGGAAATGCCGTCGGCATCATCAACCGTGGTACGGGAGAGTGGCAGCAGGGACAATGGGAAAACGGTGAGCGCCAGTATCATTATGTGAGAATGGCAAGAAATGCTAAGCTTGACAAGACAACTTACAAAGATACAGACAGCGAGCAGACCACAAAATGCTGGGAATATACAGGTAAGTTCTATCACTATGATGTGGCAGGAGGTCGCGGCGGAGACAATGCAAGTAATGGTTTCCGATTCCTCACCAACCAGACTTATGTACGTAACTATATAGAGGATGCTTATCGCCCAGAGCATTTCACGGAAGAACAAAAGACGAACAGTGATTATCAAGAGAAGCTGGCAGTCAACAACCCTTATTGGAATGAGGTAATGCTTGACCCTTACAATGGCACAGACATGAACAATCCTATCACCCCATATAATCCAACCGGAAGCCCGATCTATGGAAGTCTTGGCAATGAGCGTGATGAAGGATTGCACATTGGTTTCGTACTGCCAGAGGATATTTATACCATGCGTTTCTGGCAGACTACCGACAAAGACGGTAAGGTTGTGAAGGCTTGGTACACATTGGGCGAGAGCGTGACACCTCCTGATCCATTACCAGCAAACACGGAAGTATATGATAACTTGAACTGTATCCGCACATTCAGTTCATCTGTGGCTTATCAGAAACCAGAAAAGATGAAAGTCTTCATCGTGGACCAATATAAAAATGGTCAGGCACACCTGAAGGAAATCAATTACATTCCTGCCAATACAGGAGTAATCTTAGCTTACAACAAAGCTGATGCTAAATATATGAAGAAGGATTCTGCGAACTTGGTATTTGTAGGCGATGCAGATAAAGAAGACCAACAGTATATCTTCGAGAAATTCCCTTCCATCAACTTTGTGGAGAAGCAGAATGCAGGCGAGGATATCGGTCAGAACTATCTGATGCCATCAGTTGCTTCGAAAGAAGTAAAAACAACAGAATACAAAGAAGAAAACACGAAGGAAATTGCTTATCGCAACTATATGTTTACCGCCTACAAGAAGAAGGGTAAAGAAAATTACACCTTATGTTTCAAGCGTGTGATCACAGGTAAGACATCGAAGAATAGTGCTTATCTCCGCTTGCCAGCAGATTTGTGTGGTGGCACAAAGGTAACAACCAACGATGAGAAGATTATCGGATCGTCAGCCCAGTTCCCTGAATATACTCCAAGTGCCAGCAAGGAGTGTTTCGCCAGCATCTTATGGGGAGATACTGAAGCTACAGGCATCCAAAATGTGAATACAAATAATGCCACAACAACTTCTACAGTGGCTGACATTTATTTCACTCTTCAGGGTGTAAAGATTAATAAGCCATCAGCTCCTGGCATTTATATTAAGAATGGCAAGAAAGTAATGGTTAGATAAAAAATCAAATATAAAGAAATTATGAGAAAAATATATCAGATGCCGAAGGTTAGAATCATCACCCTACCGACCATAGAAAATTTAATGGCCGGTTCTAATGAACCGGGTGTCGTTTCTTCTGAGCAAGGTAAAGGAGAAACCACAGGCGGGGATAGTTATATCGTCTTAGGTAAGCAATACAATGCTTGGAAAACATGGGATGAAGAAGAATGAAAAAGTACTTTGCTTTTTTACTCGCAGCCATAAGCATGATGCCTGTAGCTGCTAAGAAACAACCCCAACCGATGGGCGTATGATGCCATCGTATATTGGAATGCTTCACCTGAATATCTCGCCCAATGCCAGCCTTCGCTGCGACGTACTCCACTTTGATGCGAATGGAGCACTGGAGTTGGGCAACAAGATGTTCCAATTCATAGAGAAAAAGAAATTTTAGAAACCATAAGCAATTGCTTATCATATTAAAAAAGGTTTCGTTCCGTAGTATGGAACGAAACCTTTTATTAGTTATAAATACATTTACCTATATAAGATACTTATTCTATAGCTTATCTTTTGTAATAATCATAGAGGAAAGCGTCAAGAAGAGTCCATGACGAAGAGTCTCTTCTTCCCTTTTTTTTATTTCTCATCCGGATATATCGCAACTTTAATAACTCCATCTTTTCTGTTTTCAAAGATATCGTAGGCTTCTTCGATTTTTGAAAGAGGGAAACGGTGGGTGATGAGAGGAGTGGTGTCTATCCTGCCCTGAGATATCAGATGCAGGATTTCCTCGCAGTCGCAACCATCTACACCACCAGTCTTGAAGATGAGATTTTTGCCATACATATCTGGGAGAGGTAAGAGCTGAGGTTTATCGTACATCGCCACAATGGTAACTATCGCATTAGGACGGGCACATTGCCATGCCAACTGGAAAGTATCAGGACCGCCTGCTACCTCCATCACCACATCCGCACCACCGTGCAAACTCTGTTCCTTGACAAAAGCCTCGCAATCCTCTGGTTCTACCACCAAAACCTGCGGATAATGCTCCTTGATAAAAGCTCTTCTGGCTTCTGACTTCTCGCAAACGATGATTTTCTGCGGATTCTTCAACAACGTGCAAAGCAAACAGCACACTCCCGTAGGTCCTGCTCCGATAATCAAAACTGTATCTTCTTCCTTGATTTCAGAAATCCTTGTTGCCCAGAAACCTGTGGCAAGGATATCACCAACAAAGAGTGCCTGCTCATCACTTACATTGTCAGGAATCCTGTTTAAGCCCGTGGTGGCATAAGGAACCCTTACATATTCGGTCTGCCCGCCATCGATACGACAGCCCAAAGCCCAACCGCCATGAGGAGAAGTACAATTGTTCACATATCCATGTTGGCAGTAGAAGCATTCCCCGCAGTATGTTTCCACATTCACAGTTACTCTATCGCCCGGTTTCACATGAGTTACTTTCTCCCCTACTTCATCTACGACACCCACCATTTCATGTCCCACAGTAATTCCGGGAACGGCACGAGGAACAGAACCATGCTTGATATGCAGATCGCTGGTACAGATACTGCTCATGGTTACTCTCACGATGGCATCGTGTTCATCTATCAGGATAGGTTTCTCCTTTTCGGTGAAGCCAAATACACCTTGTTTAATATAAGTAAATGCTTTCATTATGATGATAAGTTGAAAATTGTCAAAATCTGATTGTCCTGTGAAGTGATAGAAACATTCATTTCAATTTTGTGCAAATATACAAAAAATATTCGTAATTGGCTCATTTTGGACAAAATTCCATGATAAAGAATTTTAAAACTGCAGATTTTCTGCTCATAAAAGCCGAATTTTTATCCTTAGATGAAAATGATGCACAGTACAGACTGGCGAAAGAAGATAAAAAGAAATTATGGAAACGATAAGTGATTGTTTATCATACCTAAAAAGAAAGTTCCGCTCCGAAGTACGGAGCAAAACTTTCTCTTAGTTATGAATATCTTTAATTTCCATCTGGTTTGGTAACATCCAGGTCTGTGGATGGATACCAAAGGAACTTGTTGAAGTCGTCAGGCTGGGCTGGATTGAAATCCTGCCAGTCTGGACGGAGATATTTCAGGAATGGCAGATGGAGCTGCTTCATTCCCATCACCACCATCTTGGCCACCTCATAGGCTCCGTATGGATTGAAGTGGGTATTATCCTCTAATGCCTTCGGCTGATTAGGATAAGTGTTGGCTGGATAGTGAACCAGCGATTTCTTACTGTTCTCATAGCCCAATGTCTCGAAGAAAGTACGGGTCATATCATGCAGTTCGATGACAGGCACACCCTCTCTTTTGGCCACAGCTCTCATGGCATCAGGATAATCGCCATGCGTTTCCTGTATTTTGCTGCGGGTAGCTTTGTCAAAGAAACGGCGCTGGGTAGGAGTCACAAAGATGATGTTTCCACCCTTAGCGCGTACCTTATCTATATACTGCTTCAGATTGTAGGAGAAATTATACCAGGCTCCACTTCCTGGAGTCTTCTCTTTCTGGTCGTTGTGTCCGAACTCACAAATCACATAGTCACCCTTCTTCATCATGGCCAATACTTTCTCCAGACGGTTGGAAGCTAAGAAGGATCCGGCTGTCAATCCGCTCTCTGCATGATTGGAAATAGCTACTTCCGGACCAAACCAGCGTGGAATCATCTGCCCCCAACTGGCGTATGGTTCATGAGCCTGATCCACTACGGTTGAGTTACCACAGAGGAAGATGGTTGTGGCAGTCGTGTCACGCTCTATCTTCACCTGTTTTACAGCAGGAGCAGCACCATAGAAGTCAAGAGTCAACTTGTCATCCCAGTCAGGTGTGCCCTTCTCACGAGGTTTGATACGTACGTTCATCTTATCAGAAATCTTTGGTGAACGCTTGTTGACGATAAACTGGACAGTCTGGAATTTACCCTTCTTGGTAGAGATTTCATCCACCATGAGTCTTCTGGCTTCAGCACGCACCACCGTCTTGGCAGCCTTTTTCTTGGAGCCGAGGACAACCGTCACCTTGTAGTTGCCATCAGGCACTTCCACTGCGTAACTTTTAGGATTTTGCTTACTCAGATCTACATCGAAAGTCTGGGCTTTCACATTTGCGGACATCGCCAGCATCATCATACCAGCGAGTAGCCATTTCGTTTGTTTCTTCATTATATGTTTTAGTTATTTGTTAATTTGGCTACAAAAATACAATATCTTTTTCAAAAACATTAGTTTTTCCGTTCATTTTTTGATTATATAGTACAAAAAGCAATTGAGGGTGTGTCATGAATTTATGGCGCACCCTTTTTTTTATTTTACCAGGTTCTCACTATCACAAACCTGACAAGAATAAGACTTTAGGCATGCTGACACAATAATAAATCAATCTTTTTGAAAAGCACAAAACAAGTATTAAACGAATATAGCATAAAGAAATTAATTGGTTATCAAACCAAATTTAAAAGTAAGAAATCTATTTTTTTAAGCTTATCTCCGTTTAATTCTGTAGAATATTACCTCATTTATGGTAAAATATTCATTAAATATATATTTAATTTCTAAAAAAGTGTTATCTTTGCAAAGAAATATAATATTAATACGAGAATACTCAATTTAGATTGTAACTTTATGCAAATAAACAATTTAACTCCATGCGCTTGCCGCTGGATTTTGCTGAGTTGTTGTCTTACCCCTCCATTCTTTCAGTCTGCATCCGCACAGAATGTAAATGGAGAAACAACTCCACAAACAGAGATCGCTGTGAAGCAAGGATTTGTTGAGGGTAAGGTGTTTGATGGCGGTGACCATGAACCGATGATTGGCGTTACCGTGGCCATCGAAGGTACTACTAACGCTGTAACAACGGATATCGACGGACATTTCTCCTTGCCAGTCAACAAGGAATGCAACATCGTACTTTCTTTTATCGGTTATAAGAAAACAGTCATTCGATATACGGGTAACAACCAAGCCGACTTTGCCAAAATCATGTTGAAGTCGGAAGCTCAGAACATCAAAGACGTGGTGGTCACTGGTGTCTATCGCCGTAAGAAGGAGAGCTTCACCGGTTCTTCTGCTACTTTCAAGGGCGATGAACTCAAGAGCGTGGGTGCACAGAACGTGCTCCAGAGTTTGAAGACCCTCGACCCTTCTTTCAAAATCATGGATAATGCCCTCTCCGGTTCCAACCCTAACAAGATGCCGGATGTGGAAATCCGTGGTAAGTCGAGCGTGGCTGGTCTGAAAGAGGAATATGGTTCTGACCCTAATCAGCCTCTCTTTATCCTCGATGGTTTCGAGACAACTCTGGAAACCGTGATGAACCTCAATATGAACAGAGTAGCCTCAGTTACTCTGCTCAAGGACGCTGCATCTACTGCCATCTATGGTTCCAAGGCTGCAAATGGCGTGGTAGTCATCGAGACCAAGGCGCCTGTTAAGGGTAAACTGCAGATTTCCTACAAGGGAGACTACAGCATGGACTTTGCCGACCTCTCTGATTACAACCTGATGAACGCTCGTGAAAAATTGGAGTTTGAGAAATTAGCTGGTGTATATAAGGACAATACCAACGATCCTTTCAACCAGATTAAACTGGATAATCTCTACAATTCCCGTCTCCGCGACATCGAGCAGGGTGTGAATACCTATTGGCTCAGTGTGCCGCTGCGCACCGGTTTTACCCACAAGCACAATGTATATGCTGAGGGTGGAGAAGGTAACGTGAGATATGGTATTGGATTGAACTACGGAAAAGTGAACGGTGTGATGAAGGGTTCCGACCGACAGACTTTGGGCGGTAACCTCGACCTGATCTACCGTACAGGCAAGTTCCAGTTTAGCAACAAACTCTCCATCGACTATCTGGAGACCAACAATCCTACGGTAAGTTTCGCTGAATATGCCCAGGCTAACCCTTATTACAAGAAGTATGGGGAAAATGGAAAGATCAACAAATATCTCTATTATCCGGAAGATGGATTGAACGACTATCCTGTATCAAACCCTCTCTGGAATGCCCATCTCAACAATTATGACAAGGGACAGCGCTTCGGCTTTACCAACAATTTCATCGCCGAGTGGTTTGCCACAGATGACCTCCGTGTGCGTGGCAAGTTTGGTATCACCAAGTATGATGATACCCAGGATCAGCGACTCTCTCCAGAGCATACAGACTTCGATGATAAGGAAGCAACCCAGAAGGGACTGTTCAAGCACAGCCTGCAGAAATATCTCTATTACGAGGGAGACCTTTCTGCAACTTATGGTAAACTGATAGCCGAAAAGCATCAGATTAACGCCGTTTTGGGATTCAACTTCAGCAATACCAGCAGCAAGACAAATGGCTATTCGGCTACAGGTTTTACGGACGACCAATTTGACGCTCCATCCTTTGCCAACAACTACCCTACTGGTGGCAAGCCAAGTTACCGTGAGAACATCAAGCATGCATCCAGTTTCTATCTGAATGGCGGATATGCTTACGACAACCGCTATCTGCTGGATTTCAACCTGCGTAACGACGGCGCCTCTATGTTTGGCACCGACAACCGTTTCCGCACCACCTGGTCTGTGGGTCTGGGTTGGAATATCCACAATGAGAAGTGGATGCAGGAGAATGATATCTTCCAGATGCTGAAGCTGCGTGCCTCTGTGGGTAACCCAGGTAACCAGAACTTCTCGGCTTATCAGGCTTACACCACCTATATGTTCAACAGTCTGATGACTAACGTATTCGGTACCGGTGTCATCATCAATGGCTTGGGTAATAACGACCTGGCTTGGCAGGAGACCATCAACTACAACATTGGAGCTGATATCACCACCTTAGGCAACCGTCTGAACCTGACGCTTGATTACTATATCAAGAATACAGACCCATTGCTCGCCATCATTACGACACCAGGTTCTATGGGCGTAACCAGCGAAGCTCTGAATGCCGGTAAGCAGAAAACCAACGGTTGGGAAGCCACCATCAAGTTCTCTCCTATCTACATGCCACACGAGCGCATCAACTGGAACATCTCCGTGAGCGCCACTCATTCCAAGTCGAAGTATGCCAACATCGGCAATGCCTTCAGTGCTTTGAATGAGAGCGGAAAGACGGGTCTTCACAACACTACCCGCTATTACGACGGAGGAAGTCCTACCGCCATCTGGGCAGTGCGTTCTGCGGGCATCGATCCAGCCACAGGTAAGGAGCTCTTCATCAAGCGCGACGGAACCTATTCGTTCACCTATGATGCCAACGACGAGGTGGTATGCGGTGATACCGAACCGGATGTAGAGGGTCTGTTGGGAACCACCTTCTATTATAAGGGATTCTCATTCAGCTGCTACTTCCGCTATCAGTATGGCGGCCAGCTCTTCAACAGTTCGCTCTTCGACAAGGTGGAGAACATCGGAACAGCTGATGTATATAACAACCAGGACCGCCGTGCCCTCTACGACCGCTGGAGCATCAACAACCGCAATGCACAGTTCAAGGGCATCTCTATGGTGCAGAAGACCGACAAGTCATCCCGCTTCGTGATGGATGAGAACACCCTCACCTGCGAGTCAATCAACTTAGGTTACGAGTTTCCACTCAACATCGCCAAGAAATTTGGCATGCAAGCCCTTTCCGTTCAGGCCAACATGAACGACATCTTCCGTTGGTCAACCGTGAAGGCAGAGCGAGGCATCGACTATCCGTTTGCCCGTACCGTGTCATTCTCTATAGGTGCAACATTCTAAAAAGCAAGAAATGAAAAAGATAATATATTCAATGATTATAGCCTGCAGCACGCTGATGGTTTCGTGTGACAACTGGTTGGAGGTAAAACCTTACGACCAGATTTCGGAGGGCGAACTTCTCAAGTCTGAGGAAGGCTATCAGAAAATGCTCAATGGCGTTTATATCGATCTGAACAGTACTGCGCTCTACGGTCAGTCTCTCTCGGTAGAGATGATCGAGGTGATGGGCGGTGCCTACACCATCGGCAGCGACAACAGTGTATGGGGCAACTACAAGGACCTGGCGTCCTATCAGTATGCTACTGAATATTGGCGCAACCGATTGGATCAGACCTGGAACAAGGCATACGCCCTGATTCTCAACTGCAACAAGATTCTGGAGACCATTGATGGCAACCAGAACCTCTTCAGCGGTGGCAACTATTACGTTGTCAAGGGCGAGGCATTGGCTTTGCGCGCCATGCTTCATTTCGACATGCTGCGCCTTTTCGGTCCGGTTTATTCCAAGGACAGTGATAAGAAGGCTATACCTTATTATAATAAGCAGACCAATTCGCCTGAACCAATCCTTACCGCCAAAGAGGTGGCAGAGAAGGTGACAGCTGATTTGGAAGAAGCACGCACCCTGCTCGCCAACGACCCAGTGAAGACAGAAGGAACCCTGATGAGCGGTTCGCAGGACGGCACCAGCAACTTTATGCGCTATCGTGCACTTCGCCTGAATTATTATGCAGTGGAAGCACTCCTGGCTCGTGTATATCTCTACATGGGCGACAAGCCCGATGCGTTCAAGTATGCCACCGATGTCATTAAGACAGCCGACCAGGGCATCTTCCCATTTGTAGATAAGAGTCTTGTAACCGGTTCTCCAGCCGATCCAGACCGCATATTCTCGTCGGAAGTACTCTTCGCCCTGACCAATACCAGTCGTGGAAACATCCACAAGAATTTCTACGATCCATCCCGTCTGCCAAACTATGTATTCCGCATGGATGACAACCTGATGAGCAATATCGTATATGGCGGAGCTGCGACAACTGGCGGCTATCAAGACGACTACCGCTATCGTGCCAACTGGATAGCTACGGGAAGCAACCGATATTTCTACAAGTATAGTGACATGGTGGCCAACGGAAGCATTCAGAACACGATGATTCCGATGGTAAGATTGGGCGAGATGTTCCTGATTGCTGCAGAGAGTCAGAGCGACAATCTGGCTAACGGCTTGCAGTATGTGAATGCCCTGCGCAGAAACCGTGGTGTAGCAAACCTGCAGACCCTGACTCCAGACTTGCTGAAGTATGAGTATATCAGAGAGTTGTATGGCGAGGGACAGTTGTTCTATCTCTACAAGCGATTGAACTGCGACATCATCACCTCTTCTAACAAGAACAAGAATCCAAAGGCAAGCGTCTTGATCTTCGTGGTTCCATTGCCAGATTCTGAGACTGAGAACTGATCAAAAATTAAGATTAAAAAGTTCAAAGTCAAGCGTTAATAATTAGGAGTTTTCCAGATTAATTTAACATACGAAATTATATGAAATATCAGATAAAAAACCTCTTAATTGGGGCGATGATGGTCATCGCATTCGGTTCATGCAGTGAGCAGGAGCCGGATGTATTCCAGGATATCAATGGCGTTTATCTCAACAATCGCACCAATACCAATATCCTGCAAGATAAGACTAACGTGACCTTCGTTTATGAAAAAGGCGACGAAATGCAGGTGCCGGTGAAGATTCAGTTGGTGGGCAGACCTTCCGACCAGCCTCGCGAGATTGCCCTGACAGTAAGTTCGGAGGATGCACTGGAAGGCGTGGATTATGTTCTTCCAGAGAAGGCTGAGTTGCCAGCAGGCGAAACAACCTTGGAGTATATGATTACCCTAAAGCGTACAGCCATTCTGAAATCGCAGCAGAAGCACATCCAGGTAAGTTTACAGCCAAATGCATTCTTCACCCTGCCCGTGACAGAGGAAACCACAGCTAATGGCGACGTGGTGACCACCCTGTCTTACGAGATTATCTTCTCCGACCAGTTTACCACAGCACCAAAGGCATGGAAAACTGATTTGCTCGGTGACTTCACTCAGCAGAAGTTTGAACTGGCATGCAAGGTACTGGAACTCGACCCAGGCGATTTCAACGATGAGTCGAAGATGACACTTGCCATGCAGAGCTATGTAAGTTCTGAAATGCAAAGCTATGTGAAGGAACAGCAGAAACTTCGCAACAGTGGCAAGACCTACGATGCCGATGCCTTCGATGCACAGGGCAATGCTTTAGCATTCTATGGTGAGTAAAGCCATGGGAAGACATTCACTCTCAAAGGAGAAATTAAAAGAAAAACATTAAGAATTATGAGAAATTATAAAATATGGGCAATGGCTCTGATGATGGCTACCATGTTAGCTGGTTGCTCGCAAGACGAGGGCAACTACGACTATCACAGCCTGAACGAGCCTACTATTACGGGCGTGCCAGAGAACATCTCAGTGCTCACCCATGCCAACATCGACCTCGATCCAAATCTGGGCGATAACATCACCGACCTGGATGCCTACAACTATGAATGGAAGGTAATCAACAAGTCGGGCGATAATGAGGTAACGGTACTCAGCAACGAAAAACATCTCTTGCAGGAAATGACACTTCCTGCAGGAGAATATATCCTCTATTTCACCGCCACAGAGAAGAACACCGGTCTATTCTGGCGACAGAGCTACAAACTCACCGTGAGCGACACTACATCAGAGGGTTGGATGGTGCTTTGCGATGTGGATGGCAAGACCCGTCTCGACATCGTTTCAAAGATTACTGGTCAGACCTATTTCGATGTCCTCAAGACTACCGGAATGCCAGAGCTGAATCATCCTTATCGCATCCAGTATGCACCCAATAGCGGATATACTGACTCTCCATTCTATCTCTTTACAGCCGATGGCGCTACCCGTCTTTCAAAAAACAGTTTCATGTGGCAGAAAGACTATGCCTTCAAGTACGAGGTGGCGAAGCAGCAGGATCTGCATCCTCAAAGCATGGTATGCGACCAGAGCGGCATGATGAGAATGATTGTAAGTGATGGTTATGCCTACTCTGCTTCCAACATGGGAATCCAGGGACTCTTTGCTGCTGTCAACAAACAGCCGGTGCTTGCCCCTGCCGTGGGAGCCAACATCGGAGCCGCCTCTTATGCATCCATCTATCTTCTTTATGATAATGTAAACAAGTGCTTCATGTCCTGCTGTCCGTTCCTGCCAGGATTGTCGCTTTCAGACGCCTCTTATCACACCATGAAAGAGATGGAAGAGATTGCTACGGGCTATAAGGGTTCTGAGATGGTAACGGGAAATGCTTTTTCGGAATACCCTACCGGTATGGACTTCGTTTATATGGAGAATACTAAGTATGACCCGGGAAATGCATTGATGGGCGTCACCTATACCATACTCCGCAGCGGAAAGAAATATGAAGTGTATGGCATCCAGTTGGGCGATATGCTCTGTTATGCCGACTGCACATTCGCACTGGGCAAGGCATACTATGGCGACCTGAGCGACTGTACCGACATCGCCAAGGCTACCTGCTTCGCCTTCAGTTCGCTGAAGAACTATATGTATTATGCCGTGGGCGGCACAGTTTATCGTGTGAATCTCTCAGAGAAGCCATTGAAGGCAGAGCGCCAGTTTAGCTTCAGCGGCGAGACCATCACGATGATGAAGTTCAACTTCTATCAGAATTCCGCATCAGCCAATGATTACGATCTTATCGTGGGCACAGAGAGCAGTAAGGGTTCCGGCACACTCCGCATCTACAACGGCATGAGTTCAGAGGGCGACTTCTCCAAGGTAATCCCTACCAGCTATTCAGGCTTCGGCAAGATTGTGGATGCTACCTATCGCGAGCGTACCAACTAATTACACCTTATTATATATAAGATGCTTTCAACAGAAAGAAAATTTTAAAACAAAATGAAAATGAAGAATAAGATATTGTCATTGCTTCTGTTCCTGTTTGCAGCAGTGAACATGCATGCCGCTGATGGCATTACGGTGAAGTTTGATGTCAAGAATCCGGTATTGACCAATGTGGTATTGGTTTACCACATGAGTGTCAACGAGTTTGCGCTCACCGACGGCAAAGCCACAGTGCAGCTCGACGGCATGGATGCACTCTATGCCAATGTATATTATGGCGAGAAGTTCAAAGTAGTCTATCTCCAGAAGGGCGACGAGATGAACATATCCTTCGATGCCCATGATTTCGACAACACCTTCGCTGTGAAAGGCGGCAACGAGAAGGCTGTTGATTACCTGAACAAGATTCAGTTGACGGCTCTTCCTAATGAGGCTTATGCCCAACCATGGAACGAGTTCAAGGCAGCTGTGGATAAGAAGATGGCTTCGATGAAACGCCTGTTGAAGGCACGCAAGTTTGCAGCCGACGATAAGTTCCTGAAGATGGAGGAAGGCAGAATCACTTATTTCTATGCCAACATGATGCTGATGTATCCTGTAAGTCATACATACCTCACTCAGGACACTACAATGGTACTGGGCAAGGAGTATTACGATGCCATCCGCCAGTATGTGAAGGAGGATGAAGATCTTGCCGACATCGATGAATACCGCAACTTTATGATTGAGACGGCTCATATCTTCGACGAGGCAGGCAAGGACATCCGCCAGTATTATCCAAAGGTATTGGCAGAGATGAGTTATATCGGCGAGAACATCCAGAGTGATAAGGTTCGCGAATCACTGATTCACTTCCTGGCATTCACCTACGTGGAGGGAAATGGTGTGGAGAACATCACCGATCTTCAGAACCTCTATTATACCTACGTTACCTCACCTCGCCTCAATGCCATCTTCAAACAGGCTTGTGCCAAATGGGACAAGGCAGCCGTGGGCCGTCCATCACCAATGTTTAAGGGCGTGGATGTGAACGGTAAGGAGATGACGCTTCGCGATTTCCGTGGCAAGTATGTATATATAGATATGTGGGCCACCTGGTGCGGTCCTTGCCAGAAGGAGTTGCCATTCCTCAAGAAGTTGGAGGAAAAGTACAAGGGCAGAAACATTGCGTTCGTAGGTCTTTCTATAGATCAGGACAAGGCAAAGTGGGCTGATCGCGTGAAGAGCGGTGCTCTGAGTGGCACCCAACTTTACATCGGCAAAGGCACCAAGTTCCAGAGCGACTATCGCATCAGCGGTATTCCTCGCTTCATCCTCCTCGATCCTAATGGAAGAATTGTCAATCCTGACATGACAAGACCATCCAGCGAGGATACAGAGAAGATTCTGAACAGTCAGCCAGGTTTGTAGTAAAAAAAGTATAATAATATTTTATTCATTAATTAAAACCAACGATTATGAAAAAATTGATTTCAATGATGCTGATGCTTTGTGCCATCATCACATTCTCAGCATGTTCGTCAGACGACGATGGTCCAAGCAACCCAGTGAGCAATCAGGTGGTTCCATCTTCTGCAAAGATTGGTTCCGAAGTAACTGTTCAGGGAAATGGTTTCGCTTCTGGTCAGACTATTTATCTCCAGCCTGAGCAAGGCGCAGAGGTAAATGCCAATGCCAAGATGACTTCTAATGGTGCAACATTCACCATCCCTTACACCATGACTCCTGGTAAGGTAAATGTAGTTTTGAAGGTGGCTAATGACAGCTTCACCTTGGGCTGCATGAATCTTCTTGCAGCTGACAATCCAATCTCTACCCTTTCATTGCCAGCCGACATGGCCATTGGTCAGGAGGTAACTATCGCCGGTATCGGTTTTGCTCAGGGCGATAAGATTGTTGTTGGTGACAAGACCATCGATGCCACAGTTACAGCTGATGGTGTAAAGTTCACAGTTCCTGCAGACTTGGCAGAAGGCGAGTATGCCGTATCCCTGGTTCGTGGCAATTCAACATGGGAATTGGGTAAGGTATATGCCTTCCAGCAGCGCCAGATAGAGAGCATCACCATTACAGATAATGCGATGCTCAATATGTATGCTCCAATGTTGGGTCTTGAAGAAGGCAAACTGGTTGTAAACTTCGCCTATAATGAAGATGGTTCCTTGAAGGGAATTTCTTCTAATGGTGGTGTAGAGTGGAATTTCGATTATAGCGGTAAGACCATCACAACCATGAGTTTGTTCGCTGGAGCGCCATTCACTTATACCCTCGATGATCAGGGCCGCATCATCAGCAGCACAGGTTACGATATGTATGGTGATGACGTTGCCTATACCTGGAACTACGATGCAAATGGTTATCTTGTAAGTGTAAAGAAGAATGGTGCAGCAGATAATGATGATGCAAATCTCCTGAACACCTATACAGATGGCAACCTGTCTGCTTATACCATGAGCCTGGCCAACGGGTTGACAACAGATAAGAGCATCCGTACATGTCCTAACACCGTGGAGCCTCTTTATCTGCTGAATGCTTTCGGCTGGATGCAGACACGTGAGGATTTGTTCCTGGGCTTCCTTCTCAACCGCAACGTGAAGGTATCTACCTATGTGCCAAGTCAGCTGATTGCAGCAGAGATGGATGAAAGTGGCACAGAAACCTCAGTTACTGCAGGTATCGAGAGTTCTTTTGCGAACAACACATTGACCATGCAGACCACTGGTAATGTTATTTCCGGCGCTCAGTCAATCTACTCCAACAAGGTAGTTGTTACTTACAAGAAGAAGTAATTTCGTTGTTACATACGAAAACAAATAAAAAATTTAAGGAGGGTGTGTCATGAATTTATG
The DNA here is from genome assembly GCF_019249725.2 of Segatella hominis. Lineage (NCBI taxonomy): Bacteria > Pseudomonadati > Bacteroidota > Bacteroidia > Bacteroidales > Prevotellaceae > Segatella > Segatella hominis. The sequence continues at coordinate 239,551 of NZ_CP137560.1, forward strand.
GCGCACCCTCCTCTCATTCCACAAAGAAAAACATTATTGGTTGAATAGATGACAGATTTCTTGATTTATTTTTCTTACTCTATCTTCTTCCACTTTAATAATTTTACGATCATATGTCATTAAGCCATTTACCTCTCCTTCCACATCCGTGGTCTGGGTATAGACGGCAGCAGAAAAACCTGTGTGAGCCAATTTCTTAAGCTTTTCGGCATACTTCACGTACTCGTCGGTAACTTCCTTTGCATTCTTGAACTGAACATATCCCCAGTTCTTATCAGCCTGCCAAAGATGCCCTTTGATAGGTAAGCCAATGCCACCATATTCTCCTAGAACAGTAGGTCTTTCTCCATCGGCTAGATACATCTCTGGACCTGGGTAGTTGTGAAGGTCGAGCATGTCTCCTGTATGATAGAAATTGCCACCACTGGCAGGGTTCACCAAGCGAGAAGTATCATATTTCTTGGTCCATTCTGCTATTTCGACCGTCTTGAACTGTCCCCATGCTTCATTGAATGGAACCCATGTAACAATAGAAGGATAAGAACGCAGGCAATCCATGATCTCTTTCCATTCCTTCTTGTAGTTGGCTTCGGATTCTGCAGAACGTATTACTTCTGAGCCATTGAAATACTGGTGATTCTGCCATTGAGGTGATTTGTCTCCACTAGGCATGTCTTGCCAAACCAAGATTCCTAATTGGTCGCAATAGGTGTACCAGCGTGCTGGTTCTACCTTCACATGCTTGCGAATCATATTGAAACCGAAGTCTTTGGCTTTTTGTATGTCATAGCGGAGTGCCTCATCCGTAGGCGCTGTATATAAACCGTCAGGCCACCATCCTTGATCCAATGGACCAAACTGGAAATAATCCTTGTTGTTCAGCTGTAAACGAACGATGCCATTACCATCTCTATGGGTTGAGATCTTTCGCATGGCAGCATAACTCTTTATTTTATCTTGCAATTTACCGCCACTGAATAGTTTTACCTCCACATCATATAACGAAGGAGATTCTGGCGACCATAGCTTAGGATTCTCAATGGCGATATCTATCGGCTGACCTACAGCACCTTTGGCATTGGCAACAACAGTGTTTCCGTCTTTGACTTGAATGTCAACAAGGTCTCCCCAAGTAGTTCCTTCTGTAGCAACATGAACGGTCAACTTTTGAGAGTCAATATCTGGAGTTGATTCGATATGGGTGATATGCTTGTTGTTGACAGGCTCCATCCATACGGTTTGCCAGATACCAGTAACAGGGGTGTACCAGATGCCATTAGGATTTGCATTTTGCTTTCCTACAGGTTGGTAACCATCCGTTGTCGGGTCCCACACTTTTACCACCAGCTTCTGATTTCCCGGCTTGAGATAATGTGTGATGTCGAAACAGAATGGAGTATATCCACCCGTATGTGAGCCGATTTTAATGTCATTCAGATAGACCTCAGTCTTCCAATCGACTGCTCCAAAATGCAGCAATACCGTCTTGCCCTTCCAAGATGATGGAACCGTAAACGTGCGCTTATACCAGAGTTCCTTGTCTTTGCCAACTTGCTTTTGTACACCAGATAGACTTGATTCCACGGCAAAAGGGACTAAAATCTTGCCCTCAAAGGCTTGTGGCTCTTTTTGTCCGATTGGTTGGATGGCGTATTCCCAAAGTCCATTTAAGTTGGCCCAGTTGGAGCGTTCCATGATAGGGCGGGGATATTCGGGCAACACATGGTTGGGATCCAAGGTCTCAGCCCATTTTGTCTTGATCTTGTCTCCTGCAGGTTTCCACGGAGAGTTGGGAGCTTTGGCCGTGGCGGTCAAGCTCATCAAAGCTAAAAATAGCCAGGTTAATGCGTTCTTTTTCATTTGCCTTTACTTTTTAAAATAGGGTTTGTTACTTTCTATGGTTGTTATGTTGCCAGCCACTTGCGGCCAGTCGTTGATCCATTCCACCTTGTCCATGAAGAGTAGGCGGCCCCCGTCTGGGTCGGATCTTAAGAATCCATGATAGATCATCCAGTCTTGTTGTTTGTCATCGGTGATAAACTCAGCATTGTGTCCTGGACCTGCAACCAAGTTGCTGCCATGTAGCAGTACATCGTAAGCTCCATCAAGCATATTCTTTCCTTCTTTCGTTGTGTAAGGACCAAAGAGGTTCTTGGAACGTCCATAGATGACTTGATAGGTGCTGTTGACTCCCTCGCAGCAAGTACCTGCCGAGCCAAAGAGATAATAGTAGTCACCATGTTTATGGATATAGGTGGCTTCCATCTGGTTGCCTGCAACTTGCACAGGTTTGGCGCCTGGCTTGAGGGCGAGTCCATCTTCCGTTAACTCTGCACCAAAGATGCCATGGAATGAGCCCCAAAACAAGTATTTCTTTCCATGATCCTCTATATAGAAAGGATCTATGCAGTTCTGTATGCCAATGTCTTGACTGATGAACAAGGCTCCATGGTCGATGAAAGGACCTTGAGGAGATGTGGCGGAGGCGATGCCAATACCGCAAGTCCATTCTCCTCCCCATTCTGATTTGGAGTAATAGAGCATGTAGCGTCCATTCACGACATTGATGTCTGGGGCCCAAATACCACCTTGCGGATTCCATTGTGGGCGTGAGCTATCAGTGAAAGCTGTACCTACATAGTTCCAGTTGACCAAGTCTTTGGAGCGATAGATAGGGAGATTGCGTATATTCTCCGTGGCATACAAATAGAAATAGCCATCGTCCGCCTTCGTCACTGTTGGGTCTGGGAGCGAAGTCGAAACTATGGGATTATGGTATTTAGCAACTTTTGGCTGTTCGGGAGTTGGTGATTGCTCGATGTCATTCGACACCGAGCAATTTGTGGTAGTAAGACCGAACACAATACATAAACCTAAACAACTTATCATGTTTTTATTCATTATCTGTTCAGGAATCCTTGATTACAATTACCAACCTGGGTTCTGGGTCAGGTTAGGATTACGCTCTATCTCTGATTGTGGGATGGCAAACACTTTGGCATGCTCACCCATATATCCGTTGGTATAGCGCTTGGTTCCCCAAATCTCAGTCATACCATTGGCACCATTCAACTGGGCAGGATCGCTGACAGTCGTACGGTTGGTACCGATCTTACGGTCCATCCAAGTATCCCAACGAATCTGTTTCCAGTAGAGCTGTCCTTCTCCGCAGAGCTCCCATCCGTATTCATTGCGAATGCGTTCTCTCAGGTCGTCTTGTCCTGACACTTGGGTCCATTCGTTGCTGTTCAACAAGGCTAGGCCTGGGATACGTTCTCTAACCCAGTTAACGTATTTGATGGCTTCTTGAGTCTGTCCTGTCTCATTCAAAGCTTCTGCCAATGACAAAAGTGCTCCTGCATAACGGAAAATAGGGGTGTCGATGTCGCTGTTCAAGGCATTCTTCATCTCTCTTCCTTCTGGTACGTACTTACGCCAGAGATAGTAGAAACGGTCGTTGGTATCGGTACGCAAGTCGTAAGGTGCGGCATTGTCTGAGCCGATATAAGGCCAACGGAGGGTATAGTCCCAGCAGTCGGCGGTAGCACCACCTTTATAAGTTGAGTAAGGAGTGATGAAGTTCATCAACATACGAGGATCTCTGTCCTTGTAAATCTTGAGAATTCTCTCCTCATTGCCATTCTTGTCATACTTGCTCATGTCTGATCCGTATGTCACCATTTGATCATAAGCAGCTTTCAACTTAGGGTCACTTGCATTAGGGTCAAGTCCATTGCGGAGGAAATATACGGAACGTTCCTTAGGTGTCATGCTAGAGTAACCAGGAATGGCCTCGTCCATTTTGAAAGGCTTACCGTTGGCATACTCGTATGAGTCAACGAAGTATGGGTTAGGAATCAAGTTGTTCCAGCAGCCAAATCCATCAGCGGTATAAGTGACACGGTTGCCCTGTGTACGTGCCAACAAGGACCCCATGCCATCTTCCTCAGAATATTGATACTGGAAGATGTACTCATCGTTTCGCTCGTTAGCTGCCTTGAACATGTTCTTATAGTCTGGGAACAACTCAAAGCCCATGGTTGTGATAGCCTTGAAGTCGGCAACAGCTTTGTCCCATTGCTTCAGCCACATATATACTTGGCCACGCAGATAGTAGGCGCAAGCTTTCGTTACACGGCCATAGTTGGAATCGGATGTAGAATACTTGTTAGGCAAGTTAGGCTCTTCGATGGCTTCGGTGCAGTCTTTGATGACTTGCTCCCACACTTCAGCCTCTGTGTTGCGGCCTTTGGTGTCTTGACCATATTCTACAGGCTCTGTATAGATAGGTACGCCACGCCAGAACACGTTGGCACGATAATATGCCCAAGCTCTCAAGAACTTGCATTCTGCGATGTCTCTGGCACGCTCTTCTTTCGACATGCTAGTACATTTATCGAGGTTGCAGACAACGTTGTTCGTACAATAGATTTCCTCATACAATCTCTTCCATAAGTTGGCGAAGCCCCAATAAGTGGAGTTGCAACGTCCGCGGCACCAGTCATAACCTCCCCAGTTGGCATCAAGGTCGCAAACATCGGTTGCGGCATCGAAGTTCTGCCAGTCTGGTGTCTCATATCCATTCTCATAATAGAAACGCTCGTATGCTCCGTTTACTACAGCATTGGCCATGTTGTATGTGCTCCAAACTAGGTCGGTACCTACACGGTCGGTTGGCTGGGTGTCTAGGAAGTCGGATGAGCAAGCTGTAAAAGCAGTTCCAGCAGCAACCATCAATAGGCCACCTAATATATGTTTCTTCATATTCGTTTTCATATTGCTGATATTTTATAATTTAGAATGTTACGTTAAGTCCAAAAGAAATCTGGCGCATGGTTGCATAACCTTCTCCAGAACGAGTCTCTGGGTCGAGGCCAGGGAAGTCTGTGATCGTCCAGAGGTTCTCACCTGAGAAGTAGATGCGAAGGTTCTCTGCATAGATACGCTTCGAGATGTTCTTTGGAAGTGTATAACCAATGGTGAGGTTACGCAACTTGATGAAATCGCAATTATAGAGATGGAAGGTGTTGTCAAGTGCGTCACTCATACTTGGGTTCTCCAAAGACATACGTGGGTTCTTGGAGGTGAGGTTGGTACGAGGGTCGGTTGGATTCTCTGGATCGTAGAAATAGTGATCGCTGGCAATCCACTGAGGAACAGACAAACCGAATACGACGTTGGTTGAGTTTTGACCAATCTCTCTCCAGTAAGTAGAGAAACCTGTAGCACCACCCCAGTTCATGGAGAGGTCGAAGCCATTCCATTCTGCGTGCATCTGGATACCAAAGTTGAACTTAGGAACCATAGACTTGCCGGTGAACTTCTGGTCGTAGTTGCCACCATATACCTTATCTCCGTTGGTATCAGCATAGATATACTCACCATACCAGATGGCATTCTTGGAAACATTATGCTGAGGCTCGAAATTATAGCCAGCTGCAATCATGTCTTGCACCCATTTCAAGTCTTTCTCTGTGCGTATCATACCGTCTTTAGGACCACCGTTAGGATCGACAGCACCACTGGCATCGTAATAATTGCCTTTACCAGAATAGATAGGATATACATAGAACTCGTTCATCATGTGGCCTTCCAACAAGCGCTGATTACCTCCTGATGACACCTCACCGAGATTAGAGTAATAAGCATCTGGGTCGTTAGGGTTTGCACCCCAACCCTGAACGAGCTTTCCCTTATACTTGGTGACGCGGTTCTTGTTCCATGAGCCGTTTACTGCAACACCGTAAGTTACTTTGCCCACCTTGTCTTCCCAACGGAGTGTAGCCTCGAAACCTTGGTTGCTTACACTGGCAAGGTTTTGCAACGGCGCTTGCTTGTCACCGAATACGAGACCGATGGTAGGACGATAGAGAATACCTGTGGTACGCTTGTCATAGTAATCAAGTACTCCCGACAGACGACCATTCAGTGTGGCGAAATCCAAACCCAAGTTGAAGGTCTTGGTCGTTTCCCATGTCACATCCATGTTAGGCAAGTTCAGTAGATAGAAACGTGGAACCTTTTTGCCACCCATGATTGTGTAACCGGTCTCATACCAAGATTGGTATGCATAGTTGTCAACTGAAGAGTTACCCAACTTACCGTATGATACTCTGAGCTTCAAGTTGTCAAATGCACTGAGGAAAGAATTCTTGGCAAAGTTTTCCTCACTGATGCGCCATCCAGCTGATGCTGAAGGGAAGAAACCCCAGCGGTTGTCTGGAGAGAAGCGAGATGAACCATCATAGCGGGCATTGGCCTCAAAGAGGTAACGAGAATCGTAGGCATAGTTCAGACGTCCAAACCATGAACGATAAGTATATCCAGTGAAAGAACCTTTGATGTATTCTGCTGAAGTCAGGGTGTTCAGGTCGCTGATGGTTTGGTCTATCATACCCATCTTCTTGACATCTGTATTACCATTGCTATTCTTGCCTTCCTCAAAACCGACGAGTGCACCTACGTCATGTTTTTGGGCGAAAGTGTGGTTCCAGTTGAGGGTGTTGGTCCACTTCCAGTTGTAGTAGTGGTTGTAATACATGTATCCAGCCAAAGTCTCCAATGAAGTGGCAGAGCTAACCACTTCGTTTCTGCTGAAACTGAAGCTCTCATTGCTACCCTCTGTCAGTTTATGGCGTGTATTGTAGAAATCATATCCAAAGTTGGTCTTGAACGTAAAGTCCTTGAGGAACTTGATTTGTGCATACGCAGTGGAGTAGGCATGTGTCGTCTTCTTGTAGCTGTCGCCTTGGCCATTGAGAAATAATAATGGGTTGTGAGCGGCTCCATCTTCCATGGAAGTCTCGATGCCACCATATTTGCCATCGTAATAAGGATAAATGCCAGGTACGGTCTTCAAGAATTCCCAGCTGCTTAATGCATCTACGTTGTTTCTATCTTTATCGGAATGAGAACCCCATACTTGAGCACCAACTTGGAGCCAGTTGGTAACGTCTGAAATCAACTTCAAGTTGATGGAGTACCTCTTCATGCCTGAGCGTACAATCATACCAGGGTTGTCAAGATAAGTCAAGCCCAAGTTATAGCGAGTGCGTGTGTCTTTTCCTGACAAAGAGATGGAATGCTCCTGCATCACCTTGGTCTGATAGATCTCGTCATACCAATCTGTGTTTGGGTATGCCACGTAGTTAGGATAGCCCGACTCTGCCAATCCGTTTGGATTTGCCTCTGCGTCACGCCATTGCTGGATCACAGATTCTGGATATTTGCCAGCAGTGCCAATGTTCTCACAAGCTTCGTTGACGATAGACATGTAGTCGGCATAGTTGGACATGAAACGAATGAGCTTGGAAGGTGAGTTGATGGATAAACGACCAGAATAGCTGAGGTTGATCTTACCTTCTGTTCCACTCTTGGTGGTAACCAAGATGACACCATTGGCACCTCTGTTACCATAGATGGCACAAGAGGCAGCATCTTTCAATACAGAGATACTCTCTATATCCATAGGGTTTATTTCAGAGAGGCTCATTTCCATACCATCAACCAATACCAATGGGCTGGCATCATTCATGGTTCCCACACCACGTATGTTGACAGAGAAGTTCTCTTCGCCAGGTTTTCCTGAGCCTTGGATGATATCGAGACCGGCAGCCATACCTTGCAGAGCCTGTGCTGCGGTGGTGACTGGACGGGAGTTGGTTTCTTTGGCAAGATCTACTGATACAACAGATCCTGTAAGGTTTACTTTCTTTTGGGTGCCATAACCTACAACCACGACTTCATTCAGAGCATTCTGCTCTTCTTTCATGGTAACAGTTAGGTTGTTGGCAGCAGGCAACTTGACATCCGTGAATCCAATATATGAGAATTTAAGCATCGCATTGCTTTTCGTCATGTTGAGAGAGAAACTGCCATCTAGTCCTGTTACAGTTCCATTTTGTGTTCCCTCTTCCATGATGGTTACGCCGATGAGAGGCTCTCCATTGGTGTCGAGAACTTTTCCACTTGCCGTTGCTTTCTGCTGAAGAATGGCTGCAGAATGTGTAAAATACTTGTTTGGCGTCGATGCTCCTTCTGCCATTGCGGATGCAATAGACATGAGAGCAATGCTTGTTAGTAACAAATTCTTTTTCATATTCTCTTTTTGTATTAGGTTATGACTGCCTTTTGAGCAGGTCTTAAACGTTAGATAATTCATACATGATGGACTTCCTCTTATTTTTTGAGGAAGTTGTCAGTACGGTTTGGTGAGTACATTTCCCACAGTGATGCTACTGTCCAGCCTGGGGCGAAGTAATTGTTGTAGAATCCCTTGCCGTTCATACCGTAGTCCCAAGTTGTGTGCTGTACCACCTCTGGATAGAAGCCTGGTACGGCAATGCCACAGTTGCGCTCCTTGGTAGGCATCAATTGTGAGAGTGAGGTGAAGATGACATCGTAGATCTGCTGGAATCTTGGTTCGTTCACTTGCTTGCTCAACCATTTGACGATGTGAGGCAGCTCAAAGACGAATACGTCGATGTGGTTGTTTTCTACAGATACGTTACCCCATCCACGGGTCTTGAGACCTAAGTCGCCGTGCATTTGACCTTGCGCAAAAGGTACATCCCATAGATAGTACCATGATAGGGCGAAGTAGGCTGCTTTCTGGCAAAGGTCGATGTAGCGTTGACGTTCCTTACCCTTGGTCACGGAAGCCATGTAGTAGTTGGCAGTGACGGCAGATATGGCAGCTTCTTTGTCCTCGCAGTTGGCATCGAGGGTTGAGGAGAAATAGTCACTCTTTGAAATGATGTTCTTCTCCAGATAGTCGATGGTTCGGCGGGCTGCCTCAAGGTATTGCTTCTTGCCAAAGTAGCGATAGCCCATCACCAAGGCTGATGTGGCAGAAGGAGTGCTTCCACCTGAGGCGTCTATATCGGAACCGTCGTCGTGGAACTTTCTGGCAAAGTTACCGTCCTTTTTCTGTAGCTTGAGGAAACCATCCAAGATTTGCTTGATGTGATTCTCCCATTCTGCATGCTTGCGTCCTTGACTCTTCTCGTATTTCAGGTACAAAAGGATGGCATAGACGGCTTCTGATTGTTGGCGAATGGAGTGAACGGCTTTCTCATCGGTAGGGAATCCCTTATTGAAGTTCACGTCATCGTAGAAGTAGCCTGCACTGGTGAAACCATGTTGTAGGAAACTCTCAAGAATCTCATTTCCCATGTTCACCAAGTCTTTTTCCTGATGTTGCTCTCCATATTCTATTGCGTTGAAGGCATTGAGCAATACTCTTCCGCAGAAACCAATCTGCATGGCAGGATATGGCTTGCAATCATAAGTGAGCAATGTAGTTCCTGAATGATATTTCAATGGATAACGGTCTATGTAAGAGCGTCTGAAATAGTTGCATAATCCTTTTTTCATTTCGTCTGGTCCGAAGAGCGGAGTCAGAGGTCGTGGATTGTAGATGTCAAAGCATTTCTTCCACATGTTGGTTACGTGTTCTCCATAATTGTTGGCAGAGCCATCGATGATTCTCCAAGTGATGGTCTTGCTCTTTCCTTTTTCTAGCTTTGCGTATGTGAAGATTGGAGCGATAAGTGTTAGTTTTCGGATATAGCGCTTTGGGGTCTCTATATATGGATAACCAAAGGTAAGGGCTACGTCGTTGTGCTCGCTGTCGAAACCGAGATATCCCAAGGAGGTTTCTCCACTGAGAATGACTTCCCCGCTCGTATGGGTGGTCAGGGTCTCGCTGGAACTGTCAAGACAGCGCATGACGGCTATCGATTTTTTCTCACTCTCATTGAAGGCACTGGTCATCGGGGATGATAGGCGGTCTTCTCTGAAATTCCAACATTTCGAAGTGTGGAAGGCTGGCGCCTCTTTAGGAGAGCGAAGATTTAGGTGATACCAGAAACCAGGCAAGTAGAACTCGCTGCCATGGGATGGCAAACCTGTGTTGAGGCTGGCTTCGAAGTTGTAGAAGGCTGTTTGTCGTGCCGTCAGCGTAACCTGGTAGATTTGGTCTTTGCCGTCATTAGTTACTTGTTGCTTGATTTCGATAGGCAAGGCAGAGCCATTTGCTGATACCAATTGTCCGGCATCCTCCTTCAGTGAATAGGTGACGGCAGGATTGCCTGGCTGCTTGATGCTAATCTTCGTCTTGACATCAAGAGCATTGGAACATAGTGTGACAACTGTGAGTGCCACTGTAAGTAATGTTCGTCTGTACATAGTTGTATAATAGTTAGAGTTATTTCTTATATAAATAGGTAAACGTATTCTCTTCGATGGTAAAACTACCATTCTTGAAGTTCAATCCTACGAGAGCGGTCTTGCGAGGAGCTACCTCCGTGAAGCTTTGGTGCGTGTGGAATACGTACTTCCACTTGCCTGCATCATCTAGAAAAGCATCTCCATGTCCTGTTCCATAATACCCGATGTTAGTTCGTGAGATGATAGGTGCATTCTGCTTGGTCCATGGTCCGTATGGATTGTCGGCTGTGGCTATGCCCACTGCATAATCAATGTTACGAAAGTCGTTGGCGGAATAGAACATATAATAGGTGTCGCCGATATGCAAAACCGTTGGGCCTTCTGTCACTTTCCATGCCACTTGTTCGGTATCTTCCCATGGTAAGCTGGCGCTGATGCATTCCTTGGCGGTTTCTTCCTTGATGGAACTAAGGTCGTCTGTCATCTCGGCTACATAGATGCGATTGCCGTTTTGAAGTCTTACATGATAAAGATACACCTTTCCGTCGTTGTCAAACAATACGTAGGGGTCAATGGTCTTGCAAGGTGCTTGAATCATCTGCTTGTTGGGTTGACTGAATGGTCCCAATGGCGATGAGGCTGTGGCTACGGCAATTTGTTCATTGGCTGTATAGAACATATAGTAGGTGTTGCCTCGTTTGGCTACTTGTGGTGCCCAAAAACCTGTGGTTCCGAACGAAGTGCCGCTCGTGAGGCAAAAGCCGTTTTCCTTGCCAACAGGTCCTGACCATTCCTTGAGATCCTTCGACTGATAGACATAGAAGCCTTTGTCGGATTGAGCTCCTGTGCCATATAAATAATAGGTGCCATCGGTATCTCTGAAGATGGTAGGGTCGGCTTCTGTCAAGACAGTCTTTTCCTCCTTGTTGTTATCTTTATTGTTGATCTCAGGATATTGTGGCTCGTTTGAACTACAAGATGGTATCATGAATAGGGAGGCCATGCATGTAGAGAGTAGCCGTGCTGAAAGGATGTTTGTTCTTTTGTTCATAGTTATGCAATAATTAGGTTGTTAATTTCGATTGCAAAAGTACATAATATTTTAATGCCATCATGGGTAATATCGTCTTGGATATGGGTAATTCTGTCTAGTCTGGTCAAAAATACTTGTAAAAAGTGCAGGATTACCTATAAAAAAGGCTATATTTGCACTTGAAATAAAAGTAACATAGATGAAACAAATACTCTTGACCTTAGTTTTTGCTGTAGTCAATACATGGTCAGCATGGGCCTTGGACTTCTGCTTTCGACATCTCAATACCTCTAATGGCTTGCCTAATCAACAAGTGGAAGCCATCGTGCAAGATGCCGATGGATATATCTGGATTGGTACCCGAAATGGGTTGGCCAAGTTTGATGGTTATAATGTGCAGACTTATTACCATCAAGAAGGAAAGGTACATTCGTTGATACATAATTTTGTTCATGGACTGTTTGTGGATTCCAGAAAGGACTTATGGATTGCTACAGAAAATGGCGTGAGCCGTTATCGCTCCAAAACGGATGATTTCCAAAATTATGGCAATGTCAAAGGGTATTGCACTAGTTTCGTGGAAACGAAAGATGGCCGAATCCTGACGGGGCATGACAAGCTCTTTGTCTATGACAAGAAGACGGATGCCTTCTCCGTTTATCCGTCTCTCAACTATGGAGCCATCGCCTCCATGGCAAGAGACGGCAAGGGCAATATCTTTGTATCTACCAACAAGGCTGTTTTTTCTTTTAATGCAACGCTATCCAAGATAAGTCTTCACAAATTGGGTGGCTTGGGAAATTCTGGCATAGAGCAAAATACCATCAAGCCACTTTATGTGGATTCTCGGCAGCGCTTGTGGATTGGATGTGACAATGGGGGATTGGCATGTGTCTATCTTGCTACTGGCAAGGAGGTGAAGTATGAGGCGAAATGGCTTACAGGGGGAATCGTGAGAACCATCACCGAGGACAAGCGCCATAACATCTGGCTGGGCACGGAGATGGGTATTGCCGTGATTGCTCCTGATGGGCATATAGAGAGAATCAAAAAAGAGGCAAACAAGTCGAATAGCTTGACGGATAATGCGATCTATAGTATCTTGTCGGACAGGGAGGATAATATCTGGATTGGCTCCTATTTCGGAGGCGTGGATTACTTGGTCAAGCGCAACTCTTGGTTTATGCATGATTATGCCAATGGAAAACCTGGGGCATTCAATGCACGTATTCCTCGCTCAATAGTTGAGGCGGAGGGTGGATTGGTTTGGATTGCCACAGAGGATAATGGTGTCTTCATCTATGATATGCAGAACCATGTTTTTACTCCTTTTACGGGCATCCCAACACTTGGCTCCAATGTGCATAGTCTTTATTATGACCCTGTGTCTCGTGATATGTGGATAGGCTCACGCTTCAATGGATTGTTCCGTTATCAATTAGGTACACACCAATATTCACAATATTATTATACGAATGGTATCACATCGGCGGGAATCTTCGATGTCTGTAAGACTTCGAATGGCAGGATTTGGGTCGCTACCATGGATGGCCTACGCTATTATGATGCCAAGAACAATGTCTTCCGCAAGATAGGTCATCAACTTCTTGACCATGTGTTCATCTATTCGCTTTTTGAGGATAGTAAGCATCGCTTGTGGGCGGCAACTACTTCTTATGGCCTTTTCTGCATAGATCATGGTAAGGTGATACGCTACAGTAAGGAAAGCCATTGTGGGTTGACGGATAATTATATTATCGTCGTATTTGAAGATTCTCAAAAGAGGATTTGGATTGGCACGAACAATAGTGGCATGTTTTGTCTTGATACTACTGGCAAAGAGAAGATTAAACATGCATCCTGTGGTCTTCCACAGGAATGCACGATTTGTAGTATTGTAGAAGATGCCAATCATTGTTTGTGGATTGGCACGGATCGTGGACTTTTTCGCTATAATATTGTGGATGGTAGCACTCGTTGTTTCACTGCAAATGCAGAACTGCCGGTTAACCAATTCAACTTTACTTCATCCTATTACTCTCCTCGGGGCTTTATGATGATGGGCACTTTTGATGGCTTGCTCACTTTCTATCCTCAAAAGATAGAGGATAAACCTGTTAATTACCAAATACATTTTAAACAGCTTTATATCAACAATAAGCTCATGGGTGTGGCAAGTGAAGACTCGCCACTCAAGACCCGCCTTGATTGTACCGATGAAATCGTGTTGAGTTATGATCAGGCAAAGTCGTTCTCTATAGAATATGGTGTCATAATGCCTGGCTGTATGGAGAATGTCAGGTATCAGATAAAGGTGGATGGCATAGATAAGGATTGGCGAGACATGGGGACTGAGCATCGTTTTAATGGTTATTTGCTTCAACCTGGCAACTATCGTCTTCATGTAAGAGCCTACAATGGTGTAATGAACGAAGGAAATGCGAAAGAACGAGTCTTGAATATTGTTGTTAAGGCTCCATTCTATCGTTCCAATTTTGCGATATTCATCTATTTCCTTCTTTTGTGCGGCATCGCTTTTGGAGCGATTGCTTTTTATAATATGAGAATGAAGGAAAAGGCAGAAATCAAATATGTGAGTCTGGAAAAGGAAAAGGTGAAAGAGGTGGACAAGATGAAGTCCAACTTCTTTACAATGGTTTCTCATGAGTTAAAAACCCCGTTGGCTCTCATTAAGGCTCCTTTGAAGACGATAGCCGCATCACAACTCAACGAAGATGCTAAGACTTCGCTTGATATGGCGATACGTAATGCAACTAAGATGGAGCACATAATCAATGAATTGGTGACATTCAACAAGATAGAGTCCGACAACTTCCCTTTCTATGTTCAACAGGGTAATCCTGTGGAATTCATAGCCATGGCAGCTGCAAATTTCAAGGAAGTGGTTTCTTCTAAGGGGCTAAAGCTTGAGATTCGTGCCATTGATAATGGAGAGGAGGGATGGTTCTCACCTTCTTATATAGAGCATATCCTCAACAATTTGATGTCGAATGCGATGAAGTTCACTTCCACTGGTGGTGTCATTACCATTGGGGCGGAGATGGTGCGGAAGCCAGAATCTTCCGACTTGTTCCTGAAGATGGAAGTAGCCGATACGGGCATTGGCATCATGAAAGAAGAAATCGCTAATATCTTTGAGCGATATTATCAAACCAAGCGTGGCTTTAATGCCAATAGTAAAGGCTGGGGTATCGGCTTGTCTTTGGTTCGTCGCTTGGCAGAGATTCATAAGGGAAGTGTCGCTGTTGATAGTGAGTTGGGAAAAGGAAGTACTTTTACTGTGTTGATTGATGTGGCAGAAAATGCTTTCTCGGAAAAAGATAAGATCTCATCCGACAAGGAATTGGTTACAGTGAAAGATTATGTTAGTAAGGCAGAGCCTTTAGCTGTAGATTCGCAAGAAAGTGGCATGTTGCAAGTTCCAATGGAAGTAGAGAATGCCGAGGACAAGCATACGCTATTGGTCGTGGAGGACAATGTTGATATGTTGAGGTTCTTAACGGAACTATTGGGAAAGACATATCATGTCGTTACGGCAGAGGATGGACAAGAAGCTTGGAATATTGCTATCTCACGGCAGGATATAGAAATGGTTGTGTCTGATGTGATGATGCCAAAGATGACAGGCAATGAACTTTGCAACATGTTGAAGGGGAATATGGCAACATCACACATTCCTGTCATACTTCTGACCGCTAAAAGCGACCCTGACGACATCAAGAGCGGTTATAAGGATGGGGCGGATGTGTATATATCCAAACCATTTGACCCTATGGCTCTTTGTTATCAGATAGGAAATATCCTTAGGTTGGTTTGTAGCCGTCAAGAAAAGATTGTGGAGGGAGGTAAAGAGGCTGCTGAGGCAAATAAGGCCCTTACTCAGTTGGATAAAGATTTTGTAAAGAACATTTGTGATATGGTGGAAGCAAACTTGGATAATGCAAATTTCTCTATAGAGGATATCACTGTGAGCATGGGCATTTCACGTAGTCTCTTATATACCAAGATGAAGAGCCTCATGAATATCTCAATGGGTGATTATATCCGTCATAAGCGTATAGAGCGTGCCTGCCGTATGCTTTCTGAAGGTTATAATGTTTCAGAGACAGCATACGCTTGCGGATTCTCCGACCCTAATTATTTCTCAAAGGTATTTAAGAAGATAAAAGGGGTGGCTCCTTCCGATTATTCGTAACAAAACCTCATATGGAATAAATTGGCTAACCCCCAAAGCTTAACTAAACTTTGGGGGTTGGCGCAAATTCCGTATGCAATGTCTACATTGGATGCTCCTTGAAGTCTTGTTCTGAAGTGAATTTAGTTTGTTTAAAAAATCTCTCAATCATAATTGTTTGACTTGCTTAGAGAATTGAATTCTCTATTTAGATAATGATACAAAGAAACTTGGCAGGTTCTCCATTAAGGGAACGAAAACAATGTTGTTTCAATATACGATAGTTGTAACTTTACAGGCGTATTACAAACCTTTTAGAGTGATAGATTATGGCAAGATTACTTGGCGGATGCCACCCATCCCTTTATCCGTGTGGCAGATTATGCAGGCTAACTTCCCTCCCTCGTTCCACAGCTACGAAGGAACTTCGAACTTTCTCCGAAGAGCCTGCTAATGGCATTACTACGAGTGGCTGGAGAACGGCGATAGTGTATGTGAAAAGAATAGAAAAATAAGATTAAAAAACGAAAACCATTTTATTGATTTTTTTGGACATACTGAAGAAGCGCTTCTTTGCAACTTAAAGAAGCGCTTTATTAACACTTAACGAAGCGCATCATGAGACCTTAATAAAGCGCATCATTAAACCCTAACGAAGCGCATCGTTAGACCTTATAAATGCGCATCGTTAGATTTGATAAATATACTTTCTTTGAGGAAATGCTTTCTCATCGGATAGTGTGTCAAGATTTATGACTCTCCCTCATCCTCTTCTCCATGAAAGATGTTATTAGAAAGACTAACAAATATTTACTAAAAATCATATAAAACAATCTAATTTTCGAGAAATTAAGAGGAGTTTCGTATTATTTTCATTATATTTGCAACAAATTGAAATCAATGATGATTGTAATGACATTTGCAACAACAAAACATATATCAAATAAACTCCAAAGATGTAATGTTCCCCATTACATCCTTCATTGTAATCTTCGGAAATAATATCTATCTCATTTCAGATAACATATTATTAACGAATTAAAATTTACATGGGTTTAATTATTTTATATTTTTTAGGTGCTCTGTCACTATCCTTTTTATGCTCTGTCCTGGAAGCTGTGTTATTATCAACTCCAATGTCGTTTATCTCGATGAAGGAGAGTCAAGGCAACAAGACAGCCTCTTTGATGAAACAGTACAAGAACAACGTAGATCGCCCTGTGGGTGCCATTCTTTCGCTCAATACCATTGCCCACACCATCGGTTCTGCCGGTGTAGGTGCTGAGTCTATCAAACTCTTTGGTGAAGAATACTTCGGTATCATTTCCGCTATTCTTACCCTGCTGATTCTGGTGCTTTCTGAAATCATCCCGAAAACCATTGGTGCATCCTATTGGCGCTCTATAGCCATGTCATCTACCAAGATTATCAGGGTGCTCATTTTCATCACCTATCCATTGGTACTGCTCTCAGAACTGATTACGAAGATATTTACTCCTAAGAACCACCAGGCCACCATGAGCCGCGAGGAAGTGTCAGCCATGGTGGATGTAGGAACCACAGAAGGTATCTTCCGTGAATCAGAAAGCAAGATCATCAAAAGCTGTATTCGCCTGGCTGGAGTAAAGGCCAAAGAGGTAATGACTCCATCCATTGTGGTAGAATCTGCCAATGTGAATCAAACTATCAAGGAGTTTTACGAACAGAAGGAATGGAAATTCTCACGCATCCCTGTATATGATAATAACAAAGACTACATCGTGGGCTATATCCTGAAAGACATGGTGCTCAAGGAGGTTTCAGACGACAAGTTCCAGACCAGATTATCAGAGTTGGTGCGCCCGATTCTTTCTTTCAATGAAGATGAATCTCTATATCAGATATGGGAAAAGATGCTGGAAAAGCGCGAACACATCTCTATTATTGTGGATGAATACGGTTGTCTCCGTGGCGTAGTTTCTATGGAAGACGTGATAGAAACAATGACTGGCGTAGAAATTGTAGATGAAGACGATGTGGCAGTGGATATGCAAGTTCTGGCCAAAGAAAAGTCGCGCTTGATGATGAAGAAAAAGGGCGCATAATAAAATCTGTCTTGGCGAAACCTTCTACTGCAAGTATCTGATAGCAGGCGCATTGGCTACTTGAAGTTTATAGGCGCCAAGGCAATCCTACACCACCAATTGTTCCGCCTGAGTCGTCGGCATTAAAAATTGCTAACACTATACAGATGATTCCTATTGCCAAGGAGCCAAAATATAAAGGCACAAAAAACAAGAAGAAGCATAAAAACAATGAAGTATTCCACCATCAAGGGTGACAGAACTATTGCAGGAAAGAGATCCTTTGAAAAAAAGAGATTAATCTTTACATTTTCTATTTTACACTCTCCTGCATTGATTTCAATTCTGTATCAGTCATTTGTACATAGATGGAAACGCCATAGAGGGTTTCTCCATTGGATTTTACTCCCAATGGGTGAACCATGCAGAAAGTAGGTTGCTCACCCCTTGTCCAGCCAGTGATTTGAATGTATTTTTTATTGTCAAGCAATAGGACTGTGCGTGACGTTCCTTTGTATTTACGATTGAAAGTATATGCTACTTCACTCTTCTTTATAGCACTTCCAGCCATATTTGAACGATAGTAAATAGTTAATTTAGTGTTGCTATCAAAATAGTAATTATCTGGAGATACACCAATTATGTTGTGATAATATTCGAGAGGCAGTCTTTTGCCATACTTGTCTATTTCCCATGTGCCGTAGTGCTTCCAGCCATGACCAACAATCACTTTGTCAAAGTTTTCTTTGCTGATACCGCCACCATCACCAAAACATTTTCCATCGTCACTATAGTCGTAGTTGCAGCCATGATTATCCAATACCGAAGCCCATTGTTGCTCTAATGTTTCTTCGACATCATCATTGCAGAATACCACAAAGAGGGATGCAAACAGTACGAATGCTAATCCAATAAAAGATTTAATTGTCTTCATAATTATCACAATTTATTGTTCTTTTAAGTATAACGTTTCATCGTCTATTTTATTACGTCAGAAGAGCACTTTTTCCTCATTTTGATGAGACAAACATGCAAACAAATAGGCAAACAAACAAGAATATAATATTTTTTGTCCACTATTCTTAGAATGTTGATAAGTGACAGACACTTTTAAAAAAGATGAAAACAGAAATGCCTGTTTGAGAAAGAACAAATGGTTTTTTTGTTTTTTTAAATCTAATTTTCCCATGCTTTAGCAAAAATGCATTATCTTTGCAAGAACTAAAAAAATTATCGAGATGAAACAGATAGAGAGTTTGATGGGATGGCTCATCGCATTCATCATCAGCGGTCTGATGCTGACGGGATGCACGGAAAAAGCCAAGAAAACAGAAAAGAAATCCGTAAAGGTAGAAACGCTCTCCGTGGGAGATACCAACCTGGAGGGCACGAAGGATTATGTGGGAACCATTGAGGAAAAGATGGGTTCTACACTCAGTTTCGAAATCGCAGGCAACATCACTTCCATCCGTGTGGATGAGGGAGATAGAGTCAGCAAGGGTCAACTGCTCGCTACCATCAATCCTACCACTGTGAAGGAGGCACACCGCGCAACGCTCACTACTCTGAAACAAGCAGAAGATGCATACAGAAGATTCCAACCCCTCCATCAGTCTGGAACTATCTCGGACATGAAATGGGTGGAGATAGAAAGCAAATTGGAACAGGCAAAAGCTGCCGAAAGTATCGCCCGACAACAACTCTCCCACTCTACCATCACTGCCCCCTTTGCGGGTGTCATCGCTGCTAAAAACGTGGATATGGGAACCTACGTGCTTCCAGGGCAACCCGTGCTGAAACTGGCAGATGTCAAACAAGTCAACGCCAAAGTCTCTATACCAGAAGCAGAAATTTCACACCTCCATGTAGGAGACAAGGTAAAATTGACGGTTGCAGCCCTTGGAGGGGCCGTCTTCTATGGCACGATTTCTGAAAAGGGCATAGATGCCAACCCTATCTCACATACTTACGATATCAAAGTGGGCATCACCAACCCACAGGGCCGACTGCTCCCAGGCATGGTCTGCAATGCTCAGATACAGGGCAGTTCTGCAGCATCATCCAAAATCATCGTTCCCCCACAATGCATTGAACTCGATGTAGATAATTCCCGATTCGTATGGACCGTAGTGAACGGAAAGGCGCATCAGCAACCTGTCGTTACAGGCGAATTCGAGGGAGATGGCATCATCATTCTATCGGGTTTAAACACTGGTGATCAAGTCATCATCAATGGTCAGCAGAAAGTTTCTGAAGGGATGAAAGTAGATACCAGAAAGAATGAAAAACGATAAAAAGTGGAGGGAAAAGAAATGAATCCAGATACATATAAGCCAAAGAAGGACACCGCCCTTCACGACCACATCAAGGCTCGCATCACCAGAAAGCCCAACCGCATCATCAAGCGCTCATTCATAGAGTCGGCCATGTGCAACCACAACATCGTGATCCTGCTCATGGGGATGCTTGTCTTCTTGGGCATACTGGGCATCTGTATCATGCCAAAGCAGGAAATGCCACAATTTACTATCCGTCAAGGTGCCTGCGTGGCTGTTTATCCGGGTGCCACATCTGATGAAGTGGAAGAACGGGTGGCTAAACCGTTGGAGAATTTTATCTTCGGCTACAAGGAGGTGAACAAGAAGAAGACTTATACACAGAGCAAAGACGGCATGCTGATTGTGTTCATGGAACTCAACGATGACGTGGAGGACCGCGATGCCTTCTGGAGCAAGTTCAAACATGGACTGCAAGCCTTCAAAACATCCCTGCCATCAGGGGTTCTCGCCCTGCAAGCCGTGGATGATATCGCCGACACCTCTGCCCTGCTTATCACGATGGAAAGCAAACAGAAAACCTATCGGGAACTGAATACTTACATCGACCAACTGAAGGACAGGCTGCGCCGTATCGATGCCATCTCCAACCTCCGCACCTACGGACTGCAGAACGAGCAAATTAGTATCTGTCTGGATCAGAATAAGTTAGCAAAATATGGCATTGGATCCTACAAGGTACTGAATGATCTTGCCTTGCAAGGTTTCACTACCGTAAGCGGCAATTTGGAACTGAGCCAGCTCAATATGCCCATCCACATCACCGACTCCTACAACAACGAACGGGATGTGGCAGAACAAATTGTCTATTCCGACCCGAAAGGCAACATCGTCAGACTGAAAGATATTGCCCAAATCAAAAGAGAATATCCCAAGCTGAACAAATACATCGAGAGCAACGGCAACAAATGCGTACTCCTATCCATCGAGATGCGACCGGGCAATGATATCGTGAAAATGGGAAGAGACGTACATCAGGCAATGGATGAATTTGAGCAGACACTGCCCGATGATGTTCACATCAATACCATCACCGACCAGAGCAGGGTGGTAAGTGAATCTGTGATTACCTTCCTCCGTGAACTGCTCATATCGGTCATCTCCGTCATCATCGTGGTCATCCTGCTAATGCCACGCCGTGTGGCAGAGGTTTCAGCTCTCAGCATCCCTATCACCATCTTCTCGTCAGTGGGCATCTTCTATATTTTCGGCATGGAACTGAACACTGTTACTCTGGCTGCTTTGATTGTAACCTTAGGTATGGTGGTGGATGATTCTGTGGTGATTATCGACAATTACATGGAGAAGTTGGGACATGGTATGTCTCGCTGGCACGCAGCCATCGCTGCCCCTCGCGAATTCTTCATGTCGGTGCTTTCAGCCACGCTCAGCATCTCGCTCACCTTCTTTCCATTCCTCTTTACCATGCATGGCGATATGGGCGATTTCGTACAGTCGTTCCCTTGGGCAATGTTCATCATCCTGAGTATCTCGCTCACAGTTTCGCTGCTGCTTACACCCTATCTGCAGTATATGGTAATTCACCAGGGCATCAGCAGTCAACCCAATCCAAATGCCCGGAAAAAGCCGCTCGACTATCTGCAGATGGGCTACACCTGGTTGCTGAAACACTGTTTCTCATTCCCTCGCACCACCCTCATTACAGGATTGGCATTGATCATCATCGGAGGCTTTATCTTCGTGAACCTGCCGCAGCGAATGATGCCTATTGCCGAGAGAAACCAGTTTGCCGTGGAGTTCTATCTCCCTAACGGAACCACCGCCGAGAAGACGGCACAGGTGGCAGACTCGATGGCCCACATCCTGCAGCGCGACCCACAGGTAACAGCCGTAACCACATTTATAGGACAAGGCTCACCTCGTTTCCATACCACGTATGCGCCTCAGATTGGCGGACCGAACTTTGCACAGTTTATCGTAAATACAGTTGACAACAGCGCTACAGAAGAAGTGCTCGACCGATATGCCGACCGCTATTCCAACTATTTTCCTGACTGCTATATCCGTTTCAAACAGATGGATTACAATAACGCCACCTATCCTATCGAAGTAAGGGTGAGCGGCGACAGTATCAGGGATCTGAAGGCTGCAGCCAAGAAAATAGCAGCCTGCATGCATCAGATAGAAGGCATCAATCTGATTCGCACCAATTACGAAGAACCATTGCCGGGCATCAGAGTAACTCCTGACGCAACCGAGGCCAACCGACTGGGCGTGAACAAGACGCTTCTTTCGGCCGATCTTGCCATACACTTTGGCGATGGCATTCCAATATCCACCCTTTGGGAGGGCGATTATCCGGTAAAGATGGTATTGAAATCGCAGAATGATAGTGATCTTGCCAACGAATACATCCCTGTGATGGGAGGAACCTCGAGTGTTCCTCTCCGGCAGCTGGCAAAGATTTCACCCGATTGGCACGATGGAAGCATCGTACGCAGAAACGGCGTGCGCACCATTTCCATCATCGGTGAACCATTGAGAGGATTCAATGCCAACAAATTAGCCAACAAACTGAAGGAGGAAGTATCGGATCTCTCGCTCGATCCCGACCTTCATTGGGAAATAGGCGGTATGGCAGAGAAGGATGCCGAGACCTTGCCACAAGTTACCACTGGCGTGATGATAGCAGCACTGATCATCTTCTTCATCCTGCTCTTCCATTTCAAGCGCATCAGTCTGGCTCTGGTAAATCTCTCATCCATGACGCTCTGTATTTTCGGTGCTGCTATAGGACTCCTGATAACAGGATTCGACGTGAGTCTTACCTGCATCTTGGGTGTAGTAAGCCTGATGGGTATCCTGGTGAGAAATGGTATCATCATGTTAGACTATGCCGAAGAACTGCGCCGCGACAAGGGACTTTCCGTAAAAGATGCAGCTTTCCAGGCTGGCGAGCGCCGTATGCGTCCTATCTTCCTCACATCAGCCGCAGCCTCTGTAGGTGTTTTGCCGATGATGATAGAGAACAATACATTGTGGTCGCCGATGGGAGCCGTCATTTTCTTCGGAACCCTCATCTCAATGGTGCTCATCGCCACCATTCTGCCTGTACTCTACTGGATTGTATTCGACAAGCACGGGGAGTATAGTTGGAGAAAGAAAGGGAGTAGCTGCATAGAACGCAATAAAAAAACGATGTAACTATGCTCCGTCATTAATTAATTTAAGAGAATAAATAACATCAATATTATGATTATTGAAGAAATTATCAAGTATAACGAACAATTCGTAGCCAATAAGGGTTATGAGAAGTATTTAACCAGCAAGTACCCAGACAAGAAACTTGCTATCTTATCTTGTATGGATACCAGACTGACGGCACTACTGCCAGCAGCCCTCGGACTGAAAAATGGAGATGCTAAACTCATCAAGAATGCAGGCGGACTGGTCATCAGCCCATTTGATTCAGCCATGCGCAGCCTCCTGGTTGCCATTTATGAATTAGGAGTAAAGGAAATCATGGTCATCGCCCATTCCAATTGTGGTGCCTGCCACATGAACGGACAACAGATGAAGGAACTCATGGTCAAGAGAGGAATTCATCAGGATGTCATTGATACTATCGGACTTTGCGGTATCGACCTTGATCATTGGCTGGAAGGTTTTCACGATACAGAGGATTCTGTCAGAAATACAGTCAACGCCATTCGTAACCACCCTCTCGTTCCCAAGGATGTCAATCTGCATGGTTATATCATCGACTCCCAGACAGGAAAATTGACTGAAGTAAAATAATTTTTTAAGAAAAAGCCATCTATCTGCTTCATACGAAGCAGGAATGGCATTATAATGACAGGAAAAGAAAATATCTAAAAACTATTATAATAAAATGAGGATGTACCAAACATTACGTTTTGATACATCCTCATTTTTTCTATAATTCAGCCTCCAAAGAATCAAGTTTTTCAAGCATTTCCTCAGCATTCAGAGAAGAAAAAGCAATTTTTCCTTCTGGATCTATGAGATAAGATGTTGGAATCCATGAGATATGATAATCTTTAGATATCTGAGTTTCTTTCCATTTCTTGAATTCAGAATACTGCAACCATGAATACTGATTGGCAGAAAGATAACCATTCATCTTCGCCTTGTCTGTATCAAATGAAACACCGATAAGTTTGATTTTCTTACCATATTTTTCATCTATCTTCTTCACGGTAGGCATATCCTTACGGCAGTCAGGACACCAGGAAGCCCAGAAATCGAGAACCACCCAAACTCCAGCCTTCACCTTACCATCATCTGTAACTTGAGTGCGCAATTCAGAAAGGCTGAACAATTTCTTCCCCGTCACGCTATCGGTAACTGTAAAATCTGGTGCCATTGTACCCACAGGCAACAGCTCCTGCTTGGTTTGTGCCTTACAAACCATAGCTACTATCAAAGACAAGAATAATAAAAACTTTCTCATATCTCAACACATTAATTATATTTATACCTTACCTGAAAGTTACCACGCCTCCAACTGATCTGCGATTTCCGGCATCATATCCTTTTTGAAAACAGGATTCTTTCCCTCTTTCTTCTGCTTGCGATAATCCTGAAGCAAGAAAACCGCCTGACGGGAAAGCAAGACGATGGCTACCAGATTGCACAGGGTGAGCAATGCCATCGTGATGTCGGCAAAACTCCAGGCAAAATCAAGCGAGACAACGGCTCCTACCATGACCATCGCAGCCACAGCAAGACGATAGATGAAGACTCCTAACTTGGAATCCTTGATATATCTCACATTGGTTTCACCATAATAATAATTGCCAATGATACTACTAAAAGCAAAAAGCCATATCATCACAGCCACAAAAGGATTTCCAATACTACCGATTTCATGGGTCAAGGCATCTTGCGTCAGTTGAATACCATTAGAAGCCGTAACGTCCACACCACTTACCAGGATGATGAATGCCGTGCAGGAACAAACTACCAGCGTATCCGTAAAGACGCCAAGAGCCTGTATCAATCCCTGTTTTACCGGATGGCTCACGGTAGCAACAGCCGCCGCATTTGGCGCACTACCCTCACCAGCCTCATTGCTGAACAAACCTCTCTTAATGCCCTGAATCACGGTAATACCTAACACACCTCCAGCAGCCTGATTGAATCCGAAAGCATTTTCTATAATAGTCAGCAAAACCTTTGGCAGACTGGTTATATTCCAGATGACCACACCAACGGCTATCAGCAGATAGACTATAGCCATGAGAGGAACCACTGTAGAAGAGAATTTTGCCACACGCTGGATTCCACCGAAAATGATAAGCAAAGTGAGTACAGTGAGAACTATACCCATAGTAGCAGGTTCAAAACCGAAAGCCTTCTGCCATGCCAGACAGATGGTATTGCTCTGCACGGAATTGTAGGCAAAACCGAAAGTGATGATCATCAAAACGGCAAAGAGAATTCCCATCCATCCCTTTCCTAATCCATACTTCATATAATAGGCAGGACCGCCATAAAAAGAAGTCTTTCCCTTTCGCTTATAGAGTTGGGCAAGCGTAGATTCGATAAAAGCCGAAGCCGAACCCAACAAAGCAAGCATCCACATCCAGAACACAGCTCCTGGTCCACCAATGCTGATGGCAGTAGCCACGCCAGCTAAATTTCCTGTACCTATACGACTGGCGAGTGCCACCACAAAGGCCTGGAAAGAAGAGATATGCTTCATCTCCCCATCCACCTTCACATCCATAGAAAGTTCGTCATGTCCTATTTCTTCAGGTTGCACCTTATCTGGATGAAGCAACAACCTCACCATCTCCTTGATAAGACGGAACTGTACAAATCGGGTACGCCACGTAAAAAACACCGCACAGAAGATCAGGACAGAAATAATAATATACGACCAGAGAAAATCGCTAAACTGAATAAAAATGTTTTGTATTGATTCTACCATTTTCTAAAAAGCTGAATAATTTATCTATCAAACCTTATTTCCGCAACACTATAATTTAATATTTTTTATAAGCACCAGAGCAACAACAAGTTGCTCCGGATTTTGTCATGTCAGAAATTTCACTTATCTTAGTGTCGCAAAATAAATAACAAATAAAACTCTGAATGACATGGCAAAAATACAAATAAAATCTGAGAAACTCACTCCTTTTGGAGGAATTTTTTCTATTATGGAGCAAATTGATGCTCTTTTAGCTCAAACCATAGATTCCACCACATTGCCCTGCTCATTGGTCACCTTCCCACTTACAGCATTCACGCCCATTGCTTTTTGCGTTAGTTTTGTTTCCATCTGGAGCAGGAAACGGCTTTCTGAGGAATTGTGATTCAAGGAACTTTTAAACGCAGACAGAGCATGACAAACAAAACTATACTTTTTCGAGGGGGTGCTGGTATTTTGACAAAAAATAACATGTACTTAACTCAACAAACCTGGATTTTATTATATCTTTGCATAAAATTTGCTGCACTCGGCAATCTGAAAGTAAGCTTTCATTGCGCTGGTTGGCAGCATCTCTACAAAAAATAAGATTTTAATGACAAACAAAAACTATAGCTTTATGGAAAAAGAGAAACTTTCTGCAATCCTGTCAAAGGGAAGAAACGGAACCAAGGGATGGTTCCTGTATCGTGCATGGCCTGGCACCAAAAGTGCCATCTACGTCTATCTGATGTCCATGCTTGCAGCCTTTCCGGTTGGCATTGCAGCAGCTTTGAGCTGCGAATTTATCGAATTCCTGACGAAGACAACCATCAATAGCTCTGCATGGGCCATGGCAATTTATATGCTGGCAGCAGAGCTATATATGATTCATAAATGCCGGAAGAAATTCCATCTGCGTGTTCGCCTGGAAAAGATTCAGCAGATGCCTAAGACCATCATCTTCTTGCTGGCCTTTATAGTGGGATTGTTCCAGGCCATTCCGATATCTGCATTAGAAAGTTTCATGGATTTGCCTGATTACATAGAGCAGGAAATTGTTAACCTGGAACATAATCCGATTGGAATCCTGATGCTCTGCATCATTGCTCCTATAGCCGAAGAATACCTCTTCCGCGGATTGATGATGCGAAAGATGCTGAAATGGAACATCAGTCCCTGGTATGCTATCATCGGCTCAAGCATCATGTTCGGCCTCATTCATCTCAATCCGGCACAGATTCCAGGAGCCATCATTCTGGGAATCTTCATGGCGTGGATGTGTTACCGAACCAGGAGTTTGATTCCGAGCATCATCATCCACATCACCAACAATACGCTCTGTCTGATTCCAGTAGAATACTACGATACTTACATCGCCAGCACTCCAATGATGGAAGCAAGTCTCAGCCTGATAAGCATCGCAATCATCATCCTTTCGATTTGCCTCTTCAACAAGAAGACTGCTGCATCATAAAAAGACTTCATAAAAGGAAGTCTTCATAAGAAAGGCTTCCTTATCAAATTCTTCACCACAAGGGGAGAACTATTCCTCCCCTTCTATCTTGCAGCCATCGAACCCCATTTCCCTGGCTTTGTCTGGTCCGAAAGTAAAATAGACAGCTTCGCCCTCATCACAAACCTCGCCTTTGGAGTTCTCCAGGGTCAGGTGGATGGTAACGATGTTGCGGCGCTGACTGGCGATGTGACCACGCACCGTAATCTGAGAATCGGTAGTCATCACAGGCTTCTTGTACTTCACGTTGAGCTGCATCGTCACGCCGGTGGTCTGCAGTTTGCGGTTGATGACCCAGCCTGCCACTTCATCCATCAGCATACTGATGATTCCGCCATGCAGGGTATTGATCCAGCCCTGGTAATTCTCGCCGGGATTCCAGATGGTAAGAATGTCCTCACCCTCTTCCCAAAACTCAAGATGCAATCCTACAGGATTGTTGGGGGCACAACAAACGCAGTTGTAACCCTCCTTGTTCAAATATGGATTTAATATCTTCTTCATTTTCTAATTGATTAAACTGATTTCTAACTGATTAAACTTTTTAAAACAATGCAAAGGTACGAATAATATCTGATAAGGCAAAGTTTTTAAAAAATATTATTGTTTTTCCGTCTGACTACCTAAAAATAGGGGGTCAGACGGAGCCATAACTATTTAGAAGAAATAAAAAATACTTAGAAATGGGGATAAAGATGAGCACTTCATTATTTAGAATAAATAAAAATACCAATTATTAAGTATTGCTGGATTTAGAAATATCCTATACCTTTGCAGCATGAATTAGCGAGATGCTCGCGAGTGGCGAGTAAGTGAACAAGAAATGATACAAAACATGAAGATTATACAAAAACATAAAGAAATGAAGAGAATTATTTTTATTATTTTAGGCAGCATCAATATTTGCCTTGCTTATGCACAGAGCTTTAACGGACAATATATTTCTGAATGGCAATGGGACATGAACAAAAATACGAATCTGATCAATCAGCTGAGATTGGAACTGAGTGTACCGATAGGAAAAGGAAAGGATTCGTTCGAGGTGGCTACGCTGCATGTGGCAAAGACCAATGATGGCATTATTGATGACTGGCAGGGATTTTCTAACATAGATGCAGACAATAACTTCGCCATGCTTGCCGTGCTGGGCTACATGCACGAGTGGAATTCGGGCCATCTGTTTGTGGGTGTGAGAAACGTGAACGAGGATTTCTTCACCTCTGATGTTACGGCACTTTTCCAGAACAGTTCTGAGGGAATCTTTCCTACGGTTGCTTCCAGCTATCCGATAGCCAACTATCCGTATTCAGGCTTGACCCTTTACTTTGATGTAACCAAGGGAGGATGGACTTTCAGAAACAGTCTGTATAATGGTGCGGGATATAATGGCTGGAAAGCCCACGACAATCCTTTCCTGGTTCGCCCGAAGAAGGATGGAATCTTCAACATGTCGCAGTTGGAGTATGAACATAAAGGTGGAAAATATTTTGCGGGTGCTGCCGTCCATACCCGTCAATATCCAATCAACGAGGATGGCGAAATGGTTTCTGCCGATGAATCCAAGGGCAAAACAACCTGTGGCTGGTGGATTTACGGAGAGCAGAGCGTTTGGAAGGCTGGCGACAGGAACATTTCGTGCATGGTGCAATATTCCGAGAACACCAGTCATCAAAATGCCTGCTACCGATACGCAGAGTTGGGCGGCGCCTATCAGGACGAAAAGAACGAGTGCGGATTGTCTGGCCAGTACGCCCGCTTCCAGCAGGGTTCGGAATATTCGCTGGAAGTAACGTGGAAAAGACAGCTGACGGAATCCATTTCCCTTCAGCCATCGTTCCAGTACATCAAAAACGACAATGGAGATTTCACGGCACTCAGTGCCCGACTCTATGTCAGTTTCTAAAGGAAAGAGATAATTAGCAAAAAGTGTACATCATTTTAGCTTTTAGAAGCTAAAATGATGTACACTTTTTTTATATGATAAAACAGCAGCTATCTACTATTCTGAATGAAACTATAACATCTGAGATAATTCCCATGCCCTCACATGCGTTATGCCTTTGCGAGAAGGCAACTGAAGATCGTCAAGCGATACTACTACTTTTTCATAGTTATCCGCTATACATCGGAAGACTGGAAATGCACAAGTTCAGGATAACCACCATCCGCCATATACTGCAAATAACTCACTCTGCCGGCAGGAAGCTGATGAATACTCGCATATTCCTCGTAAGACAACGGGAATATGTGAAATTCCACATATCTACCAGATAGAAGAGTAGATAATTCTCCAGAGAACATCTTAGAATTAGAACCTGTGATAAATATCTCGTAATCTTCAGTATAATCTTGAGACAGCGAGTTGACTACACGTTCCCAACCATCAATATCCTGCACTTCATCTATAAAGATATAAATTCGTCCTTCAGGTTTCAATTCCTCCCGGTACAAACGAATAAAATTATCCAAATCTTTATAGTTCTCTATAAAATCAAACGCTGTTAGTTCACGGTTGATAAAGACAATATTATTGCTACTGACACCCTGCTGCACAAGATGCATGGCTGTTTGACGCAATATATAACTTTTTCCCACACGTCGCTGTCCCGTAAGTACCTTCACAACCTTGCTGCCAAGATACGAAGCGACACTTTCGGTATAAAGCGGACGGGGAAAACCGCAATCGATGGTGTTGCCAAACCAAAGATTATACTTCTTTACTGATTCTATATTTTCGTTCATACTTGATTTTTTGTGCAAAGATAGCATTTTTTCGTGTATAGCCGAAAATATCTCTGTTTTTAACAAGATTTTCGGCTATACACGAAAATTTCACTGCTTTTGCTAAGATTTTCGTCCATAGACGAAAAAAAATACAAAGATTGCTTCAATCTTATTTCCTAGCAATCCATTTCGGCAAAACCTATCCAAAACTTCTACAGCTATACGGAACACTGCCCGTATAAATGCAGGTATGACCGATGGCTGTAACCGAAGGAACATAAGGAATCATTGTATTTTTGCATGAAAAACCCTCGTGCAATAATCGTTTGAATCCTCCTTCACCATAACGTTTCTGATAACGATAGAGATAATCCCATCTCATCTGATCGACAACAATGCCCACTACCAACTTTGGGCGCTGAACAGCGGATGAATATTTCAAAGATATGATGGAAAAATGAAGAAACTATTAAACTCATCAGAACCAATCGGAATAAATCGCATGAGATAAGTATTTGCAATAAAAATTGGTAAATTCTTGCTAGCTATTTCAAAATATTGTATCTTTGCACCCGCAAAAGAAAGAAACGTAGCAGTAAAAATAATATTATTTCAGACAAAATGGGAGACAGAATAACAACAATGGAGCAAGGAATGCAGCGACGCACAGAACTGCTCTTAGGAAAGGATAATCTGGAGAAATTACAGTCGGCACGTGTGCTCATCTTCGGTATTGGAGGTGTGGGCTCTTGGTGTGCCGAGGGACTTTTGCGCAGCGGCGTGCGCAACATCACTATCGTGGACAGCGACCGTGTCTGCGTAACCAACTGCAACCGCCAGCTGATGGCAACAAGCCGTACCATCGGAGAAGTAAAGGTGGATGCACTGCGCGAACGACTGCTGGAGATCAATCCCAATGCCAACATCACGGCTTATCAGAAAATCTATCAGGCTGAGACTGCCGACGAATTCCACATGGAGGAATATGACTTCATCATAGACGCCATCGACTCACTCAAGGATAAGGCCGACCTGATACTCCGGGCCACTGCTCTTCCAAAGGAAATCACATTCATATCTTCTATGGGTGCTGCTCTCCGTCGCGACCCGTTCAAGGTCAGGAAGGCAGAGTTCTGGAAAGTAGAAGGTGATCCTTTAGCCAAAGCCTTGCGTAAAAAATTCAAGAAGAACAAATCCTTCCCTCGCCGCAAATTTCAATGCGTATATAGCGAGGAAACACCGATGAAGAATATGGGTGTAAACAAAGCCTGCGGAACAGGCGGGTGCCTATGTCCTAAAGCGAAACTTCTCAGCGGAGAACGGGGAACAGACACTGCCGTCTATGACGCTCCTGGCGATCAGAGTCTTGTAGAACATGAATGGTGCTCTACCAAGGCGCAGATCAATGGTTCACTCTGCCACATCACCGCTACTTTCGGTATGGCAATTGCAGGTATGGTAATCAATCACATCATCGATTGATTATCATATCATAGACTGATATTTACATCCCTCACAGGCGAATATCTCACATCTTGCTTTTTCTAAAGGTTAAACACGGATAGTGAAGTTCTTTCAGCATCCATGTTTTTGATAAGCTGTGGTATTTCGCATAGAGGGATATCCTCGTCAAGTAGCCAACGTAAGGATGATTCACCGCCATCACGCCAGCCTCGCGAGGACCACCCATCGCTACTTGCAGATAGTTGAAGAATACCACCGAGTTCCAAATCTTCTGCCTCATCGTCAGATCAGTCTCCTCTCCCACCAGCGAACGCTCAAACTTCAAGAAAGTCCGCATCCAGTTTTGCCGTTCCTTATTCTCATTGAGATAATCATCAAGCACCTGCTGCGTAAAGTTCATACACTCCCGATGCAGACGGCAATCTCCACAATCCACACATTTCCTCATCACAATAATGACTCTCGCCCAATATCATGATTCACTTGCCGAATATCCCCCCGTTGGCATAATCATTGCCGACGAAAGGCTGAAAGAAAATGTTGCTATTCATATTTTAGAACAATGAAACTATCCAATCCCAAACCATGGTTCCCAAGCGAATGGACCACGAAATTACCACATAAATCAACCAGCAAAGCACGACAATGAACACAGCCGTCCAGAAAGCCTTCTTGTTCACCTTGTTGATAATCTCCTTGTCATCCTCGATATAGCCTGTAATCAACTTCAAGTTTTCAACATACGAACGCTTGAATACATCCAGCACATCACCAATATAGAAAGGTATGGCTCCTATCAGCACATCCATCAAGATGTTATAGATGACAGCCAATGTCAGCGGAATAGACTTAACCACACACAGACTATAATAGATGAACGAGAATGCTAACACGCTCGACAAAGCATCACCGATACCGGCAGGAAGGACGAAACCAAGGATAGGATCCAAGAAATACTTGTCCATATACTTCGCCGTACCTACCATCAGACGATATGATGGCATATTCATCATCTTCTCACGCTTTGCAGCTTTTTTATCAGCCCTCGCCTGTTCTTTGGCAAGAGCAGCCTCTCGCTTTTGATCTTCCTTTGCGAAATCCATACCCAAATCAGCCTGGGCTTGCTGTCTTCTTGAACTTTTCATACACCTTATAATTCTATTTGTTTCTTACCATTTATAAATTCCGTGAACTCCTGTTCCGAAAGAGAGAAACCGCTCAAGTCGCTCATCAACTCCATAGCCTGCTTACGTTCCTCCTCACTACCAGCCAGATTGATACGCTTGAACACCTCACGAAGATAAGCACCCTTGTTGTCTATCTTAGCCATTTCACGCTTAAACTCATCAGCATGTTTCTTCAACTCCTTATCGTATGCAGCCGAAGCCAAGCTACCACTGAGCTGCTGCGCTTTGAGCTTAGCGAAACTATCAAACAGAGCAATACCTTTCTGTAAGGATTGTTCCATAGCACCAGTTAACTGCGCCAAGTCTTCCTCGCTATACTCTGCAGGTTTGTTCTGTTGTGCGGTCTTACCCTCTATCTTCTTATGGTCTTTCGTGTATGCTTCCACTCCATCGAGCAAATTCTTAGCCATATCCTTGTCGGCATGAAGATTATCTGCCAACATTCCTGTAAACAGAGAAAGGTTCTGCTCCACATCAGCAGGAAGCTTGGCTGCCTCCCGATAATCGGGAATATCTACCGTATGCACCAACTTCTCATCTATCTTGCTCTCCATGATTTCACGTCCAAGTTTCAACATGGCAACCATATCACGAAGATGTTTCAGCATCTTCAGCTTCAATTCATCAGAGCAAACTATCTTGCTTCTGATTTCCTTAGAAACCTTATCCAGTTCACTTGAGAGCTTGGCATACTCATTTTTGATACGGGTTTGTTCCTCACGATGCGATTCCAATTCCTCCTGATCCAATTTCAAATCTACCTGATAGCTCTCATATTCTCTTACAAGTGGGAAGCATACTGCATTCCATTCGGCGAAGTCACGATAGTAGTTCTTGTTGGCCATACCAAAGGTAATCCAATTCAACAGGAAGAAAGGCTTGGAAGGCTTCTTCGCCTTCGCTTCCATATAACTTCCCTGCTTTGATTCCAAGGTAGCGGTGATATCATTAATCAGCGAGGTATAGACATCGATGTTCTGAAGATGATCGTTCATTTCCATGTCCAGCGCCTTCATCTGCTGGAGCAAACTTCTTCGTTGCTCCTCTAATGGGCGAATTTTCTCATTCTCATACAAAGCATCAAACGTCGCTCTCAAGTCAGAATCTAACAGTTTTTCTCCATAACGCAAGAACACATTCGCCTTCGGAATTACCACATCATTGAGCGTCTTGCAGATTACCAACAAACGTCCCATATCAGCCTTGATCCGAGTTGCGTCATGCTTCACGCTCATCTGGAAAACTGATAAATCAGACTTCAATCGATTAGCGCGTTCACTTGCTCCCATATAGTGTTCGAGCATCGTCAAGCCTGCCATCGCCAAGCCCAAGGACTTGTTGCCGTTCGACAACGACTTATAAGCCTGCAGGGAACCCTGCAAGGAAGTACGGAAACTAACAGAAATCTCACCAATCAAAGCTGCACATTTTTCCGTGAGCTTGTTATATTCCAGCTCCACATACTTAAGCATCTCGTCCACATCCAGCCACTCTATTCTTTTAAAGTCGAACAGATCAGGTGAAACCATCTTAATAGAGTCGCCATAGATATCAATCAGTTTCAGGGCATAGTCACGATAAACCGTCCCGATATCACTACGCAAGGAAGTAAAATCTTCGATGTTTCCACGAACGCTATCCTCAGCATAGTGATAAGCCTCCACCATCTTGGTATATTTATCAAACATGGTGGAAGCCTTACTTCTAACATCTTTCACGCCATTCGTACCCATGACAATATCAGCCATCTTCGACGTTCCCTTAGCAAGAACCAGGTTAAGGTTCAATTCCACTTGCTCTTTCAACTGCTCCAAAGCAGATGAAGACAACGCCAGTTCCGTCTCGGCTATCTTCAAAGCCTCCTCCTTGTTGCCCTGTTCCAGACTGTCATTCAACTTGTATTCAGCCACAAGGGTTGTACGTGAATTATTGGAAACAAAAGCAATGGCGATATTGCCATTATCATGGAAATATCTGTAGGCATCAAATACCAGCTTACTCACCTCCGAGGAATCGGAAGCAATACCATACTTCTTCAGTTCAAAAGCCAAATCTGCACGAAGATACGTCTTATTCTCTTTGCAGAGCTCATCAGCAATCGTCTTGATTGCCTGATAAACATTTTGATTATCAGCCATACTTTTCATCGTATTTATATTAATTTATTCTTTATCACAACCTACGACTATTCTTTTTCATTGTTACATTACCTTATATAGTTATACATTCGATTTCGGCTGCAAAATAACTATATAAGTGTGTCAAATAGTGACAGAGGTTCCAATATTATTATTTCTATTTAAAACTTTCTGTGGTACTGACTATTTGCTATTATACTTTTTATTAACAAAAGACATAATTAATATTGCCTTAGAATATCTTTAACTCATAAAAGCATAGAGATCAATATATTTATGCACCTCCTTGGCTCCATTGTAAAAAGGGGTGGCGGTGTGCTGCATGGTTGTTACTGTCACTACCATATCGGGAGTGAGGACAATACCATTTGAGTGTTTGAGGCGCTTTGGCTTTACTTGAAATACTCTACTCATAAGCATTCGGTTTTTAAGTTGTTATATATGGCTGCACCGGCTTTTCAGCCGAAACAGCTAGTTGTTTACTTCATTTCGCAAAGATTGTACAAACGAGCGCAATGAAAACTTGCTTTCAAATTGCCGAGTGCAGCTAATCTTCTGCAAAGCTAGAAAAAATCTGATAAGCCACCAAATTTTTAACAAGAAATCTTATGGATTCCTCTTATATTTCACATCTCAGGGACTCCACTCCCTCCTTCTTCCTACATCCATACCTTGTAACTACTCAGCATCCCTATTGAAAACTTTGAAAAGAAAAGCCTTGAAATATG
>NZ_CP137560.1:280000-317413 GCF_019249725.2 Segatella hominis
AAGGAATCCCAGTCTCCTGTATTTAATCAAACAGATGGTGCGTACAAGAAGAGAAGCGAACTTTTATCAGATTCCTATCTCTCCATAGGATAATCGTCTCTCCAGAAAGGAGGTGTTCCAGCCGCACCTTCCGGTACGGCTACCTTGTTACGACTTAGCCCCAATTACCAGTTTCGCCCTAGGCCGCTCCTTACGGTCACGGACTTCAGGCGCCCCCGGCTTTCATGGCTTGACGGGCGGTGTGTACAAGGCCCGGGAACGTATTCACCGCGCCATGGCTGATGCGCGATTACTAGCGAATCCAGCTTCGTGGGGTCGGGTTGCAGACCCCAGTCCGAACTGAGACAGGCTTTAAGGATTTGATCCGTTTTGCAAAGGACCATCTCTCTGTACCTGCCATTGTAACACGTGTGTAGCCCCGGACGTAAGGGCCGTGCTGATTTGACGTCATCCCCACCTTCCTCACACCTTACGGTGGCAGTGTCCCCAGAGTGCCCAGCTTGACCTGATGGCAACTAAGGAGAGGGGTTGCGCTCGTTATGGCACTTAAGCCGACACCTCACGGCACGAGCTGACGACAACCATGCAGCACCTTCACAGAGACCCCGAAGGGCGTCATTGTCTCCAAATCCTTCCTCTGCAATTCAAGCCCGGGTAAGGTTCCTCGCGTATCATCGAATTAAACCACATGTTCCTCCGCTTGTGCGGGCCCCCGTCAATTCCTTTGAGTTTCACCGTTGCCGGCGTACTCCCCAGGTGGGATGCTTAATGCTTTCGCTTGGCCGCTGACCTATTCAGGCCAACAGCGGGCATCCATCGTTTACCGTGCGGACTACCAGGGTATCTAATCCTGTTCGATACCCGCACTTTCGAGCTTCAGCGTCAGTTGCGCTCCCGTGAGCTGCCTTCGCAATCGGAGTTCTTCGTGATATCTAAGCATTTCACCGCTACACCACGAATTCCGCCCACGTTGTGCGTACTCAAGAAGACCAGTTCGCGCTGCAGTGCAGAGGTTGAGCCACTACATTTCACAACACGCTTAATCTCCGGCCTACGCTCCCTTTAAACCCAATAAATCCGGATAACGCCCGGACCTTCCGTATTACCGCGGCTGCTGGCACGGAATTAGCCGGTCCTTATTCATAAGGTACATGCAAAAAGTCTCACGAGACTCACTTTATTCCCTTATAAAAGCAGTTTACAACCCATAGGGCCGTCATCCTGCACGCTACTTGGCTGGTTCAGGCTCTCGCCCATTGACCAATATTCCTCACTGCTGCCTCCCGTAGGAGTTTGGACCGTGTCTCAGTTCCAATGTGGGGGACCTTCCTCTCAGAACCCCTACTGATCGTAGCCTTGGTGGGCCGTTACCCCGCCAACAAGCTAATCAGACGCATCCCCATCCATCACCGATAAATCTTTAATCCCATTCAGATGTCTTCGTGGGATGTCATTGGGTATTAGTCTTACTTTCGCAAGGTTATCCCCAAGTGGTGGGCAGGTTGGATACGCGTTACTCACCCGTGCGCCGGTCGACGCCCATCAAAAGCAAGCTTTCGATGTCGTTTCCCCTCGACTTGCATGTGTTAAGCCTGTAGCTAGCGTTCATCCTGAGCCAGGATCAAACTCTCCATTGTAAAATATCATTTTTACTCTGCCTGTTCCGAAGAACGAGCGAAGTGTTTGTTGTCTGTACTTAGGACGAATATCCTCTTTCGTTTATTGAAGCTTAGTAAACCTGACTTGTCAATTTCTTGACGGTTCGTTTCTTTTACCCAGTCAACTTCCTTATTTCTAAGAAGTTAACCGCTTCTTGTACTACTTGTCTGTTTATGTAAAATCTTTCAAAGAACTCTTTCTTTTGTTGCTAAGAGAAAGTGTATTTCTCAAAAGCGAGTGCAAAAGTACTAACTATTTTTCATTCCACCAAATATTTCGAGAAAAAAGTTTCAAAAATAGCATAATTTTAACATTTGATTACATATCAAAGAATAATTAATGCAAGTGCACATTATAATATACATACGCGCTCCTGCACCTGCACACTGGTACGCATACACAGGCATAAACATAATATGATTGAAAATTTAAAAGCGAATGAGTCATCTATTAAGGCTAAGAAAGGAAGGGGCATTACTCCATGATGCATTTTACTCATAGGATTAAAGATGCAGGTTATAAAATCAGCCTCATCTTTTTCGGCTTATCCTCGAAAGAAGATTCTCTATCTCGTGTTATCCAAAGATACACAATGGGCGGTCATAATGTAAACCAAGACGTGATAGAATATAACTTCACGGAAGGCATCAAACGAGTAAGAGCCTCTCTACCACTTTTTGAAAACATTCTTTCATTGATGGCACTTCCGATTTTGGCGACATTGTTGCCATTCACATCGAGAAATCAGGCAAGCATCAAATAACAGATCACCCAGCCGAGTGGTTCGACAAATACTTCAAAGATGCATTCGATGCGCTTATTGATGGCGAGGAAGAATAGTTCTTTTACAAGATTCTAGCAAATCATTTTATACCCAATTCCCCTCACATTGATGATTCTGATATTTTCATCGGCAGATAACTTGTGGCGGAGCTTGGTGATGAAAACATGGAGACTGCGGGAATTGAAAAAGCTGTCATCACCCCAAAGTTTCAGGAGAATATCCTTGCTCTCTACCACATTGTTCTTGCTCTCCACAAGCATGCGAAGGATTTCTGATTCACGATGTGACAGTTCTGTATCTTTACCATCCAACTGCAGAATCTGACTGGTAACATTCAGGCGATAACGACCGATGGAGAGCCATTGATCAGCAGCATCCGGATTATCAGGA
The DNA here is from genome assembly GCF_019249725.2 of Segatella hominis. NCBI lineage: Bacteria > Pseudomonadati > Bacteroidota > Bacteroidia > Bacteroidales > Prevotellaceae > Segatella > Segatella hominis. The sequence continues at coordinate 282,834 of NZ_CP137560.1, forward strand.
GAAACATTCCCCCCTTCCTGTTCTTCAGAAGAAATATTTCCTACAGAAGCCCGATGACAAAGCGACTTGATGCGGACGATGAGTTCCTGGATGGCAAACGGCTTCTTCAGATAATCATTGCCACCCAATTCAAATCCCTCTACCACATCATTCACCGCCGAACGAGCCGTGAGGAAAAGCACAGGGGTACGGGAATCCGTCTTGCGGATACGGCGCACCATCTCGAAACCATCCATCTTGGGCATCATCACATCCGCAACCAGCACATCAGGCTTCTGGTCATCAAACATACGAAGCCCCTCTTCGCCATCATGCGCCGTGCGCATCTCGAAGCCCTGCGCCTCCAAGGTGTCGCTCAGAATCATCGCCAAGGATGTTTCGTCTTCTACCAGTAATACTTTTATCTTATTCATTGTTTCTTTTTTACTTTTTTACCTTTTTACCTTTAAGAAAATGCAGGGTGAAGCAGCTTCCTTTTCCCGGCTCGCTTTCTACGGAAACAGAACCGCCCATTTTCTCCATCAGGCTCTTGACATAGAAAAGGCCGAGACCATAGCCCTTAACCGTATATTTATTGCCATCCGTCACCCGATAGAACTTGTCGAAAATATAAGGCAATTTATCGTGGGCAATACCGATTCCATTATCTGATACGGAAACCAGCACTTCATCCTCAGCTTTTTGGAAAGCCTTGATTTCTATCTTCACGCTATCTTCAGAATACTTGATAGCATTGTCTATGAGATTGCTCACGATGTTTGAGAAATGCATCCGGTCGGCATGAACCATCAGATTTTCCGGTTCTACAGACAACGAAACATTTACTTTTTTATCCGTTCTTACTTCTGATTTCACTTTCAGCTGATGCTGGGAGATTAATGGTTCAATCACCTCCTTCATTGGAACTTCCACGATATTGAGAAGCATCGATTTCCGTCGTTCCATACTCATCGACAGAATCTGTTCCACCAATCCGCTGAGCGTCTGCAACTGCTTCTGGGCGATGGTGAGATACTTGCGCGCCTTATCAGGATGCTGGAGTATTCCGTAGTTCAGCAGGGAGTCGGTGGCAGCATAGGCTACGGCTATCGGAGTCTTCAATTCGTGCGTGATATTATTGGTGAAATCACTTTTCATCTCATCAAGCGTCTTCTGCTTGAGCATCGTATGAATCAGGAACCAGAAGACGAAAGCCAGGATGAGCATGATGAAGAGCGATGTGGCAAGGATACCTGCCATCTGGCTGAACACAGTCATCGTAAGCGGCTCTAGGCTAAGGACATATTTCTCCTCATTCGCCTCCCCCTCATTACAAACCACATATTGGTATTGCTTGGCATTGGCAGAAGGCACATACCCCTTCGTCGTCACTTTCGCCAAAACCTTCTTTCCTGCTAAAAGCAGAATCTGATGCGGAAGCGGATGAACTTTGTCACTCACCAACAAACTGTCTGAAAGCATCTTGGCAACCCATGCACTGTCATAGTCATTGATGTCTGGTTTGGCGATTTCATTCAATTTGCCAAACAGCGCTTGTTGCACCATAGTTGCCAGCTTGCCCGACATCATCATCATCAATTCCTGGTCCTTGTCATCTTCACTACGCTTCTCTTGCTTGGTAAAAGTTGTTTGAACAGACTGAACAATCTTTCCTCCACGAACCTTTTTCACCTTTACCTTTTGATCTATATCATCGTCTTCATCCATAGAAAAAGCAACAGTACCCGTCAGTTGTCTATGAGGCCCTTTATCATCATTGCGCAATCGTTCGATTCGCTTCTTCATCTCCATGAAGTGAGCGTACTCCATTCCACCCTTAATTTTCGCTTCAACCTCCTTTTCCTGAGACTGATAAAGCCCCACGAGCCAATAGGTCTGATATGCGAAGATGCAGACCAAAGCCGTGATGACAAGCGTAACTATGTATTTAAGATGTAACTTCATTCTTTCCTTTATTAAAGATTTTTCCAGATGAATTAAATACTCATTTTCTGAAAATCGGATAAACCTCCGTGGTATTCTTCCATCCCCATTTACCATTCTTTTGTGGCGCAAACTCTCGTCCCATCTTGGCTCCTATCCCCCAATGTTGATTGAACATCACTTCCATGAAGCCACCATAGCTGCTCTTGGGATTGAGAGGAGACATGATGACGCTTCGAGGGTCAGAGGTTTTCGTTGGAACATATTGTCCATAGAATCCCACTGTGAGCCAGTCGTTTACCTGATAAGCCATTCGTCCACCAAAAGAAGCTTTGGTGAGATTGCCAAATCCATATACTCCCGTGTTTATCTTTTCTATCCCGACATAAGGAGAAAAAACAAAACGCCCGAAATTTTGTTGATAAACAAACCCTGCAGTCTGCCTATTCATCAGTCCTGGGACTTCAATACCCGAAGAATATACCGCCATCGCACCCAAATTCGGGGAAGGAAGAGAAATATGAGGTATTGCATTCGGCGCAATCTCCAAAGGTTTTCCTTCTTCCGACATCCAAGGTGCATTCGATTCAGAGTAATAAGATTTGCCTTGAAGTACAGGAAATCCACCGAGCGAAGGACGAGAATATTCCAACGACATACCTTCCTTAGGTAAAGATGCCTTCGGAATGGAATCCAAAGAAACACTCTTCACTTCCTGTGCTTGCATTACCAATGTATCAAAGCAAGCCATAACTGTCAATATGAATATTCTTCGTTTCTCTTTCATGCTTGCAAAAGTAATAAAAAAGAAGATAAGTAAGATACTTTTCAGGAAATTATTTCTGATTTGATAAGACTAAATAACACTTCTGATAAGACTTGATAATCAAAATTCCTTGCTGACACGAGATTTTTACAGTACTTTTGCAACCGAAATCGGGAGTTTTTTCCCGAAAGAACGATAAAAAGATAAGAAGAATATGAAAAGATTGGTTATATTAAGCGCTTGCCTGGCCATCAGTCTTGCCGACTGGGCACAAGGAAACAGAAATGATTCCCTGAGAATGGACAGCATTATCCATTCCCTCCCCGATGTGATGGTAAAAGGCAACCGACCTATCGTAAAGGTAAAAGGGGCGACATTGACCTATGACCTGCCTCAACTCATCAAAAACCATCCGGTGGATAATGCCTATGAAGCCATCAAGCAACTGCCTGGCGTGAGTGAACAAGATGATGCCTTGACCCTCAACGCCCAATCCGTAACCGTGATGATAGACGGCAAGGCTACCACCATGACGAGCGAGCAGCTTTATTCGCTTCTGAAAACGATTCCTACCAGCCGCATCGCAAACGCTGAAGTTGTCTATTCAGCCCCAGCCCGCTATCAGGTAAAGGGACAAGTCATCAACCTTCTGCTGAAGCACAACACAGGCTTTCACTCCCTGCAAGGCGAGTTCTTCGGCGGCTACACCCACCAGAACCGCAACAGTTACACAGAGCGCGCCTCCTTGCTCTTCACCAACAAGAAATGGGAAATAGACATGCTCTATTCTTTCGGTCATGGCAAGAGATATTATTACTATGAAAATGAGTTTGCCCACACCTTGACTGATGGCACTTCCTATGCCTTCTCTACACATAGCGGCAATATCAAACGTCATCTCAACCACAACATCCGACTGGGAATCAACTATCATCTGGCAAAGGATCATCAGCTCAGCTTTGCCTACACCTCACAACTCAATAACACGAGAGGAACTTCAAAGGATGATGGCGATTTCACATCCCTTCTCAGAATCCATGCCAAGAGTCAGTTTCACAATTTCCGCCTGGATTACTCTACCCCATTCGGCTTCTCGGCAGGAGCAGAATACACCTATTATAATTCACCGGATGAACAATGGCTGAAAAGCAGTCTCTACGATGAGATTTACGACATCACAAGCCAGCAACGAATCGACAAATGGCACGCTTACCTCAAGCAGGAACACGACTTAGGAAAAGACTGGGGCTTGAACTACGGCATCAATTACACCACATCAAGAGACAAGAGTTCGCAGGAAAACAACAACAAGTCTTCTGATGGCAACACCATTCAAACCGAAGACCAAATGTGTTTCTACATCGGAGCCAGCAAGTCGTTCGGTCAAAAACTCACGATGGAAGCATCGCTCATGGAAGAATATTACCACACCCCAATTTGGGATGAGTGGAACCTCTTCCCTACACTCTCCATCACCTATCTTCCAAAAGCTGGACACATCATCCAATTCGACTTGGATTACGACAGAGACTACCCTACCTATTGGTCGGTGAAGAACTTCACCACCTATAATGCGGGCGGATATGGAAAGATTGTAGGAAACCCGACGTTGAAGCCTTCACGAGAGCTCAGCCTCTCGCTTACCTATATTCTGCACAGCAGATACGTGGCAAGTCTCTTCTTCAACAACTCGAAAGATGAATTTCGTCAGCTTCCTTACCAGAGCGACAAGAAGAAGGAGATGGAATACAAGCATGTCAACTTCGACCATGTAAACCAGGTAGGCTTGATGCTCACAGCCCCAATCAACATAGGCAACTGGTGGCAGAATCGCCTTACCTTCACTGGCGTATATCAGAACGACAAGAATTCCCATTTCTATGATCTTCCATTCGACCGCAGCAAATGGTTCTGTCAAGCCCAGTGGAACGGCACTTTTCTCTTTGGCAAGCATGTGCTTCTCAACCTCGATGCTTCCGTCCATACCGACGCCATCCAAGGAATCATCGACATCCCAGCCTCAGGCTATCTCAACGCAGCCCTCACCTGGAAGCCTCTCAAGGATGACAAGTTCCAGCTGAAAGCCTACTGCAACGACATCTTCGAGACAGGCGACAACCATCTGCACGACACCTACCGAGGTCAGCACGTCATCAACAACATGTACTTCGGCAGAATCATAGGCCTCTCCCTCACCTATCGTTTCGGCGGCTACAAGGCCAAGCAGCATGAAGAAGTAGATACTTCCAGATTCGGGAAATAAAACGAGAAAAGCTCACCAAGACCATCAAAGTCCTGGCGAGCTTTTCTCTTTATATTAGCATTTTATTTCACTTTCACTTCTATCACATTCTTCGCAGCATCGGCACTCGAACCACCTACGAAGATCTGATATTTGCCGGGAACCACACGCATGGTATTGGTCTGGGAATCCCAACCCTCGAAACTCTGGCGAGACAGACTGATGGTTACCTGTTGCTTCTCGCCCGCTTTCAAAGCAATGCGCTTGAAGGCTTTCAGGGTCTTGATCGGTCCCTCAGCATCATCCATTCTACGGATGTAAACCTGCGCCACTTCCGTTCCTTCCCTATTACCTTTATTAGATAAAGAGAAACTCAAGGAATAAGCCGAAGAATTCTTCACTTTTCGTTCTTCATTCTTCACTTTCTTCAATGCCGGCTTTCCATATTCATACGATGTATAGCTCAATCCATGTCCGAATGGGAAGAGAGCCTCGCCCTTGAAGTAACGGTAGGTGCGATTTTTCATCGTATAATCGAGGAAATCAGGAAGATCATTCACGCTCTTATAGAAGGTAACCGGAAGCTTGCCCGATGGATTCACCTCGCCAAAGAGTACCTTTGCCACGGCTTCGCCACCCCGTTCGCCCGGATACCAAGCCTGAAGGATAGACTCCGCATTTTCGGTTTCAGGAACCATGACAATGGCACTGCCCGAACAGTTGACGAACACCACTCGCTTGCCTGCCCGATGCAATATCTCCATCACCTTGCGCTGAGCCTGAGGCAACTCGATGTCGGTTCTGTCACCACCCTTGAAACCCGGTTCGGAGACCTTCATCTCCTCACCCTCAAGACTAGGAGAAATACCGCCTACAAATACTACCACGTCAGCATCGCCAACCTCAGCCAGAAGCTGAGACTCGGTTGGCGTATAGTTCTTTACAATGTCAAACTGCATCACCGCCATATCGGTCTTCTGGAAATAATCCACCTGTATCTTCATCGGCTTTCCCGCCTTTACGGAAATTGGCTTGTTGAGCATCTGTACACGGGCACGTCCCTTCCATACATTCGCCACCGTATCGCCATCAATGATGAGTCGGTAACCATCATCGCATCCCATTCTGACGTTCAAGGTTTCATCCTGTTCTGGGGTGAAGACGCCCTCATATCGGGCTGAGAAGTTGGTAAGATTCACGCCCGGTGCAAAGACGGTATTTCCGCCATTGCTCTGATTGATTGGCGAAGTCATCACGGCAGTAGCCACAGGCTCGCCCTTCATCTCGGCATTGTTCCAATAAGTAGCCTTCATGCCCTTGCTTCCATCAGTAGAAGTCAGGAGATTGAACTTGCTTTCCGTCACCTCATTTCTGGTCAACGTGCAGGCAGGAATATACTTGGCGTCCTTTACATATTTTCTGATGCCCTGCAGGATGGTGGTGGTAGAAGTAGGATAACCCGAATAGTTGCCCCACTGCATGATGGAATCGTTGGCGTTCGGCCCCATCACCACCAACTTCATTCCTGATGATTTCAGCGGCAGAAGATTGTTCCGGTTCTGAAGAAGCACGATTCCCTCTTCTGCCATCTTCTCTGCCAAATCCTTATGCGCCTTGCTGGCGATGACGGAAGATGGAATCTGAGTCCAAGGCACGTTCTCGTCCTGATCGAAATCGCCCAGACGGAATCGGGCTTCCAGCAGGCGCTTCAAACTCTCGTTCACTTTTTCCTCGCTGATCATTCCCGTCTTCACCGCTTCAGGGAGCGAATGGTAAACGCTTCCACATTCCACGTCGGTTCCGGCACCAATTGCCTGCGCCGTAGCCTCTGCAGGAGTCTTCGCCGTACCATGGCGGCCAGGCACATAGAAGTCGTTGATGGCTCCGCAATCGGAAGTTATCAATCCCTTGAATCCCCATTCATCACGGAGAATCTGACGCTCATATCTGGCATTGCTACAACATGGCGCCCCGTCAATCCGCTGATAGGCGCACATCACCTCAGCCACATTTCCATCCTGCACCAGCGATTTGAAGGCAGGCAGATAGGTCTCCCACAAATCACGCTCAGGCAAATCCTCCACATTAAAACTGTGCCTGTTCCATTCCGGACCGCTATGTACGGCAAAGTGCTTGGCACAGGCCAGGAGCTTGACGTATTGGGGAGATTGTGAGGAAGCCGTTGCCAGAACTCCCGGAGCCGACATCGGTTTGCCATCAAAGGTCTGTCCCTGCAAACCATTCACCACGGCAAGTCCCATTCGGGTCGTCAGATAAGGATCCTCGCCATAGGTTTCCTGTCCACGTCCCCATCGTGGGTCGCGGAAGATATTGATGTTCGGAGTCCAAAAACTCAGACTCTGGTAGCGCTTGATGCTGCCGCTCTTCTTCGCCTCCTGCGCCTTGGCTCTCGCCTCATCACTCACGGCAGTAAACACCTTATATAATAAGGTATCGTCCCACGAAGCCGCCATGTGCATCGTGATAGGGAAAACGGTAACAAAACCGTTTCGCCCCACTCCGTGCAGCGCCTCGTTCCACCATTGAAACTGCGGAATGCCCAATCGGGCAATGGCTGGCGAAGTATCCATCATCAACTTTGTCTTCTCCTCCAGGGTAAGACGGGAAAGCAAATCATTGGCTCTTTCCTCAGCAGAAAGGTTAGCATTCTGATAAGGAAGGAGCTGCTGTGCACTGGCAGAAAGCGGCATTGCCACCTGCATCGACATTTGCATCGCCATCTGCGTCATTATAGAAAGTAGTAGTTTCTTCATTTTTCTTAAATGTTATAATCTTTGTTCTTGTGATTGTTTTTAATCTCGGTGACAAAGTTACATCTTTTTTTGAAACCACCGCACAAATTGGCAGCAAAGTTTAAATTATTTAGCTTATTATGTCAACTTTGTCATATATCAGCCGATGGCACGCAAGTTGCTCAACATGAGAGTGAAAGCTGAAGCTAAAAGATGAAGAAGTTCGAAAGAACGACGGAGTCTTGAGGCAAAGGCAATCGAAAAGAAAAGATAAAAATAACATTATCAATAATAATAATAAATAACAAACAGAAATCCCGACGGAGCCGCAAGGAACCGAGAGGACGAGTAAAATAAAAATTGGAGGTTTTAATTATGTTGTTAGCACGTAGAAATAATAATTCAGATTGGTTGAGTAACATCTTTGATGATGTATTCTTTGATACAGACGCAACGCCACGTATGAATGCTACAGCTCCTGCCACTAATATCAAGGAGACAGATAAAGATTACATCATGGAGGTTGCAGCTCCTGGCTTGAAGAAGGAGTGGGTTCGTGTAAACATCGACAATGATGGTAATCTGAACATCGCCATCGAGAACAAGATGGAGCACAAGAATGAAGATAAGCACGAGCACTATCTGCGCCGTGAGTTCTCTTACAGCAACTACCAGCAGGCCTACACTCTCCCTGAGGATGCCGACCGTGAGAAGATTTCAGCAAAGGTAGCTGATGGTGTTCTTGAGGTTCAGATTCCAAAGCTTACTCCTAAGGAGGAGACAAAGGCTACCAAGAATATTGAAGTCAAATAACAATTTCGCATAAATGATTGAGGGCAGATTCCAAAGCAATTTGGAACCTGCCTTTTTTTGTGTTTATCAGAACATAAAAAACAACTACAGAAACTAGGCGAATAGCACCTACCTTATTATAGGTATTTTATGACCCCCCCTCTATATTTCATCCCAAAATCTTGTAGATTAGAATATTAATATGTAATTTTGCAGGCTGAAAGAAAATTCCAAACATCGTCTTTGTTTGAATTTCTGAAACTAAAAATGAAAAATAATGAAGAAAACAATTCCTGTAATAGGCATGGCTTGCAGCGTATGCTCTGCCAATGTAGAAAAGAAGCTGCAGTCGCTAGAAGGCATCAACTCCGCCTCGGTATCCCTGGCGAGCCGAACTGCCCTGGTAGATTATGACCCCGACATTATCTCTCTGGAAGATATGAAACGGGAAATCAGCAACGCCGGCTACGACCTCGTTATCGAAAACGACAGAAGCGCGGAGGAAATCAACCGCCGTGAGTTCACCCTCCTGCGCCGCCGAACCCTGGCTTCCTGGCTCTTCGCCATCCTGACGATGTGTTTCTCCATGGGCTGGATTTCCCATACAAGTTCCTTCGCCAACCAGATCTGTCTGCTCCTGGCACTCGCCAACCTGCTCTATTGCGGCAAACAGTTTTATGTTTCCGCCTGGAAGCAGCTTTTGCATCATACGGCAAACATGGATTCGCTCGTAGCACTCAGCACCCTCATCGCCTTCCTCTTCAGCACCTTCAACACCTTCTTCGGAGAAATGGTATGGGGAGCGAGAGGCATAGAATGGCACACTTATTTCGATGCTTCCGTGATGATCATCACCTTCGTGCTGACCGGCAGATGCCTGGAAGAAAAAGCGAAAGACAGTACGGCGAGCAGCATCCGACAGTTGATGGGAATGCAGCCGAAAACCGCCCGACTGGTGACTTACGAGAAGATAGAAGGCACCAACGACTACAAGATGGAGGAAGTTCCGATTTCCACCATTCAGATAGGCGACATGATAGAGGTAAGAGCCGGCGAAAAGATTCCGGTGGATGGCGTGGTTACCCAGGCAGAGAGTTTCATGACTCCCGATGCTGCCTATGTAGATGAAGCGATGATCAGCGGCGAACCGACTCCGGCGATGAAAAAGGCAGGCGACAACGTGCTGGCTGGCACCATTCCGAGTCAGGGAAAGCTCCGCATGAGAGCCAAGCAGATTGGCGAGAACACCGCCCTGGCACACATCATCCGCATGGTTCAGGAGGCGCAGGGCAGTAAGGCCCCCGTGCAGCGCATCGTGGATAAGGCGGCGCTGATTTTCGTTCCAGCCGTGGCAGCCATCGCCCTCATCACCTTTTTAATATGGTGGCTGATAGGCGGCAACGCTGCTCTTCCGCAGGCCATCCTTTCAGCCGTAGCCGTATTGGTCATCGCCTGTCCTTGCGCCATGGGCTTAGCTACTCCTACCGCCCTGATGGTGGGCATCGGCAAGGCGGCGCAGAAGCAGATTCTTATCAAGGATGCGTCGGCACTGGAGAATCTCCACAAGATCAACGCCCTCGTCATCGACAAGACCGGCACCCTCACCATTCCTAACCAGAACATCGATTTCACCAAGCAGGAGGATTTGGATCTGGAGACGAGAGAGACCCTCAAGCCTCATGCCCAGGAAGCGATGAAGCAGTTGCAGGAAAGGGGAATAGAGGTCTATATGATGAGTGGCGACAAGGAGGAAGCGGCTCATTACTGGGCAGAGAAAGCCGGCATCAAGCATTACCAGAGCAAGGTGCTGCCTGGTGACAAGCAGGCTTTGGTAAAGAAACTTCAGGACGAAGGCAAGCAGGTAGCGATGGTAGGCGACGGAATCAACGACACCCAGGCGCTGGCCCTTGCCAACGTGAGCATGGCGATAGGAAAGGGAACGGATGTGGCGATGGATGTGGCACAGATTACGCTGATGAGCGACGACCTCCTGGCACTTCCGGAAGCCGTAAAACTGAGTCAGAAGACGGTTCACATGATTTGGCAGAATCTCTTCTGGGCGTTCATCTACAACATCATCTGCATCCCGCTGGCAGCCGGAGTCCTTCATATCTTCGGCATTGATTTCCAGATAACCCCGATGTGGGCAAGTGCCCTGATGGCCTTCTCCAGCGTCAGCGTAGTGCTCAATTCGCTGAGATTAAAATTGTCATAAATAAAATAAGGCTGCCAGCGATGTTTATAAAATACTGTCGGTATGCAGCAAGATCATCATGAAATAAAGCCTTCATGATACTTCATATTAAATAGGGGTAGGACGTGAATCCTACCCCCTTTATTGTTTGTGTTGATTGCTTCTGTATTGATTACTTAGCAATACTCATTTACTTGATAACAACCTTTCTTGTTGTTCCATCAGCCATCTTGATGATGTTAATGCCCTTCTGCAAGCTGTTGATCTTCACTCCATTGATTGTGTAGATGCCTTCTGCTGCATTTACTGCAGGACGGTTCTCGATATTCTCGATGCCAGTAGCTACACCGCCAGTACCCTTTCTTGAAATACCCAAGACAGTGATAATACCTGCACCACCATAGCCCTTCGTGAACTCAACATACTGCACTTCCTTAGACTTATCAACCTTTACACTGTACTCATAGAGACGAATCTTGCCAGTATCGATATCGTCTTTGTAATATGGAAGGCTCTGTTTTGTGATAATACGACCCAAACCATATACAGCTTCGCTACCCGATGGAGTTTCAGCAAACCAATCCTGAGGAGTGAAACGATCATTATAACCATGAGTTCCGTCTGTGTAATATGGACAAGCCACAAGACTACCAGAACCATTGGTTGAAACAACGAGGAAGTAAAGTTCCTCACACTTCTCTGGAGTCACGAAGTTCAGATTACCAGTTGAGTAGTAAGATCTGAGAGTGAGAGCATTCTTCTGACTGAAGTCTGCCATCTGGAACTGAGTTCCCTTCGCTGTTGTCACGATACCATCGCTGCCACAAAGTGCACCTTCCTTCTGAACACCATCAGTATAGAATACCCAACCCTGGTTGTCAAGAATATCATCACTGAAACTCTTAGAAGGCTTACCCTCTGCGATAACATCCACATTCCAACCTGTCACTGCTACTGGAGCTACTGCTGGCATAGCTGCTGCAAACTGCTCATAAGCTTCAACCTCTGCCATTGATGGATAGTAGAATGCGTTCAAGTTACAGATCACTGCGATATACTTAGTCTCCTCGAAGTCTGGCAAGATGTACTCCAACTCAGAAACCTCACCGAGATCAGAGAATGTCTTCACGCGCTTCAAGTTAGCAAGATCGTTACCTACAGCGATGCTGATCTCCTTGTTTACGAAACCTTCTTCATCGTTATCATTTGTACCCTTGTTGTTGTTAGGGAGGTGAATAGCAACCTTAGAGAGATTCCAAGACTTGCCTTCTGGAGCAGTAAAGATAGCCCATGTATCATCTCTATGGGTTGAAGGATTCTCGATAGATATAAGTGCATCGTCCACCTTGTTGCCATCGGTCAAGCCTGTGATGTCGAACTTGTCGAATGCAACACCGAATCCGTAGTCACCCGTATAGTGACGAACCTCAGCAGTAGCACCTGTCAAGATGTTAGGCTGTGTATTAGAGTCGATGCTAATATTAACAACACGCTCTTTATATGAACCACCATTATCAACGGTGATAGTAACTTTCTCAACACCCATCTTCATACCTGCTGTTACAGGGATAGTGAATGTGCAATTAGCCTGATCCTCTGTGATAGCACCCACTTTCAAACCTGCGCTTGACTTCACGCGGCAAGAGAAATTAGGATCTCTTGGATCACCATTCAAGTCGTAACTTACTACGATGTTCTGTGTCTCACCAGCGTTCATCTTCATCTCAGAAGAAGGAACCGAAAGAGACATATTGTTGTCCTCAGAACCGAATACCTGGAACTCCCAAATACGGAGAGTACCGTTAGCCTCAGGAATCAACTTCACGTAACGTGCCTTGAAAGGAGGAATGTAGTCGGTCTTGACGCTCTCGTTTACACGGTTTTCTGCATCAACCACTGTTGTCCAGTTCTCACCGTCGTTAGACAGCTGAATCTTATAGTTGTTGATCTGATCTACACCATACTCAGGACCTGAGTTACCATCATAGATGCAGAAACCATAGATACGATATGCGCTCTGGCAGTCGAAGATTGCCCAACGGTCGCTCTGCAATGTACACCACTTACCGCTTGTCTCATATGGATAAACTTCACCATCGATAATCTTCCAAGGTGTCTCAGTAGAGTTGGTAGAGTTTGAGAAAGCAACCACTTTCTTGTTCTGTACTACGTTGTAAACAGTTGCAGCATCTTCCTTAGCAATGACGTCGATCACTTGCTTAGTAGTAGTAGAAGTACCAACAACGTTAGTAACATTTACTGTAACTTTCATCTTACCTGGCTTCTTGGCCACTACGAAGATAGTCTCCTCATTAGTAGGAGTACCTGGCTTGAACTCCAAGCCCTCTGGCAAAATCCACTCCCAAGCAGTAGGTTTACCTGTACCCTTGGCTGTGATAGATGTAGATTCACCTACTTCGAGATAGCTCTTACCCAAAGAGAAGGTAACTACAGGGGCAGTACCCTTAGGATAGTTGAGCGTGATGCTCTTAGCAGGCTGCTGCTTCATATCCTTCATTACAGGAACTACTTCCATCTCGAGGAAATTGTCTACACCATTACGAACGAATGTAGGAACATAGAAAGCCTCGCCACGAGTCTGACCTACCAAGATGCGCTCGCCATCTTCATGCTTCTTATAGATATCGAAGTGATCGAAATCATCGTTATAGGTATAATCCCATGTCAGACGCACATCGTTCTTTTCTGCACCGAGAGTTGTGGTTGATGCAAGATTCTCTACTGCGACAGATGCAGGAGCATAACCTGCTGGCAATACTGCGAGCTCACCGAGTTTCAAGTCATAATAAGGAACCTCTGATTCACCCTTCATGTTGAGAGCAATCATATAGATGGTCTTGCCATTGAGTGATGTCAAGTCGTAGTCAGCGATGGTCCAGCCGTTCTTCTCTGTTACTGTAGCATCGGTCAGAGTTACATCTGGGTTGACAGAACTCTCTGTAGCCAACTTCATCTCTACACTACCAGGAGTAGTGGTCTTGTAAACAATACGGAGAGTGCCACCTGATGTTACAGGAATCATCGTCTTATAGAGACGCATGAGGTGATCACCTGTTGTCAAGCTTCCGCTCACCTCGATGCTTGAACCGAAGTTGTAAGCATCTTCCCAGTTGATAGAAGCTGTCAGGTTGCCTTTGTTCTCTATCCACCAGCGCCATGTTGGCATGATGCTCTGTACACCACTATGATACCAGTCTTGTGTACCATTCTTGATACCCTCTACGAAGCGGTGCTTACCCACACCTACGCAGAATGAGCTGACGAAAGGCATATTAGTGATAGTAGAACGCTCCAATACGCGGTTGGAAATTCCTGGCCAAGATGTGGTAGATGTGACTGTTGGGTCACCTTCCTGATTTACCCACATCTGCTCTTCATTTTTAAAGGTTTTCTGAATAGCAGCATATGCGCTTGGACCTGTATCATCACTACCAAGAAGGTTCTTTACATTATCCTTCCAGATACGCTCCTCTGGACAGAACAAGTCAATAGAACCTACGTGGCCGGTCGTTGGCATAGATCTGTTGAGGTAATAACCGAATCCGGTATGACCACTACTTACCACCTGGATACCTGCATAGATCTTAGAGAAAGTCTCTTCCTCTGTACAGCCCAGCTGGCTTGCCTGACCACGATAATCGCCATTAGCTCCATACTCCAAGAACTGAGAAGTATTCTTATGTGACTTCAGAATGGTTGGACTTGGTGAACCAGATGCATTGTACCACTGGATTTCCATGTGGCTATTGCCGTCTGCATCAGCGAGTGCATTAAACTCTTTGATGAAACCAGCCCATTCTGAGAGAGTAGAGCCACCAGACTCCTGGTTGATAAACCAACCATCGAAGCCCATATACTTAGCGATTTCATACAATTTCTTGGCAAAGATGTAAGAACCATTCTCCTTGGTAAGCATTTCACGAACCCAAGCCTGGTTTCCTCCGAAAGCATAAGGAGGGAAGAATATCTGACCGAGAGATTTCACTCCACTCTGGTGAGCAGCATCTGTAGATGGTGCTGGTGGAGGAATAATAATACCCTCGCTGGCAGAACCTGCCCAATAAACGAGTTTATCCATATACTGCCAGTAAGTTGGCTGGTATCCCAAGAAGTTGTTAGCGCCCTGAGATGGGCAAGAACTACATGTAGGGAAAAGAATGGTTGCATTACATACCTGTCCCTCATAGAACTGGTTTTTATTGGCTTTCATCAAGGTAGGCTCCTTGAAACGTTTTGCCAATGGCACCTTAGAACGGTTGAACTTGGCATTCTTGTCAGTTTCTGGGGACCAGTTCTTGACGTGTTCCGGATGCCAGCAACCACCATAAGGCTGTTGAGCACTTGCTGTACCTCCAAATATAATGGAGAGCATTGCAACGCTAAAAAGTCGATTTAGTCTCATACTTTAAAGGTTTAAGTTAATATTGTATAGTTAATAATTTATTTTCTGCTTTTGAGTATCTCGCCGTTTTTGAGATTTTTTCCTCGTTTTTAGCTATTTTCTGCACTTATAACAAGAATAAAAACCAAACTACTTAGCCAAAATGCATTTTTTTTATTTTTTATTCAAAAAAATACCGCTATAGCTATGCTCACGCAAAACTATAGCGGTTTTAATAAACCTAAACTAAACCTAAAAACAACTTTTTTTTAGATAAATAATACATCTTAACCTAACATCAATTTATAGCCTTATTGATAAATCTGCTTTTTATGAAATACACCGTTTTTCATAAAAAGATCAATATGTTTTCTGAAGATTCTACTTGATAATATTGGTACGGCGGATGAAGTCGATGATTTCCGGTACATAACCGAAGGCTAATCCGGTAACGGTATCTGCACAACCATAATATACTGCAATGCGACCCGTCTCTGCATCACAGAGAGATGCGCATGGGAAGCAGACATTAGGTACATCTCCTACACACTCGTAGAGCTCCTGAGGAGTAATCAAATACTGACCTGAACGGCCCAATACTTTCCACGGTTCATCCAAATCGAGCAAGGCTGCACCAAAAGCATAAACATATCCATTGCAGGAATAGAGCACACCATGATAGAGCAACAACCATCCTTCAGAAGTCTCGATAGGCACCGGGCCAGCACCTATCTTCATACATTGCCAAGCACTCTCCTCGAAAGCTGCAGGAGCCATCACATGACGATGATGCCCCCAATACTCCAAATCAGGTGACTCGCTATAGAAGATGTCACCGAAGGCAGTATGACCAGTATCACTCGGACGACTCAGCATGGCAAACTTGCCATTGATCTTGCGAGGAAACATCACGCCATTGCGATTGTATGGCAAGAAAGCATTCTCCAACTGATGGAAAGTCTTGAAATCCTCTGTCCATGCCACACCAATCGTAGGACCATGATAGCCATTACACCAGGTGACATAATACTTATCCCCAATCTGGCAAACACGAGGGTCGTAACCATAGACCCACTCTCCTACCTCAGGATCATCACACTCGAAATGGATGGTGTCCTCATCAATGTCCCAATGTACGGCATCCTTGCTGAAACCGGCATGAAGAGTCATACGGCGATTCTTGTCATCGCAGCGGAATACACCTGCAAAACCATCCTTAAACTTAACTACTGCACTATTGAAGATACTATTGGAGTCGGGTAGCTGATTACGCTTGATAATAGGGTTCTGAGAATAGCGCCAGAGCGGCACGCTGCTTCCTTCTGGTCTGTCTTCCCAAGGAATGTTGGGAAGAGCAGAACCTATGATTTTAATTTCTTTCATTGTCGTTTCTTTTTAGAAAAATCAATTAGTGACTTTTTTGGAAATCGATTAGAGACTGTTGAGCAAATCTGCCTTGCCATCATTGATGAGCTTGATGACCAACTCTCCGAAGAGGGTGTTCTGCCATGCAAACCAGGCACGGGTGTATTTCGAAGCATCATCCTTATGGAAAGATTCATGGATGAATCCCATCCCTGCATCGGTATTCAGGAGGGTCTTCATGCACCAGCGAATCTCATCATCACTCTGGGCTGTGAAGCACTTCATCATGATAGACATCGGCCAAGGCATATCATAACCGATGTGCGGACCGCCGATACCCTCGCCTGCCTTGCCACGGAAGAAACAAGGATTGTCCTCGCTCCATACGAAACGGCGAGTGTTCTGATAGATCGGATCATTCATCTCAACATCACCCAAATAGCCCATACCTAAAAGCGATGGAACATTGGCATCATCCATCAGAAGACGGTTGCCGAAACCATCTACCTCATACGCATAAATCTTGCCATATTTAGGATGATCATAGACTGCATATTTCTGCAGGGCATCATTGACTTCGGCTGCCAAGGCAGAACAATCCTGTGCAATCCCGAGTGCCTTATTCTTCTGCTCAGTCTCTGATTTCTCTGCCACATGCTTCAGGATTTCAGCCGCCTTATTCATCGCAGAAACCGCCATGAAATTGGAAGGAATCAGGAACGGAAGAATCGTGGCATCGTCTGAAGGACGGAACAGGGAAGCAATGAGACCAACTGGCTTGACAGGAGCTCCGAAACCATCCCAGCCCACGGTATCGAAGGCACGATCGGTCATGCGGGTAAAATGGTAAGCCTTGGCTGTTTCCTTGCGTTGCTGCTCATGGAAGGTCTTGAGGATATTTCCGATAGCCTGCATCCAGTCTTCTCCGAAGATGGAGTCATCGCCTGTTACCTTCCAGTACTCGTAAGCGAGGCGGATAGGATAACAGAAAGAATCTATCTCATACTTGCGCTCGAAAACCTCTGCCTTCATCTCGGTATCATCCTTCTGCCAACCTGCTCCGGTAGGTCCGTCGTTATAGGCATTGGCATAACGGTCGATATTGATGCACTTCAACTGGCGCAGGATAACACCACGCAGCATCTTCTTCAATTTCTCATCCTTGTTGGCAAGGGCTACGTATGGCCAAACCTGAGCACCTGAATCGCGGAGCCACATGGCAGGAATATCACCTGTATAGACGAAGGTATCGTCATCGCCATTAGCCAACTGGCGATAATGCACCGTACTTTCCAGCGTGTTCGGATAACAGTTGGCGAACATCCAGGCGAGTTTCGGATTCTTCTTGAGGAGTTTCTGTACTTCCTTGATTTTCTTCTCCACTGCCTCTGAAGTAAAGAGACGCTCAGCTACAGGCGGACGCTTGGACTCATACTTGCCATTGACAGGTGTTACCACCTTAGTATAGCGGGCATGAACATCTACCTCAGCATGCTCTTGTGCCATCGCCGACATTGCCGACATCAGGGCTATTGCAAATATTGTTTTTCTCATTGTCTGGGTTTATTTATGTTTCGATTTAAATTGTGATTTCTTTTAAGGTCTATCTGCACCACGGGTTCCCCACTTGGATGGCTGATTGCCCATCTGGAGTTCGAGGGTTCCTCCCTTCATCATATCCTGGTACATGATATACGACTTGGTATAGGTCTTGCCGTTGAGTTTGGCAGACTGCACGTAGATATTTTCCGGACTGTTGTTCTTGCAGATAATGGAGAAGTTCTTGCCGTCGCCTAAGCTGATGGTAGCCTTGTCCATGATCGGACTGCCGATGATATACTTGCCGCCTGCAGGCTCTACCTGATAGAGTCCCATCGCAGAGAGAATATACCAGGCTGACATCTGACCCACATCCTCGTTTCCACTCAAACCGTCGAAATCATCCTTATACATCTCGTGCATGGTCTGGCGGATAAGACGGGCTGCCTTCCAAGGCTGACCTACATAATTATACATATAGAGTACCTGATGACTCGGTTCATTACCGTGGGCATACTGTCCGATGAGACCAGAAATATCAGGAGAGGCATTATCGCCCATATTGCCCGTTACGATGAAAAGGGAGTCGAGCTTGGTCACAAATTTCTGTTCATTACCGAAAAGCTTTACAAGTCCGTGTACATCATGTGGAACGAGCCAGGTGTATTGCCAGGCATTTCCCTCGGTATAATCATCCTGACGATGAACGGCTGAGAATGGATTAAACGGTTCGCGGAACTTGCCGTCGGTACCGATGCCACGCATAAAACCGGTCTTCGGATCGAAGTATTTACGATAACTCTGGGCACGTTCTGCGAAATACTTCGCATCCGCCTTCTTGCCTAAGAGTCGGGCCACTTTCGCCACGCAGTCATCAGCCAGCGCATATTCCAGTCCCTTAGCCACAGTCTCCATTTCCGGATCCTTGTCATAAGGCAGGTAACCATATTTCTTGAGAAGACCGAGGCCTCTGTCTTCACGCAATGCCGACTGTTTCATGGCCTCATAGGCTCCCTCCTTATCCTTGACATATCCTTTGAGCACCAGGTCGGCAAGCACCGGAATACCCGGATTTCCCACCATACAGTCGGTCTCATTGCCCATCAGATGCCATACAGGTAGTTTGCCCTGTTGACGATAGATGTTGATAAAGGTACTTGCCACGTCTGGGAGCATTTCCTTGTGGATGAGCGTCATCAGCGGATGGGCTGCACGATAAGTATCCCAGAGTGAAAGGGTGGTATAATTGGTAAAATCACCCTGATGCATCTTACCGTCGGCACCGCGATATTCTCCGTTGACATCAGAGAATACGGATGGAGCAGTCATCGAATGATACATGGCAGTATAGAAAATGCGGCGAGCAATGGAATCTGAAGTTTCCACCTTCACCTTGCTCAATTCCCGATTCCATGCCTCGTCAGCCTGCGCCACTACCTGATGGAAATTCCAGTCAGGAATCTCTGTTTGCAGGTTCTGTCGGGCATTGGCAATGCTGACTGCAGAAAGACCAACCTTGATCATCAGAGGGCGGGTGGCATCTGCCACCTGAACCAGCCAGCGTCCACTATCGAGCGGTTGTACTTGAACCGGTTGAGAGAACTCAGCCACGAAGAAATTCTTCTGGTCCTTCGCCCATCCTGTAGAGAAGCGATGACCAGCCACTGCAGTTTCCTTCACCTCATCCAGCGCATAATCGGTAGGTTTATCCCATCCGATACCCTGAAAAAGGTCGAGTACCAACTGTGCCTTCTTCACGTCTGCCCCAAAGGTATAGCGATGGAAACCAGCACGCTTGGTGGCAGTAAGTTCCACCCATACATTCGGCTGCTGCAATTTCACCGCATAATAGCCCGGGCGAACATTCTCGTTGGCATGATGGAAGAGCACTTCCTTCTGATGAGCATCTGTCACTGGGAGGAAAGCAACATCGCCTAATTCTCCGATACCCGTTCCGCTGAGGTGCTGATGACCAAAGCCGATGAGAATGGAGTCTGACTGATGATAACCGGAACACCAGTCCCAACCACGGGTATGCTCAGTAGGTCCCAGCTGGATATAACCGAAAGGTACGTTGGCACCGAGGAATACATGACCATGACCGCCCGTTCCGATTCTTGGATTGACAAATTGGGTCAGACTGGAGGTTGCCTGAGCTTTATCATGAGCAAAAGCGGCTTGTGGATAGTCTCCACCTATCACACAAGCCAACAATAATAATATAGGAAATAATCTTCTTCTCATTTTCTGAATTTAAGATATATTTTAATGATACTATTTCATGAATTTTGAGAAAGAATATGGCGCATCTGACTCCAGAATACCTCTCTGCAAATTCGGTTTTTCAGAAAGGCGGAAAGAGATCTGCGCACCTTGTCTCAGGGAATTCAGGTCAAGATAATTAAGATCATACTTCTTTCCGTTCATCTGCATGTCATCAACATAGCATCCGTCACCTTCCGACTGTATGCTTACCTGCTGTCCGTTCTCCAGATGGAGTTTCATAGACTTGAAGTAAGGAGTACCCAATGCATACTGTCCTGAACCCGGGCAAACCGGATAGAAGCCCATCGCAGAGAAAACATACCAGGCTGAAGTCTGACCGTTGTCCTCATCGCCGCAATAACCATCTGGTGTCGGTGTGTAGAGGCGGTCCATCACCTGTCGCACCCAATACTGGCACTTCCAAGGTTGTCCGCTATAATCATAGAGATAGATGGCGTGCTGGATAGGCTGGTTGCCGTGTGCATAATTGCCCATGTTCATCACCTGCATCTCTCTGATTTCATGGATGGTAAATCCGTAATAGCTATTATCGAAAACAGGAGGGAGAAGGAATACCGAGTCAAGCATCTGGTTGAACTTCTCCTTTCCGCCCATCAGACGGATGAGTCCTTCAGGATCGTGGAATACCGACCAGGTATAATGCCAGGCATTTCCCTCGGTAAAGGCATCGCCCCACTTGAGCGGATTGAAAGGAGACTGGAATTTTCCATTCAGCAATCTTCCGCGCATCAGACCACTCTCCCTGTCGAACACCTTCTCATAGTTCATCGCTCGCTTGGCAAAAGGTTTCAGTTCCTTCTTCGACTTGCCGAGCGCCTTGCCAAACTGGTAGATACACCAGTCATCATAGGCATATTCCAAGGTACGGGCCACACTTTCATTGATTTTCACATCATAAGGCACATAGCCCAACTTATTGTAGTACTCAAAACCATGACGTCCGGTAGAATTCACTTCAGGATGAACAGCATTGGCTCCATGAACCACAGCCTGCCAAAGGGTCTCTGCATCATAACCACGTAAACCGGAAAGATAAGCATCGGCCACCACAGAGGCTGAGTTGTTGCCCACCATGCAACCGCGATGCCCCGGACTCGCCCACTCTGGCAGGAATCCGCTCTCGAGATAGGTATTGGCAAGACCCGCCTGAATCTTCTCATTCACAGAAGGATACATCAGATTGAGCAGTGGGAAAAGGCAGCGGAAAGTATCCCAGAAACCGGTATCGGTAAACATATAGCCCTTCTGTACGGTTCCGTTGTAAGGACTGTAGTGAACCACCTCACCGGCTGCATTCTTCTCATAGAAAGCACGAGGGAAGAGAACGGAGCGGTAGAGACAGCTATAGAAAGTACGGAGATGGTCAATGTCCTCATCCTCCACTTCTATCTTGCCGAGCACCTCATTCCAGCGGTTTCTACCCTGCTGGCAGAGCTGCTGCATATCTGCCTGTCCCAATTCCTGAAGGTTTTGCCAGGCCTGTGACTCACTGATGAAGGAAGAAGCCACACGAGCCACAACCTTCTCGCCTCTCTGACGAATCTTGAAGGAGATGATGGTGCCCACATGATTGCCTTCCTGCTGGTAAGCCTCCTGATAACCGCCCTGAACCATACCCTGGTATTGACCATCCTTCACATTGACGAAAGCCTCAAAATCATGGTCGAACTCAATAACGAAGTAATTTCTGAAATTCTCAGGAACACCTCCACTATTGCGGGTAGAAAAGCCCACCACCTTTCGCTCCTTCGGGAGAACCTTGATGAAGCTGCCCTTGTCGAAAGCATCAACTACCACATGAGCACTATCGGTCTGAGGAAAGGTGAAGGACATCAGGGCTGCACGTTCCGTAGGACAGAGTTCTGCCGTCACATCATAGTCGGCGAGATAGACACTATAATAATAAGGTGTAGCCTTCTCTGCCTTATGAGAGAACCAGCTGGCACGCTGCTCCTCATCAAATACCGGTTTGCCCACGATAGGCATCAATGAAAACTGACCGTAATCATTAATCCAGGGACTCGGTTGATGCGTCTGCTTCAAACCCCTTATCTTCTTAGCTGCATAGGTATATTGCCATCCGTCGCCCATCTTTCCTGTCTGTGGAACCCAGAAATTCATGCCCCAAGGCATGGCGATGGCAGGATAAGTATTGCCTGTGGAAAGTCCATGGTCGGAATCGGAACCCATGAGAGGCTGCACGAAATCTACCGCATTCTGTACATTCACCCTGACGGCTTGCGCCATCAAGGTGAAGAATACAAATATGAACAAAACTGATTTTCTTTTCATAGACAACAGTCTGAATGATTATCTGAAATTGTTTGGCTGCAGGCGATGGCCGTCAGCGTCATTGGTATCAGCCACATCCCACCAGAGTCTTGTGCCCTGAGTATTCACCTGCTGGAGTTCTGGATGAGAAGTGAAGTAAGTGTTGTTATTCTCGCTGAAAGGATAGAGAATGCGCTTGATATTCTTACCCATAGGCACGTCACCTCCACTATTGTTGGTCAACTGATTTGCCAAAGCAGGATAGTCGGTGCGACGGAACTCAGCCCATCCCTCATTACCATTAGGGAAAATAGCCATCCACTTCTGGGTGATGATTGCTTCAAGCTGCTTCTCCTTGTCGCTACCCTCGAACACCTTACCCGTAAGGGCCTTCTCACCATCGATGTAAGCCTGTGCCTTGTCATTGGCAATGCCGTAGTAGTCCATAGATGCCTTGATACCAGACTTATAGTAATCCTCTACGGTACCTGTAAGTTCCATGCCAGCCCATCCACGCAAAACAGCCTCTGCCTTCAGGAACTCAGACTCAGCATAGCCCAAGAGGAGGTAAGCACGCTCACGACTGAAGAAGTAGTTAGGATCCAAGTTCTTGCCCAGACTCTTAGGCGCAGTACGGGTGAGTGAATAATTCAAGGTTCCCATGTCAATGACAGGAGCCTGAGCACCACGCTCACAACCTACGAAGTCTTCACGCTGGCTATCTTCACCTGCCTCCAAAGTGCTCGCTGTCATCTTGCCACGATACCAGCTTACCAAGCAACGTGGGTCTATCTTCTTGGTGGTATAGCTATTACGGCCTGTCTTGATCTTGTATTCTGCACCACCTTCACTGGCGTTGCGATAGAAGTTCTCCAAGTCTTTAGACATCACACTCTCACCATTGTAGCAAACACTACACATCACCAGTGGATGCTCGTTACCACCGTCATCAGTACCACCTTGGCTTACAGGAGCATACTTAGGAACGATCTGCATATTGTCGTCGTTGCTCTGCATCAGTCCATACTCGTTGTTAAGAGCATTTTGTGCCTCCTGCTTTGCACGAGCAGGGTCTACGTTGGAGATACGCAAAGCCATGCGAAGGCGCAGGGTGTTGGCAAATCGAAGCCACTTGTTCCAGTCGCCATGATAGCAAATATCGTCTGTGGTATAACCAATCTGGGTTGCATCCGTTGGCTTGATACTGTCTACAGCCTGCTCCAACATACGGAACATGGCATCGTAAACCTCAGCCTGGGTGTTGTAAGACACATTGTTGGTCTCAGGAATCTTGGCCTGCACATACTCCTTGAAAGGCATATCGCCATAAGTATCGGTATTGGCAAGTGCTAAGAACGCATAGTAGATACGTGTGGCATAGAACAAGTTCTTGTACTTCTTGGTATTTTCGTTGAACTTGTAGGCACGCAACAAGGTACGATACTCACTGCTACGGTCGGTATAGAAATGTCTCCAGCGCGCACTGCTCCATCCATCTTTATAAGAATAATCAGGAGATGCGCCAGCATGCTTGGGCTGGTTGTTGGCCACGAAACCCGCATAGATGTCATGACTCAGGTTGGTAGTGGTCTGATAGTCGTTGAAAAATCCCTCATAGAGGAAGTTGCGGAAAACAGAGTTGGCAGAGCTCAACTCACTCTTCAGCGCCAAGGAGTCTTCCTTGCTCACCTTATAGTCGATATTGATATCGGCATACTTGGTATTGTCCTCTTCACCAGGCTGCTCTTCACCGCCGCCAGTAGTGTTATCAGGCAATTCGTATGGATTCTTGCTCATCTCATCCATGTCATAGCAGGAAGATAAACTTACCAATGCCATGGACACAAGCATCGTCTTGAATATAATCGTCTTTTTCATTGTCTTGAACTGTTTATGATGTAGTTGATAGTATTTAGAAGCCTACATTGACTGAGAAACCGAAGGTGCGGGTATATGGCACTGCGGCAAAGTCAAGGGCCTGTGAGAACATAGAAGTATCATAACCTCCATCAGGATTGCCTGGTGTATGTTTCAGCAGGAAGCAGAGATTACGTGCCACAAATGACAACTTCACATTGGTAAGAGGAGTCTTCTTGAGCACGCTCTTTGGCAGGCTGTAACCCAATGCGAGTTCCTTCAACTTGATATAGGAAGCGCTGTGGATAAACATCTCTGCATAACCCTTCTGCGACTTGTACAAACCGATGTTGGAATAGTAAGACTGTGCACTTACCTCCTTGGTATTCACCTGTCCGTCGGCTGTCACACCAGGAACTACCATATAGTAGTCGCTCACACCATTCAACTCCTTGTACTCACCACGATAAGTCGAACGCTCTGAAGTTCCTACAGCAGTAGCCATACCTTCTGATACGCTCACGATATCGCCGCCAAATCGCATATCAAACATCGCAGTGAGACTTACACCCTTATAGTTCAGACTTGGAGTAACAGACATGAGAAGCTTTGGCTCGATGTTTCCGATAGGATGATCGAGGATATACTGCTCCAGATTTCCGCCTGCATCACTACTGGTAACAGGCATCGGAAGACCGTTCTCGCCAATCACCATCTGACCATTCGCATCGCGCTTGATGAGGTTATTGGCATAGATATCGCCCAACTTACCTCCTGCCTTCGCACCTACCTTAACTGGCATGTTGCCATCGCCATTAAAGTAGATGTGATCCACGCCATTAGCCAGTTCATCTACACGGGAGATATTCTTGGAAATATTCATGGTGAGGTCGAACTTGAGGTCCTTGGTCTTGACAGGTGTGCCGTAAAGCATCAGCTCAATACCCTTGTTGGTAATCTTACCTGCATTCACCCATTGCTGTGTCCAAGGAGCAGATGCATCTACAAGCATAGCCTGGTTCTTGGTCTTGGTATAATAATAGGTGAAATCAAATCCCAAACGGTTCTCCAGGAACTTCATCTCAAGACCCCACTCGAAGGAAGACTTGATCTCTGGTTTCAGGTTGCTGTTCTTCTTCACGGTCTGTGGAATTGGCACACGGATGCCATTCTCATAGGTATAAGAACGGGTGTTGTAGAGATTGTATGGATTTGGGTCCTTACCTACCTGAGCGAAAGACAGACGAGTCTTGGCGAAAGTCATCCACGCTGGCAACGGATGGTTGATAGAGCGCATGAAATCGCTGAAGATATAGCTCACACTTGCACTTGGATAGAAGAAAGAACGGTTGTCCTTTGGCAAGGTAGATGACCAGTCGTTGCGGGCTGTAAGATCCAATGAGAGATACTCACGGAAAGCCAACTGCAAAGAACCGAAGGCTGAGTACATAGAGCGCTCATGGCCATTCTCACTGGCATTGGTCAACTGATAACCTGTATTGAAAATCCAATTATCCTTCTCCAACATATTCTTGGTAGCAGCACTCAGCAACTCGTACTTCTGGTACATGATGTTGGCGCCCAGATTGTAACCCAAGCGCAAATCCTTGGTCACCTGATTGTCACCCAAGAAGAGGAAAGAGATATTGTGCTCGAAGTTGTTTTCCTCCGAACGGCTCATATTATCATCGGTAACGATCTCGCTCCAGTGTCTGCCCGGAATGCTCACAGCAGAGTTACCCAAACTCAAGTCTGTGGCCTGGATGCGTGTGCGATAGTAATCGAAAGCATATTTAGCATTAAACTTCAACCAGTCGGTTACGTTGACATTAGCACCATAGTAACCGAAGGCACGCCAACGCTCATCACTATTCTGGAAGCGATGACGAACATAGTATGGGTTGGCATACTGCATATCTGGTCCGAACCAGTTGCGATGCAATTGGTCCTGAGTTGTATAAGTCTGAAGATCCTGCAAACGCACGTTGCCAGGAATGAGAAGCAACTGGGCTACCTCTCCATTGAGACCAGTCATCGGACGGTTCTCGGCTTTCATGCGAGAAACAGAAATCTTGCTATCTGTAGAAAGATACTTATTGATAGTTCTACCTGCATTAAGGTCAACTATCAGCTTATCCAATTTCTCTCCATCGAAAAGACCCTTATTGTCGTTGAAGCCCAAAGAGAGACGGAAATGACCTTTCTCATCAGAATTTCCGAGAGCTACGGTATGGAACTGAGAGAAACCTGTATTGAAGTAATCCTTCAACTTATCGCCATAATATCGGTAAGCGATGTTCTCACCGAGAAAAGAAGGTTCCATTCTGCCATCAAGCGGAGCACCGAATGCCAACTCGCTGGAAAGCGTCTTGTTGCCATCCTCATCAGTCTTATAAACCGTAGCACCCTGAGAGCCCTGTCCGTACTGCTTCTGCATAGGAATTGTTTCAGCCACCTTACTCCAAGTAAAGTTACCGTTGTATGTGATGCCGAAACCCTGCTTATGACTACCCTTCTTGGTTGTAACGTAGATCACACCATTACCTGCACGTGAACCATAGAGGGCTGCAGCGTTGGCACCTTTGAGTACCGAGATAGACTCGATATCCTCTGGGTTGATGTCCAGAGAAGTGCCACCACGGTCGTATCCGCCATAAGCAGAAGCATCAGAACTCTGGTTGTCGGTAAAAGGAACACCATCTACCACCCAAAGAGGCTGGTTATTATCAGTAAGAGAAGAGTTTCCACGGATAGTGATCTTGGTAGAACCGCCGAGACCCGTGCTGGAAGTATTCATCTGCAGACCAGCCACCTTACCGTCGAGGGCACCAGTCACAGAAGGGTCGCCAGTCGTATTGAGAGCATCCGCCTTGACATCCTGTACGGAATATCCCAACATCTTCTTCTCACGCTTGATACCGAGGGCAGTAACCACCACTTCCTTCAGCGCCTGAGAGTCAGGAAACATCTGTGCGTTCACGTTATGTCCTTCCTTTGCAGCCATATCCATCGTCTTATATCCGAGATATGTAAACTGCAAGACAGGGGCAGGTTCATCGGTCTCGATGGTAAAATTACCATCCATATCAGTTACAGCACGATGATTGGTGCCTTTTACGAGGATGGCAGCGCCAATGAGAGGTTCCTTGTTTTCATCGAGAAGCGTACCCTTATATGTACGTTTCTGTCTTGGTTGCTGGGTGCTTGGAGTTGTAGTAATTTCCTTTTTCTTCAGATAGATGATTCCATCCTTAATCACATAAGATACACCCTTATCCTTCAAGAGCTTGTTTAAAACATCCTCTACCTTACCGTTCTTCACCTGAACGGCATTCACCTGCATCTTTGCCAAGTTGTCGTCGTAAGTAAACTGGTATTTAGACTGTTTCTGGATTTTCTGGATGACTGCTCCCAAAGTGGTCTGAGAAACATTCAACGAAATCTGGGCTTTTACAGATGTCCAGGAACAGGAAACCAACATCAGAGCCAAAGCTGCAGCTGCGGTTTTAGTTTTTTGTAAATGATACCAATGTGTCATAATCCTTGTTTTTAGCATTTAGGTTGTTATAACTACCTTTTGTTGTTATTAATTTCAAATATATAACAGCAAAAAACAAAAAAACACTTACCCAAAAAATTATTTTTTTGAATAAGTGCTCTCTTTTTCTCGTATAACAGTATAATTAAGGTGTAAACCTTACTTCGTGATAAATACCTTACTGCCTTTCACGTGATAGTGGATAGGCAGGGTGTTCTGCAAGAGATCGAGAACCGAGTCGATGGTCTCCTTCTCTTTGATGACACCGGAGTAAGTATTCTCCTGATCGATGGTAGGATCAACAACTACCTGCACATCGTAGATATTCTCCAGCATCTTGGCAATTTCATTCACGCTTGCATTATTGAAGGAAGTCTTGTGCTCATGCCACATTGCATCCTTATAGACATCGGTTTCAGAAACCGTCATGCTACCTAAGCGCGCATCCACACATGCCTTCTGTCCTGGTTTCAAGACGATCATGCCCTCATCATGATTTCCTTCTACCCTCACCTTACCTTCGAGCAAACTGACGGAAGCCTGCTGATGAGCCTTATCCACATGGAAATTGAAAACGGTACCGAGCACCTTAACACTCATCACATCGCTCTCTACGATGAAAGGCTTGTGCGGATTTTTGGTCACCTCAAAATAACCTTCACCGTCTATCTCTACCTTACGGTCGGAACCATCAAACTCTTTCGGATATTTGATGGAAGCAAGTTTGTTGAGCCAAACCTTAGTTCCATCAGGTAAAGTAACCGTCGTATCATTGTCGGCACTGGCCATCACCACCTGCATCTGCATATTAGAAATCGGATTGTGCTGGAGATAGAACCAGGCCAATCCACCCAATACGCAGACCACAGCAATCGCTGCAGCCCGACGCCACATACCTATTATATGCGCATGATGCTCAGCCTGCTGTTCATCCTTCATCTCCCTGATCTTAGCCTGCATTCTCTGTTCAGCAAGCACCAGTTGGGTCTTTGGCATGAACTGCGCCTTGAGCTCATCGCTCAACTTTTCTTCTTTGAAAAGTTCTTGTTTTTCCTCCGGAGAATTCTTCAACATATCCCTTAATGCGATGAGTTCCTCTTCCGTGCACTCACCTGCCAAGAATCTCGCCTTTAATTCCTCATTTATCATATAACAATCTTGCTTAATATCCTTAATTAATTAACGATCTAATTAATTACCATAACAATAATTGTTGAGAAAACACTTACTCAATAACCTATAAAAAAGGTATAAAAAACACAAAAAAAGTTCCCAAACGAGCCCTAAGAGACTTTAAAGCCTTATAAATATGAGCTTCAACGGTACGTACGGATACGTTCATCATCAGAGCAATCTCACTATTTTTCATATCCTTGAGATAGCTCAAAACGAATATTTCCCTGCATTTATCAGGAAGTTCCCCTATGGCCTGATTGATTTTTCTTCTCAACTCCATGTTTTCCATGTCCTGTTCTCCATCTCCCAACGAAGAGAAGTAGCACGACATACGCATTTCGTTGATATCTTCAATGGCTGCAGTATTGACTTTCTTATAGCGCTTCAAGTAATTCAATCCTCTTGAGTAAATCGTCTTATAGAGGTATGATTCTATCTGCGGGACATCCGTCTCCAATGCATCCATACGATTCCACAATTCAAGAAAAGCTTCTTGAACTACATCATCGGCAGCGTCCTCACCTACGATACGTTTAGCATAATAAAACATTCGAGGGTAGTACTTTCTAAATATCGCTTGATACGATTCTTCTTTTACTGTCTGCATTACATTATATATCTTTAGCTATTAGTTCTGATTTAGGTCGGTTTACGCCAGTTATCTGCGTATTTCTTCACTTCTTGAACTACTTTGGGCGCAAAGGTAAGTAAAAAAGATGATAAAAACAAATTTTTGCTTACAAATCAACTATAACATCTGTTATTTTTTTACTTTTTACTACTTTTCATAACTGTTTCCATACGTAAATTTAAAAACTGTAGTCAGTGCACTCCCTAAAGTCTGCTTTTAGTCATTAAACAACTATTACACAAAAACTTTTATTTATAAAAAGTATAGAACTTCGCAGACTATTTCTTAACTTGTCTTCAATGGTTACCTTTCTTCATCGCCTTCAAAATGCGATAGGATGTTGTGCGAAATCTTGTTGTTTTTATATACAATATTATACCCAAAAAGTCTGCTAGCATTACTGCCAGCAGACTTCATTTTTCGCTAATTTACTCTAATTCTGTAGTTACTGATTTACTTAGCAATAATCAATTAAAACGTATCCTAAAAACCTAATCTTTCAATGAAAACTATTCTACCCTTTTCTCTATAGTATGCTTTTAAAAAAGACCATTATCTTGGAATTTATTCAGCCACAGCCTGCTGCTCTGAAGAAACCTGAGCTTCTGTTGCTTCTGTAGGAGTAGCAACCTCCTGATTTTGCTGCTCAGTAGAATCTTCTGCACCAGCCTGTGGAGTGACAGGAGTACTTACTGCTGAAGAATCTGTAGGAGTAGCAGGAGCTACGGTGTCAACTGGAGCAACCTGAGCATTACTCATCATCTTATTGGATGCAAATACGTTACTTACTGAAACCATTACAATAGCTGCGATAGCTGCAAATACGAACTTTTTCATAATCTTATCGTTTTTAATTGTGAATATTTATTTTTATTACTTTCTATCTTTGTGGATTCATTGGCGAACCCACTAATGATATTCACAATCTGCGTGCCAAAAGAAGACAAAAACACAATACATGCTGATTATCAGATAGTTATACTATATGTGCCAAAAACAAAGATTGTGGAAAATGGGGAAATCGTGTGGAAATATTCCACAAAAAACTGGGGAATGGCATTTTTTCATATAGATTATCTTTTCAAGTTTATTAGAATGAGATGATGGCAAATGGTATAAAAAGAAAAAGGCAACTGCAAGCATCTTCTGCCTACAACTGCCTTACCTCTTATATATGGAAAACCTTATTTCTCCTAAAATGAAGAATATCGCTATTAAGCGAAGTTCTTCTTGTTGGCTATTGCACCAAGCTCTGCTACGGCTGCAACCACCATTGCTAAAATCATACCTAATACTATCATAATATAGTTCCTTTCTCTCTTAAAATCTGTTATCCTAATCTTTACCTTAATATATATGCTCACATACTGAGCATCCTAAGATGCTCATCTTCAAGCCTTTTTACTTGCTAAGATTCATTTTCTTGTTGATCTCTACAATCTCAGCAAATGTGATAGCCAATACAGCTAATGTCATTCCAAAAATCATCATAATTGTTACCCTTTCTTTACTTTAATTATCGTTATTCAATCTTTTCAAGTGCAAAGGTAATGCCTTTTTGTGTACGCACACAAATTTTGAAGGGATATTTTCAAAAAAGCCTATATTTCTTGACTTTCATCAATTTCTGTCATCGTCAGTAAGACAAAATGGCGTATTGGAATTCACTATCTGCCAAACTTGCCATAATTCCCAATGATGGTAAGCAGACACCGATGAAAGAGCTGACAGAAGAAAAAGAACGGCAATATGAAGTTACAGTACTGATGACTTGGATTGAAAAACAACTATGATAAGCTCTGTACAGATGACTTATACATGGAAATTACTTTCTCTGACTGTTTCCTCTTTTTTGGATTCTTCCATACTTATCCTTGTAAGTAGTACTGGAGGAATTACCTGTTTGCCGTGTGGTACTGGTACCCGTACGCTGTCCGTATTTATCACGATAGACAGTGGTAGATGTAGAAGACGTTCCGGTATTCTTAATGCTGGTAGTGGAGGTTCCTGTCCTTTGACCATATTTGTCACGATATACCATATTAGTCTTGCCCTGGGAATTAGTAGTACTCTCAGATTTTCCAGTAATCTTACCATATTTGTCCTTATATACAGTAACAGACTTATTACCGCGAACAGTAGTCACAGCTGTACCCTGCAACTCTCCGTTCTTTCCCCGAATAGTCTCCTTGATAGTCTGAGCCTGCAAACCAGAAACCAGAAAGACCGTCATAAATATTAATATAAATTTTCTCATAGCTATACCTTATTAAATTCATAATGATCAATCAGCACATATCCATATTATCTTATTTGGGTGTAAAGATAGAGAAAAAAAATCATGCCTGCAAATAAAATAAAAAAAAATCCACTTTTAGAAGAAAGAAAAATGTGGAGATCTAATACTTTTCAATGAAGCAACAATATTACCTTTATAATTTTGTCGCACCTTTAAGAATTTAAGATTTTATCTCAAACCTTATAATTTTGTCGCAGATAGAAAATAAACTTTATTATTTTGTCCATATCCATCTTATAATTTCGTCGTAACGTCTTATAAATCTGTCGCAGATAGTATTCGTAAATCATTGGTCATCAAAAAGTTATAAATTCTGAAAATAATAAGTCAAAATTAAAAAGATAAAAATGAGCAGGACAATTTAATCTATAAATAGGTATTATATAATATATATCTTGTAATAAATAGGGTACTTTTATCCCTATCTTACTGGAATCTCCCCCCCCTTCCTGCTTTTTTGGGAAGCCAAGCCTCTAAAATAGAAAGCAGACTTTTATGCGCATTAAAATATGTATATTTCTGTTTTATAATTTAAATTAATAACATCTACTATACCATAAAAATGAAAGAAAAGTCATTTTACTACGACAAAATTATAAAAATAGTAATGCAACTTTAGAAGAAGGTGCGACAAAATTATAAAATAAACACAATCCTCTCAACATAACCTGCGTCTTGGTATAAGACCTTATAATTTTGTCGCAAATAGAGCTATTACATCCTAAAAATAACGTATGATAACCTTCAATAACAATGAGCATCATGCATGAGAACTTTAAAAATAAGGGAATAACTTTATAATTTTGTCGCAGCATTGATAGATATCTGCTTAGTACTGACAGAATAATTCCAATAAAAACTCTTTCCAGAATCGTTTCTGCGACAAAATTATAAAGTATAAAATCTCCCTACCCCAACCTAACAACTGCAATAGCTATCTAAAAAATATCCCTATTTATATAATATACGACAAAAATATAAATATAATAGATTCATTTGCGACCACTGGTGTCCACTAAAATCCATTAACAATTGGATTAACAGTCTGATTTCGAGTAACATAAGCTAAAATTATAGACTCTATGGGTTAGAAAAACAACCAAATGGGAAAACTTACAAATTGAAAGTAAGCTAAGTTACAAGTCTCGTTTAGATAGAGCCAATTGCAATTTAAAAGCCGCTTTGTTTGATATTTCTTGCAATGATGTTCGAAATCGTAAGAAAATTAAAAGTTAAAAAACTTAAGTGGACACTAGTGATTTGCGACATCTTTATAATTCAGTCTCAAATAACATCAAACTATAATTTTAGCTTATAATTTTGTCGTAGCTTACTTTCGTAAGCCTCAATATAGGACCATAAAAACATTTCGAATGTACATATAAAGTAGTTAAATCTTATAATTTTGTCGCAACAATACATATCAAGAAACATATAATAAGCTTTATATCAATTAGTTAAAGAATTTCCGTTCATGTATTTCATCAAAATGTGAAAAGAAGTCTTCTCTCATGATATTAATTTCATTTGCGACAAAATTATAAAGCTTACCACAGATTTCAATCGTCATAAAAGCCCATTTATAATCTTGTCGCAATAAAATTAAACTCTTATAATTTTGTCGCAGATATACCAATAACTTTATAAAATTGTCGTATCAAATAATCAGCATACTTTAAAGTGAAATTTACTGTTTTATATCTAACTATCAGATAATCAAATAGATAAGTTCATATGGAAACTTAAGTAACCAGACTGTATTAAAAATAAGCCTTTAAAAGATGAAAGCATTTGCAACTATTAACTTATTATAATGTCGTAAATATAATTAATTTTAAGCATTTAAACTTTATATTTATGTCGTAATAGAATACGTAAAGTATTGAATATCAGCGATTAACATACTGTTGCGACAGTTTTATAAATTATAAAGAGACCGATAGTCTTAGTTTGGTTAAAAATACATAATATACGACATTGTTGTATTGTTTGTCGCACAAAAATCAGCAGGAGTTAGAAAAAAGGAAATATTATCAGCAGGTTTATCTGAAACTTTGTAAGCTTTTAGATAACCTAGATGATCTAAACTTGCAGGCAGAATCTTTTGCAGAAGAGGATGAATACCATTTTGATTTGAAAAATCAGATTTTGTTGTTACACGAAAAATTGCTTGATTTTATCAATGATGTATTTGTTTGGCGTGATCACAAGGAAATGGGTAATTATTTAGGTGAAATACAATCACTTACTTCAGACTCTTAGATATATGAAAACTAATCTACATGTTTGCATACCTACAAAAATGCAAATTATATTGTAATCATGTTTATATGCATACAAACATTACTACCCCCCACTCCATTTACTATTTCGTTGATAATTAATGGATTGCGTGCTTTTTTGTTTGATGCTAACATGCAAACATGTTTCTAAAAACACAAAATAACTTAAAATATTGATTACATGCAAACAATTTTGCTTATTTCCTTGTGTATTTCAAATTAATAATGTATCTTTGCAAACAGAAATCAATTTATATTTTTAAT